>JAYTUJ010000031.1:0-27272 GCA_043744615.1 bacterium
TTAAAATCAAGAGTTTCTTGTGAATCATGAGGATGAACAATTGTCCGGATTGCTTGCAAAGGAACAACCATTTGATTATCAGTTTCAGTCGTATGAGTAGCATCAGCCCCATGCCCTGTATTTGTTATTAAGTTTTTATTTGGTGAAATCGTAACTCCATTTTTTCGTAAGATAATTTGTTGCCAAATATAATCCCAACTATCTATTTGTTTTTTCTGTCCATACGTAAATACTTCATCAAAAAAATTTGTTACAAAGTTTTTTTCAACAAGAGGTTCAAGTTCTTGTGGAAATCTCATATAATCTACCATCGGTTTCCATGCGCGTTTCCATGTTGCCCAACCCCACGGACAAGCAATTTTTGAAAAATAATAACTTCCGTTTCCTCGAACTACTCCATGTTGAAAATTCGAACCGTTGATATGCATTACTTGTACATCATTTCGATATTTTTCAAGCATGTCAGTTGCGAAATTAAAAAATGTTGAATCGGGTAAACAATCATCTTCCAAAATAATCCCTTCTTCGGCTTTATCTAAAAACCAAGTGATTGCTCCGGCAACAGCTTCTCTGCATCCAAGATTTGTATGCTGATAGTTTGTGATAACTTTACAATCCCAGGTAACAAAAGAGGCAATAAAATTTTTTATTGCCTCAATATGTTTACGATCCTCAAATTCTTTAGTGATACCCATGTGTTGTCGAGGACCATCAATTACAACATAGATTTTTTTCGCTTCTACCACTCGAAGCGCTTCAAATAATTTTTTAACAGTATGTAGTCGGTTAAATGCGATAACAAGTACGGGAGTGTTCATGGTTGTTTATTATAAACGACAGAGGAAGAATTAACAAAAAAGATATAAATAAAATAGAAAACCCCAAGCCAGATTGCTTGGGGTAAAGTTATAGGCACATCTTTAAAGCCTTTGATTTTTGTTAACCTGGTTCGCTTGCCTTCCACGCTTCTAAACTAACTTTTGCCCTAGCAAATATTGTTTGTTTGGGATGATTAAGACCAAAATATTCTTGGTGATCAAAAGCAATTTCAAATATACTCCTAGCCTTTTCAATAACAATTTCTTGTTTTAGAAGAAAACATATTAAGCTTATATTTTTACGAAGTTTAGAAACCGCTCTCCCAACTTCTTCTTCGATAAGGATGTTTTCTGCTAAGGAAATTAGACTGCTTTTGATGCCTTCAAGGGTTAATGCGGTAGTCTCATCAGACGACGTTTTGGGATAGACTTCGAAAGTTTTGATAGTGGTCATAAAACTTTCAACGACGACTTCTTCGATCCAAAACTTAACAAGAAGTTTCTCATGGATAAAAAGTAGTATTAATGCAATTATTGCCAGTGGAGCTAGTGTCCAAACATTCATCAGGTTAAAGATTCCTGCCCAACTAACACAAGTAAAACCTGCGAGAATAGTCAATGCGACTGGAAAAAATAATCTTATGAGTCTAATCCATTTTTTTATTCTATCACTTTTTTGACAGGCTAATCGCAAATTTACACCTTTTGTCGTTTCATAAGCGCAAATAATCTCGGGCGATGCTTTTTTAAGAAGCATGGAATGACGGTTTTCAGTTTTCATTTTTCAATGCCTTTTTGGTTGGGAATCATGGGGTTTCAGCCCATCCTCAAGAGCTTACGGCTCAAGAGAATACTTCATGTAATCCAGAACAGGTCGGCAACTATTCTGTTTTGGATAATACAACAGAAATCACATATTAGCAATATATTCTTTTATCCTCTCTTTATTTTCGTTTTCAGATTCACCCTTAAAATATATTTCGATAAAATCAATTTTATTATTCAAAACCTGATATGCATAAATAATACGGATACCACTTTGCACACCACGACCTTTAAGAGCCTTGCACGCAAACTTTTTTACTTTACAAATCTTTAAATTATCAGAACAAAAGTTTTGAATTGGCTCAATAGAATTATTATCAATTTTGTTTAAATGAAATAATTCTATAGCATTCTGTTTTACAACCTCAATATCGTCCTCAAGTGTTCTAAATTTCTTGAGTAATCTTTTTAAATCTTTATCAAAACCCGAAGTATTTTTATAGGTTATCAGGTTCATATTCTCGAACAGAAGTATCTTTAGTACGATAGAATACAGATTCATAAGACAAAAATTGCCCATCCTTGGCAGTAATCCAAGGAACATCTTTGTGAGAATAGTCGCTTAATTCTGTTGCTGACTTATCTGACAACCGAAAAAGCACTTCATCAATATGTTTAATCTCTTTTGCGTTTAATACAGAAATGTCAGATTCTCTGCAAGGTAAATATTTAGTTTGTTCATGTTGAAAGTATTTACTCTTTACCGTTTCTAATTCTGCCTTTTTTTCCATTGATTCAACGACTTTTTTAAACTCAACCGGTGTTGGTCCAAAATGATTTTTTATATACGTTGCCCCGATAAGTTGCTCCTCAAATTTTTCATAATAATCAAAGTCAATGAAATAGAGAAGTTTGTATAAAACAGTCATTCCAACATTTGGCTTTCCACCAACTTTTTCAAGAATATAAAGCAAAACTTCTTTAAATTTCTTTAAATTTTTCTGTGGGACATCAATTCTGATTTCTTGTTTTTCTTTGTCTTCTTTTTTACTTACTTTTTCTTGCAGAAAAACTTCTATACTTGAATTTATTTTTCCAGATATAAGTTCGTTTAAAGAAATGTTAAAAATTTCAGCAATATTGGTTGCTTGTGAGATAGTAAGTTCTTTTACACCTTTTTCAATCTCGATATAACTAGCTCTTGAAACACTAATTTTTTTGGCGACAAAGGCCTGAGAAACGCCTTGGTTTTTTCTTAGTTCTAATAAAAATTTATGTTTAATCATGCCTTTATTATAGTCAGGTAGAAATTAATGTCAATAAAATTGACATTATGATTGTAAATAAATTTTACAATTACTTTTCTATGCCTTTATTTCTTAAACACAACTTATAAGTAATATTATAAAAGTTATTTAACTGTTCTGAAGAACCGCTCTTCTCAGCAGTTAATTCTGTTGCTTTTTCACTACATTTAGAATAAGCAATAGCTGGTCTTATTTCATACCAATAAAAAGCCCCTAAAATAACAATACAAAAAGTGATTAAAACGGTTTTATGATGTATTTCAACTTTTTTCATATTTATTAAACTTACTTAAAAATCCGATTAGTACTTTACCCATTTGTGGACCCGAGCGGATTCGAACCGCTGACCTCCTCAGTGCAAATGAGGCGCTCTACCAACTAAGCTACGGGCCCATTTTGTTTTTATTAAAACAAAAGTACAGAATTACCTGTACAAACAATATTTTACACTACTTACCCTCTAATGCAAGAGTGATTAAATGATCCAAAAGTTCAGCATAATTTGAGCCGACAGCTTTAATCGATTTTGGTAATAATGAGTGTTCAGTAAGCCCTGGAAGGGTATTTGTTTCAAGAATATAAATCCCCCGCTTTGGATGAACAATAAAATCAGAGCGCGAATAGTGTCGTAGTCCAAGTGCTTTATGAGCCACTTTTGCCATCCGTTCAATTTCTGTTTTTTCTTCGGCAGTAAAGTTTCCAGGGCAAATTTCTTCGGCAACGTTTATGTATTTTGATTCATGATCAAAAAACTTTCCTTTTGCCGGTCGAATTTCAATTGGCAATAAAGAATAATGTTCCATTCCTCGAAAACCATCAATGACTCCGGCGGTTGCCTCTTTTCCACTAATAAATTCTTCGAGCAAAACTAAATCGTCATGCTCAAATGCTAAATCAATTGCCTCGCTTAATGATTTCATGTCTCTAACGACTGATGTGGCAATTGATGACCCTCCGCTTGCAGGTTTAACCACCGCAGGAATCGGAAACGTTCTAAAAATTTCAATAACGTCGGTCGGTTGGTATTCTTCTTTTCGCAACACTTTATGGTGTGCAGTTTTTAATTTTGCATCAGTAAATATTTTTTTAGAAAGAACTTTGTTCATACCAAGTGCTGAACCAAGCGCACCCGAACCTGTATATTTTATTCCGTGAGTATCAAAGTATTGTTGAATTTTTCCGTCCTCGCCATATTTTCCATGTAGTGCGTTAAACACAACATCAAGTCGTTTTAAAAATTCATGAGGAGTAATTGGTACGCCATTGTGATGCCATGTACCATCTTTATGAATGATAATATCAAAAGCTTCGTAATGCTCAGGTAAGTTTTTAAGAACACTTGCACCCGTTTTTAAAGAAACTTCATATTCTGTTGATGGTCCTCCACGAACTACTCCAACTTTTATTTTATTTTTCTTTTGAGTGTTCATGTGTATGAAGATATGAATTTATAATGTACTTATATTATAAACCTAATTTCTTTCTTCTCAAATTTCTATGAAATGTAATTGCAAATCGATGGGCTTCGGCATTTGCTTTTAATATTTCTTGTTCGTATTTTGAGATAATTTTAGAATCTCCAATAAGTCGTTCGGGTTTATGGGCATCATTTTTTATCACTGCCACAATATCTATTTTTTGATCCTTATCTTCATTGTTCTTATTTTGAGCCAAGTATTCACCAAATCTTTTTTTTGCTACGTTTAATTGTGCAGTGCTTCCGTCGATAACCACAATATCGGGCATTTGCCACTCAGAATGAGCTAAACGACGCCGTAATACCTCGTCTAACGCACCTGTGTCGTTACTTCGAGTAAATCCCTTTATCTTAAATTTACGATAATTTGAGGGTTCCTTGATTGAGTCTTCAATCACTGTCATAACTCCAACCATGTCGTCGCCAAATAGATGTGCAATATCGTATGCCTCAATTCGAAATGGTTTTTGATAATCATTTGTAGTATCTTCTGAAATATCAAAACCTACATTATTTGATCGAATCAATGAAACATCTTGAATATGTTGTAATGAAAATAACGTGCGTTTAATTTGGTTTGCTTGCTCAAATTTTTGTTCGCGAGCATAACTTTTCATTTCTTTGGTTAATAACGAAACTAATTTTTTTGTATTACCCTCAAAAAACAATTTGATGCGTGAAATTATCTTTGCGTATTCTTGTTTTGAAATTTTCCCAACACACACTCCTGGACACAAACCGATCTGAGCATTAAAACAAGGTCGTGCAGAATCGAGCAAACATTTGTCTCTAAACTGAAATATCTTTCGAACAATTTTTAATGCTTCACGCAATTGTTCACCATTTGGATACGGGCCAAACTGATACAATGCTTGAAATCCTTTTAAAGTTTTTGTAATATCTTTTTTTAAATTTCTACCACGCTCAAGCAAAACTCGAGGAAAATCTTCTTTGGTTATAACTACATAGTAGTAACTTTTATCGTCTTTTTCTTTTGCATTATAGTATGGCTGATGTTTTTTAATTAAGTTTGATTCTAAAATTAATGCTTCGAGCACAGAGTTTGTAGTTTCAAATTCAATCGAATCTGCCTTAAAAACCATTTCAACAATTCGCATTCCACGAGTAGAAACAAGATCAGATGCAAAATAACTTTTTGTTCGGTCTTTAAGCGAAGTTGCTTTGCCAATATACAAAATATCTTTTCCTTTTTTGAAAAAGTAGACTCCTGGTTGTTCAGGAATATTGAATTTTGCGAGTTCTTGACGTTTCATACTATTTGTGCTATATTATACACCATAACCGTACCTTTAAGAAACCTGCTTTATTGCTGGCCATATTATTGTGTGCGGAAAACTCATTTCAGACAAATCACAGAAACTCAAACTAAAAACAACACACTATACTATGAACATCATTAAACACTTGCGTGAACGTCCACCTTTTTGGTGGGCAACCCTCGGACTTTTTATAGTCCCCGCTGCCTTATCGGTATTTATACCGATAAGGCGCCCAGACCTTATCTTTGGGCTCTGGTTCACGATTCCTTCTTGCTTCGCAACCTTTTATCTTGTATTCAGAGACAGAAATGTCACTGCGGAAGAATACAACGAAAGACAAGAGTCTTTCAATAAAAAATGTCAGGACGAAGAAATGGAAGAATATCGTCGTCGTTACCGCAAATAAGCAAGGTTTCTTCAAAACTCATACAGCACCCTAGGATCTTATCCTGGCGGTGCTGTTGTTTTTGATTTTACGAAATCCGATTCAACAGAATCGCGTCGCATTGATGTCAATTAAAAAGCGACACTGTCGCGCACCGTCCTTTTGAAGCGACTATTTTTTATTCCGTGTCCGGTAATCTTTCAAAACTCTCGATAAATATGTTCCGGTATGACTTTTTGGATTATTCGCAACTTGCTCGGGAGTTCCTTGAGCAACAATGTCTCCGCCTTTATCTCCGCCTTCTGGCCCAATATCAATTACCCAATCGGCTGACTTAATTAAATCAAGGTTGTGTTCAATAACCAAAACAGTGTTTCCTTTATCAACTAGTCGTTGGAGAATTTCAATTAATTTTTTTACATCCTCGTAATGCAAACCAATTGTTGGTTCATCCAAAATATACATTGTCTTTTGCAAATGTGGTCGATATAATTCTGAAGAAATTTTAACTCGCTGTGCTTCTCCACCCGAAAGCGTTGTTGCCGATTGACCTAATTGTAAATATCCCAAACCTACTTCTTCAAGAGTCTTTAGACGATCGTGAATTGCGGGAATATCTTCAAAAAATAAAATTGCTTCTTCAACAGTCATTTTTAGAATATCGTAAATGCTTTTCTTTTTATATTTCACATCCAAAGTTTCTTTCATGAATCGTTTTCCTTGGCAGACATCACAGGTTACATACACCGTTGGCAAAAAGTGCATTTCGACTTCAATCATTCCGTTTCCTTGGCACGTTTCGCATCGCCCACCTTTTACGTTAAACGAAAATCGATTCGCTTTCCACCCACGAACTCGTGCATCTTCACTTGAAGCAAATAAATCTCGAATATGAGTCCATGAACCAGTGTATGTTGCAGGGTTTGATCGGGGAGTTCGTCCGATTGCAGATTGATCAATTAAAATTGTTCGTCCAATATATTCAGTACCCGTAAATGAAGTACAATTGAAAATATCATTTGTTCGATATCTTTTATCCATTCGAGCGAGCAAGTTTTTGTGAATTATTTCATACACAAAAGAAGATTTTCCAGAACCTGATACTCCGGTAACTGCAACAAATCGAGCAAGTGGAATTTCTGTATTTAAATTTTTAATATTAAATACTTTTCCTCCGGCAATTCGAAGTTTTCCTTTATCAACATCACGTCGTTCTTGTGGAACATCGACAAATTCTTCACCTCGCAAGTATGCAAGAGTTTGTGAACCTGATACATTTTTCTTTGCGGTTAATAATTCATCAAGATATCCTGACACAACAACTTCTCCTCCATGCACACCTGCCCCCGGACCAATATCAATAATATAATCTGATGCAAAAATAGTGTCTTCATCATGTTCAACAATTAAAATAGTGTTTCCTGCGTCGCGTAAGTTTGTGAGTGTTTTAATTAATCGGTCGTTGTCGCGAGAATGTAAACCAATCGTTGGCTCATCAAGTACATACAATGCACCAACTAAACCAGAACCAAGTTGAGAAGCTAATCGAATACGCTGAGCTTCACCACCTGACAATGTATTTGCTCGACGATCGAGTGATAAATATTCAATACCAACATCAATCATAAACTGCAAACGATTTTGAATTTCTTTTACAATTACTTTAGAAATTTCTGTATCTTTATTTGAAAGTTTTAATTCATCAAAAAATTCTTGGCATTCAGAAATTGGTTTTCCAACTAAACTAACAATATTAATTCCACTCGTTTGAGTATCTTCTAATTTACTTTTTTGATTTGTTTGTGTGTTTTCTAAAAATACATGCAGTGCTTCGGGTCGTAATCGGGCTCCGTTACAAACTTTGCACGATTCGTTTCCAAAAAAATGACGAGTTCCTAAACCATTACATTCGGGACACGCCCCGTATGGTGAGTTGAACGAAAACAATCGTGGCTCAACTTCAGGATATGAAAACCCGTCATACGGACACATAAATTTAGATGAAATTAAATGGTCGCTTAATGGAGTTTTGATTCGTACCAAACCATCTGACTCATGTAAGGCACGTTCTACCGCCTCACTTAATCGTTCTTCAAAGTTTTGTGGATTATCTTTTATTTCTGTAATATAAAATTCATCTACCATCACATCGATGTCATGTTTTTTTGTTTTAGAAAGAACAATTTGTTCTCGAAGTTTTTTTACTTCTCCATCAATTAATACTCGTTCATAGCCTTTTCCGAGTAAGTCATAGAGCATTTGATAGTATTCCCCTTTTCGCCCAACAACCAGTGGAGCATAAATTTGAAACGTTGTTTTATCAATCGAAACTCCCATCACTTTTTTTATAGTTGGTGAAGCATTTTTTTCATCGCCAACAGAGTGAACAACTTTTCGGATTGTTTCTAAAATTTCTTCTTTTGAAAGTCGTTCGATAAGTCGTCCACATTCTAAACATCGTGGTTTACCAACTCGAGCATACAAAATACGCATGTAGTCATAAATTTCAGTAATTGTTGCTACGGTTGAACGTGGATTATTTGATCGTGATTTTTGATCAATAGAAATTGCTGGTGAGAGACCGATAATTTCATCAACATCGGGTTTATCCATTTGTTTCAAAAATTGTCGTGCGTAGGCAGAAAGTGATTCAACGTATCGTCGTTGACCTTCGGCAAAAATAGTATCAAATGCTAACGAAGATTTTCCAGAACCAGAAAGCCCTGTAAATACAATCATTTTATTTCGAGGCATTTCGACAGTGATATTTTTTAGATTATGCGTTCGCGCACCACGAACAATTATCTTTTCGATACCTTCATTAAATTCATGTTTTCTTTCTTTTTTTTCTGACATATATTATTTAAACTAAAGTAAACCAGGGCTTTTCTTATATTGATTATAAAATTCAACTATCCCCGTAAAAAGTGCGTCCACATCCCATGTTATTTTACCTTTTGCATTAGGTTCTGAGCTTTGCGCAATTTGATTTTCTTCACTTAAAAGATAAAAAGTATCTCCTACTGTATGATTCCAAAATATATCTGAATTTGTTTCGTACTCCACAAAAGGAATATTTGCACCTTCAAAAACTTTTTCAATAAATTTACTAACATAATTTGTAAAATCTGTTTGATTAGTGAACGAAACTTCATTTGCTTCAAATTCGGGCAGAAGTGCTTCAAAACTTTCACCCAAACTTTCAAGACCTTTTTCAAAAGATATTTCGTTTGCTGATTGTTCTTGTTGAGTCATAAAATGATTATAATATAAAATTTATTTTTTTCTTTTAATCTTACCTACTACCGGCATATCTTTCATTTGTTCTTTTCGCGTTTGGAGTGCTAAAATTTCATCTCGTAACACTGCCGCCGTCTCAAAATCAAGAATTTTTACGGAGGCATTCATTTGGCGTTCTTTTGAGTTTATCATTTTTTCAATTGCAGAAGCTCCTTGTTTTGATTCTAGTTTTGCGAGCGAAGCGAGGTCGATTCCGACAAGTGCCTTAACTGTTTTTTGGTGTGCGCTTTCGAGCTGTTCAGTAATATCTTTTATTTCTTTAATAATTGTTTTTGGAGTAATGCCGTGTTCTTTGTTATATGCAAGTTGTATCAAACGACGTCGTTCCGTTTCTTTTATTGCACTTGTTAATGCATCGGTCATAAAGTCGGCGTATAAAATAACTCGTCCATCAACGTTTCGAGCGGCACGTCCAATAATTTGAATGAGTGATGTTTCTGAACGCAAAAAACCTGCTTTGTCGGCATCAAGTACACCAATTAATGTAACTTCGGGTAAGTCCAAACCTTCTCGCAACAAGTTTACACCAACAAGAATATCGTAAATTCCCCTTCTAAATTCAGTTAAAATTTGAATTCGTTCAATTGTTTTAATATCGCTGTGTAAATATGCAGCTTTCATTTTTTTCTCTTTCAAAAATTCTGAAAGGTCTTCTGCCATTTTTTTGGTCAGTGTTGTTGCAATCACACGACCACCTTTTTTGATAGCTTTTTCTGCTTCAGCAATAAAATCTGTGATTTGACCTTTGTATGATGCTTTTTCGTTTACTGGTTTTACTTCGAGCACAGGATCAATCAAACCAGTTGGTCGAATAATTTGTTGGGCAACATTTGTTGAATTTGCGATTTCAAATTTTCCCGGTGTTGCTGAAGTAAAAATAACTTGCCCAACTCGTTGTTCAAATTCTTCAAATTTAAGTGGTCGATTATCTTTTGCAGATGGCAATCGAAAACCGTATTCAACAAGAGTGTTTTTTCGTGATGCATCACCGGCATACATTCCTCCAATTTGTGGAACCGTAACGTGCGATTCATCGATAATCGTCAAAAAGTCTGCTGAACCATCTTCTTTGTGTGGAAAGTATGAAAGCAATGTATCAGGTGCTTCGCCTTCTGGCTTTCCAGAAAAATGCCTTGAATAGTTTTCAATACCACTACAATATCCAACCTCGCGAATCATCGCTAAGTCGTAACTAGTTCGACGTTTTATTCGATCAGCTTCTAATACCTTCTTTTCTTTTTGAAATTTCTTTAATTGTTCGTCGAGTTCTTTTTTAATTGTTTCAATTGCACGTTTTTGTTGTGCTTCTTCGGTAATAAAATGTTTTGCAGGGAAAATAAAAACGTTTGGTTGTTCTTTTATTAATTCACGTGTGATTGCATCAATTTGTGCGATTCGAGAAATCGTATCACCATCAAAATCAAATCGATATAATACTTTTTCGTTAACGGGCATCATTTCGACAGAGTTTCCGAGTGCCCGAAACAATCCAGGTTTTAAATCTGCAGTTGTTCGCTCAAAATGAATCTGTACTAATTTTCGAACTAATTCGTTTCGACTTAATTTTTCACCGCCAACAATTTTTAAATTTACTTTTTCATATTGTTCAGGAGAACCTAACCCATAAATACATGAAACTGATGCGACAATAATCACATCTTTTCGAGTTAATAATGCTTGCGTTGAAGCGTGTCGAAGTCGCTCAATTTCCTCATTAATTTGAGATTCTTTTTCAATATACGTATCAGTGTGGGGCATGTATGCCTCGGGTTGATAGTAGTCGTAGTACGAAACAAAATAATGAACCGCGTTTTCAGGAAAAAACTCTTTAAACTCTTGCGCAAGCTGTGCTGCAAGAGTTTTATTGTGAGCAATTACCAATGTTGGCTTACCAACTAAAGCAATAATTTCTGCTGCAGTTTTGGTTTTACCAGAGCCTGTAACGCCCAAAAGAGTCTGATATCTCAGACCCTCTTTGATTCCTTTTAACAGCGAGGCAATAGCTTTTGGCTGATCCCCCGCTGGTTTCATTCCATCGCGAATTTTAAACACACCCAATTATAGCACTATTTTATTTCTTCTTCTAGATTAAAGCCTACTTTTATCTTATTATGTTCTAAATCATTTCGTTTTGACACTTCTTCAAGTTCTTCCGAATTAATTACCTTCAATGAAAATAAAAATTCGGCTGTTTCTGTTGATAATGTTTTACGAGCTTCCGGATTAAAATATTTCTTTTTTAAGTACGAATTTCTATGTGCGTAGATTTCTTCGATTATATGATTTGCTTGTTTATCATTAAAAATTGTAAAGTAAGAATCGTACCCTTTTAAAAGGATAACTTTCTGCTTAACTAGAAAAGAGTAGCAGAAAAATAAAATAAAAAGAACAGTGGCTAGGATAGAATGTATAACGGTAACGTGATCGTTAGGATTACTATTTGATCCTACAATAATAAAAATACCTAACAATGAAAGAAAAACAACGTATATTAAAACTTTAAAAAGTTTTTCACCGAAAGACTGTATTCTACTTTTGTAAACTTTTTGATTGGTGATATTAGAATAAGATATAAAAGATTCTTCTATTTCAGGTTCTTTTCCAAACTTCTTATCGTAAAATTTATAATTTAAACCCGTTTCTTTTAAATCAAGAATGACCTCAGAATTTAGTAAACCTTTTTTAATTTGTTTAAATTCCATAGAATTATATTTTTACTACTCTCTTTGTAGTGGTGCGTTTTTCACAATACGAACCATTTCTTCAATATCATCAGTGATTGTGTATAAATCCATATCAACAGCATCGATAGTTGCCTCTTCTTCACACAATGTTTCTTTGATAAATGTTTGAAATTTACTCCAAAATTCTACACCGTATAAAATGACCGGGATTTTTTCAATTTTTCTGGTTTGAATCAAAGTTAAGATTTCGGTAAGTTCATCGAGAGTTCCAAATCCTCCTGGGAAATAAACATAGCATTCAGAACCAAATGTCATTAACACTTTTCGAGAGAAAAAATGATGAAAACCAATTGATCGACTTAAATAAGGGTTATCTTTTTGTTCGCATGGTAGTTCAATTGTGTATCCGATTGACTCACCGTCTGCTTCATATGCACCTCGGTTTGCAGCTTCCATAATTCCTGGGCCTCCTCCGGTAATAACTGCGTAATCTAATTCTTTTACAACTCGCGAAGTAAATTCTTGTGCCGCTTGGTAATATTTATTTGTTTCCAAAAAACGAGCAGATCCAAAAACAGTTACTGCTTTTTTATAACTTGAAACAAAATCAAAACCTGTCTTAAATTCTTGATTAATTAAAGCGAGTCGTTCTGCTTGATTTTTAGGATGGAAATATATTCGTTTGTATTCTGATTCGTTCATGATTTTTTTAGGAATTATGCTTTTTTTATACTTCTTTTTTATTTTTATAGTATCTTTCTATAAATTGCTTTTTCATTTGATGAAAATCACCGGTCAATAAAGCAGTTCTCATATCATCTACTAAATGAACGATAAAGTAAAGATTGTGAATTGATGCAAGCGTTGCTGCAAACATTTCATCCGCATGAAAAAGATGTGAAATGTATGCTCGACTGTACTGTTTACATGTGTAGCAAGCGCATTCTGTATCAATCGGCGTTTGGTCGCTGCGATATTGAGCGTTAAAAATGTTTATACGCCCGTCTCGCGAGTATAATGTGCCGTTTCGAGCCATTCGTGTGGGTGCAACACAATCAAAGGTGTCACAACCGTTTTCTACTCCCATGAACAAATCCATCGGCTCACCGATACCAAGCAAATGTCGAGGTTTTTCTTTTGGTAAAATAGCGTTTACCCAACCAACTGCTTCAGACATATCTTCTTTTGAAAAAGAACCACCAATACCGAATCCGTCAAAATCAATTGCCGAAATCGCACGTGCGCTTTCTTCGCGTAATTCTTTAAATTGCCCACCTTGAACAACTCCAAACAAACCTTGTGTGTTTTTATATTCAGATTTTTGATGAAAATCAAAACAGCGTTTTGCCCATCGATGAGTTCGTTCGAGCGCCTCTTTTTGATACTGCAACGATTCTAGTGGTGATGTACATTCATCAAATGTAAAGATAATATCTGCACCGATATTATGTTGAATTTCAATTGATTTTTCGGGAGTAAAAAAATGAGCACTTCCGTCAATATGTGAACGAAACATAACTCCGTCAGCATCAATTTGTGCCATTGGAATTATATCTTCATCATTTTGCCGACTGTCTCTTTTTTCTTTTGCACTTAAACTCGCTTTTGATTTTGGATCTTCTAATTGTTTTTCGTCTAATTCTTTTCCAGCCTTTACAAGTTTTGTAATATTTTTTCCGTATGCAGCACCTAAAGAAAAAACTTGAAACCCTCCGGAATCAGTAACTGTCGGGCCTTCCCATTTCATAAACTTCTCAAGACCTCCTGAATTTTTAATCAATTCTTCACCAGGCTGTAAATACAAATGATAGGTGTTTGCTAAAACAACTTGCGCACCAAGCTCTTTCACCTGTTCTGGTGAAAGAGCTTTTATAGTACCTTTTGTTCCTACTGTAACAAACGCTGGAGTTTTTATTATTCCATGAGGTGTTGAAATTTCACCAACGCGGGCATTACTATGTGTATCTTCATATTCTATCTTAAACGAAATTGCCCTCACAAAAAGTAACGAGTTAATTTTTTATTGCAACAACTTCCATATCAAATACCAAGGTAGAATTTGCGGGAATAACTCCTCCAACCGCTTGATTACCGTATCCAAGTGCTGAAGGAATCACAAGGTGTCGTTTGCCACCTAATTTCATTCCTTGTAAGCCAAGTTCCCACCCCGCAATAACTTGTCCGAGTCCAACAGTTACTTGAATTGGTTGATTTCGATCGTATGAACTATCAAATTTTGTTCCATTAGTAAGTGTTCCTGTGTAATGAACTAATACGGTGTCACCTGTTTTTATAGCATTTCCTGTTCCAATAACAGAATCTGTAATTTGCAAACCTTCTTTTGTTGTAATTGTTTTTGATGGTTCCATTGTAACTTTATTTACTTGATCATTAGTTTCCATTTTTCCTTTTAACATATCATTCGTACTTGTTGACGTATCAATGCCAGTGATTGTTGCTTTGATATCGTCTTTGTTTTCAGATTTATTTTTATTACTCATATATCCAAATATAAACAAACCTGCGATAACAATTACTGTAGAAACGAGTATGATTTTTTGTTGTTTTGAATCCATATTATGTTTTTAATTATTACCTATACACATTATTGTAACCTCTAGTAGAAACTCTTACAATCACATCGTTTTTTCCACCACCATGGGTATAAACCCGTCACTCGAGTAAATACATCGTAGATAAGTAAACAAATAATCAAACATGGTAACAGAGCAATTAACGCACCAAAACTAGAATAGGTGCTTGTATCGACAAGGAGGAAAAAAGAAACCAGTGTCATTATCGTCGAAACAGTAACAACGTATCCAGGAAATCGAACCGGATAATACAAAGCAAAAAAACCTATTTTGTAAGGCTTAAACCAATAGTGCCCTTTTCGATGATGAATTAAACAAAGTGACCTAAGTTCGTGTGAGGCAACAACTAAGCTAGCAACAAAGACAAGCATGACTTGTATTAAAGACTGACTTTGCATATGTACAAAAAATGCATTATCGCTTAAAAATATTGTTGGAAAAATTAATGCAGAAATGGCTGTAAAAAAATTACTCGTCCAAATCATAACAAAAGTAAGTGGTAATAAAAATCGAACAAGCAAAGCTGTTCCAATTAATATTTCAACTATTCCAAATAAATGCAAAAATATAGGTTCTGGAAAAATAGGAAATATTTTTGCAATAAATAATACAGTGACGCTGTAATTAATTATTTTTAATAGTCCAGACCAAACAAAAAATACACCGATGGCACATCGTAAAAAATCAATGCTTTTTTCTTTAGTTAAAAGTTTCATAATTACTGTTAGTTTTTATCTTGATATTTAGAATACACATAAGAACCGACAAGGGCAAAAATACCAAACACGACCGAACTAATAATTCGATAGATAACTCCAAGACCCCATAAATCAATAAAGAATATTTTAGTAGCCGTGAATATAAAGAACAAAATTCCAGCAACACGAAGAGTTCTAATTTTTCGTTTAAATCCTACTGCAATAAGGCCGATTGCATACAACACCCAAAAAACAGATACTGCTGTGTTATTTTTACTTTCAAGCGAAGCTATTTGAACTGTTTTCTCTTGAGGAACACCGTATGTGTGGTCACGTTGTTGATATTCAACATTTTCAGTAGTTATGAGTGCTTGTTTTTGAATTGAAAAATAATGATCAATTTCTGAAGTAAAGACAAACAACGACATGAAATGTGCGAACAAGAAAAAACAAAGCATCCCTGTTTTAAGAATATCCATTTTAGGTAAAAGCTTATAAGCCCGATTATATAAGACACCCAGAATATATGCGGTCATAATCGCAATAATACCTCCAACAAAACGATCGTTCAAAATAAAAGCTTGATGTTCGGCATTAAATATTTCATATATAAAGTAATGAAAGAAACCAAACATATACACAACACATCCAAACACACGCATTGTCTGTTGCCAATTTATGAAAGAAATAATATACAAAACAAGTGCTTCAATAAAGAAAAGAATACTTACAAATGAACCATCAAATTGTAATGGTATTGCAATTGTTAAAAATAAAGATGCTGTTGTTGGTAAAAACACATTAAGTGCTTTGTTGTCAGGATTGGTTTTAAACATGTAATACGAAACAGTAAAATAGACCGCTGAAACAAGTATCGCAAATAATCCTGTGTACGTAGAATTAACATCCTGAAGCAATCCAAGGACGATAAAGAAATATGCCAACGAGTTTATAATCAACATTGCAAAAGTTTCGTTTTTTGTTTCAATGTTTCGTTTAATTTGATCCATAAGACCAATACATAAATATAATGCAGAGAAGATTGAAAGATAGATAATCATTGGAACCAAATCAACTTTTGTATAATTTACAAGAGCGCTTAAAATAACTAATGCAGTTCCTATAAAACCAAGATAATTGAGTTTATTCCATGAGCGACAATATGCAATCGCAAGTATTGCAACATCAAGAATTAAAATGTATGGAAAAACAACTGTTACGAAATTATTTTCTCCAAAAATCAAAAAAGGAACCCAGAAACCACCAACGATCGCAAGGGTTGCCAAATTTTTTGCTTGAACTCGAACACTTACAATTCCAACAATGGCAGTAATAATAGCCATAACAAACAAGGTCAAAACTTCACTTGAAATGAAGTTGTAATATTGATGAGCTGCGTAGGTAGTGAGATATAAAATAATAACACCACCGCCCGCAATGATTTCTCCAAAATTAGTATATTTATTTCGAATCCGTAAGCCACCAAAAAGAAGTGCGAGCCCACCAACGTACCCAAGAACAACTCGCATTGATTCATTAATAAGACCGTTATCAAATGCAAATTTCAAAAAGAATGCACTTGCCAAAACAATTCCTCCGATACCAAGAACTCCAAGAATCTTACTTGCATTTTCTTCAAGATTTTGTCGAAACGACTTTGTTTGTTGAACCGGTTCTGGTGCATATTGAGCAGAAGAAGATTTATTTGAAACTACTGTATGCAAAAAAGGATTAATTGCAGAGCTTGAAACAGGTTTTGGCACTGCAACCGGTGTAGTTACAACTTTTGATACAACATGAGATGTTTGTTGAACTGGCGTATGCTCAAGTTGAGAAATTCGATTATCTTGCGCATCGAGTTTTGAAATAATTATCGACAACTTACCGAGGAGCTGATCAAATTGTTCTTGGTTCATTTACAAATCTTCTAAATTAATAATGTAGCTAAAGTATACCTTAGTGATGGTGTGAATGTAATGAGATACTTTCTACTCCTGTGGATGAAAATATCTCTTTTTTACACATATATACAGCGATTATTGTTGTGATGGGAACTGCAATAACAATACCGATACTTCCAACAATAATCCGAACGATTTCAGTCGCGACAATTTCAGAATTAATAATTTGACTGATATGTGCAGACGAAGAATAAAAAAGTAAGATGAGTGGAAGCGAAGCGCTGACATAAGCAATCGCAAGAGTGTTTACCAATGCACCAATATGCTCGCGACCCATTCTGATTGCTCTTTTATAAACTAAAAAACTTCCAGAAATTCCCGCTCGATACAATTCTTCAACTGCAATCGCTTGGCCAATTGCAATGTCATACAAAACACCAAGAAAACCAATAATCATTCCGCCGAGTAAAAGTCCTTGCAAATCTATTTTTCCTTCAACGTTATAGCTTAAAAACACTGCGTCTTCGGATGTTCCCGATAATCGTAAACATGTAACCGAAACATAGGTAATAATACAAGTAATAATTACAGTAATAATCATACCTAGTACCGCTGAGCTTGTTGTTCGTGTAAAACCATGAGTAATATACGAACCGACAAGAATAATGCATGATGCAGCAACAATACTAGCAAATAGTGGCGAGGTTCCATGAATAAGTTGAGGAACAAATATAAAAAATATAACAAAAATACTGAGCGTCAAACTAAATAATCCACGAATACCTTGCATACCGCCAAAAATAATAATAATTACAATAAAAATAATTGTCAAAATAAAAAGTGTATCAAGCCGATACGGATCAGACACTCCATACTGAACTAGACCTGTTTGAGAGTCAGTAGTAATAATGACATAAAATAAATCTCCTTTTTTCAACGAGACATAATCATTTTCAACTGTAACAATCTGATCTTTATGCTTACCTTCCAATATTTGAACACTCAGAGATTGAAAAGGGTTTATAGGGATACCCGTAGCAGTATCATTTTGGTGCTCAAGATTTTGCCGGTCGTTAATAACTTCCAAAACTTTTGCTTTTACTGTTTCGCGAACATCAGGTAAAAGATCTGCCGCATGTGCAGTAATTGAAAACGAGCATATAAAAAATAAAATTATGTACAATTTTTGCATATACCAAATAATTCAAATGAATGATCGTTTGCTTTAAAAAACTTTTTTAAACTTTTCATTATTGTATGAACAATATTTTTAACATTACATTGTTTGAAATCTTCAATATCACCACATGATGTACAAACTATATGATGATGGTGTTCGTCAATATGTACAAGTTCGTAATGAATCGCATCTGCACGAATATCAACTGGTCGAACAATATTAAGTTTTTGAAAAGACGCCAATGTTCGATACACCGTAACTTGATTTATATCTTTAGAAAGTTTTTTTGATGAAAAAATCTCTTCGACAGAAACTGGTTTATGTGAATTAGATAAAACACCTAAAATTGCTTGGCGCGCAGGAGTTACTTTTAACTTATATTGTTTAAGTAAAGTTATTACACTATTATTTTCGACACCAATTTTGCTCATATACATATCATACTACGATTACATATAAAGTATATCTCATTTGCAAATGATTTGCATTTATGTTAAAATTTAAATATGAAAAAAACTATATACATGGTTCTGGGCGCAGTGCTTATTATTCTTTTTATTGGATACGTGGACAAAGAATATAAAACAGAGAACGTATCGATGCAAAATATAAACTCTAAAAAAGATTCGCTTGCTGTATCAACCTCATTTTATCCCCTCTTTTTCTTTACCTCTCAAATTATAGGAACAACCTCTGATCAATTATATGTAATAACCCCACCTCATGCCGAGCCCCATGAATACGAGCCTACTGCTGAAAATATTCGAAATATTCAATCATCTAAATTATTAATCACGATTGGAACTTATTTTGAACCGTGGCTGTCAAAACTTTCCCTACCCTCATCAACAACACTTATTACAGTTGGTAATGGATTAGTAAATCAAAAATATACTGACGAGGATAATAACAGTGTTCAAGATCCTCATATTTGGCTTTCACCTAAAAATGCAATTATTATTACCCAAAAAATTACTCAATCGCTTACCGATACAGACCCTAAACATGCGAATGACTATGTGATGAATTCTAAAAAACTCATTACAGACTTACAAACACTTGATACTGAATACGCATCAGGACTTTCTTCATGTGAAAAAAAAGATATCATAACTTCACACTCAGCATTTGGTTATCTCGCTCAAGACTATGACTTAATTCAAAAAGGAATCAGTGGGTTATCACCCGAAGCCGAGCCTACACCAAAAGAATTTGCACATATTATTGAGTTTGCAAAAACTAATAAAGTAAAAGTTATCTTTTTTGAAAGCACCGTAAGCCCAAAACTTTCACAAACCATTGCCAAAGAAATTGGCGCACAAACAATGATTCTTGATCCAATCGAAGGAATTTCGGAAGACGCTCAAGCAAAAGGCGAAAACTATTTTTCAATCATGCGAAAAAATCTGGTAAACTTACGAGTAGCACTTGAATGTAAATAACATGAATATTATTGACGCACAACACATAACGATTGGATACAAGCAAAAAATTGTATTGTCAGATATTTCTTTTTCTGTGGCTCAAGGAGAATACGTTGGTTTAATTGGCTCAAATGGTAGTGGTAAAACAACACTCCTTAAAACAATACTAGGTTTACTAAAACCAATATCAGGAACAATAAAACTATTTGATGTGCCTCAATCTGAATTTACTGATTGGAATATGATTGGATATGTTTCGCAACGAGCAACAGATATTGATGGGTTGTTTCCTGCAACCGTAGAAGAAATTGTTTTAATGGGTTTATATCCGATAAAAAAAAGATTTGAAAAAATAACAGATCAAGACCGAAAATTAGTTGTGCAAGCACTTGAGTCAGTTGAACTTGAATGTAAAAAAGATGTTTCGTTTAAAGAACTTTCTGGCGGACAAAAACAGCGCGCGCTTATCGCGCGCGCATTAGTGTCATCTCCCCAACTACTTATTCTTGATGAACCAACAATTGGAATTGATTCTAAAACACAAATAGAATTTTATTCTTTACTCAAAAAACTTAATGCAAAAGGAATCACTATTGTAATCGTCTCACACGATATTGATACAATGATGCACGAAGTAAAACGACTGGTCAGTTTAGATAATCATTATCACGAACACGATCACACAGGTGATGCTCAAAATACATATCATGCTTAACTTTTTTTCTTATAGTTTTATACAACACGCACTCATTGGAGGAATTATTGTTGCAATTATCGCACCAATTATTGGAAGTTTTTTAATTATGAAGCGATATGCGTTGATCGCAGACACACTTGCCCACACTTCATTAATGGGTGTTGCTTTAGGTTTGGTAACAGGAATCAATCCACTCATAACAGCTCTTGGTGTATCAATTAGTTCATCTTTTATGGTAGAAAAACTAAGAGCCTCTCAAAAAATTCCTGGGGACGCCGCTCTTTCAATATTTCTTTCTGGAAGTTTAGCAATTGCAATTATATTAATAAGTTTAAGCCATAAAGTTGGCATTACTTTGTACTCATATTTATTTGGAAGTATTTTAACTATTTCGACTCAAGATATTTATATTTTGACAGTTATCGCCATCGTAAGTTTGTGTGTCATCCGTTATTTTTATCGAGATTTAATTTTTTCTTCTTTTGATGAAGAAGCCGCGGCGGTTGCAGGATATAAAACAAAAAAAATTAATTTGATTTTGATTTGTCTTTCAGCATCACTGATTGTTATGGCAATTCCTATTGTCGGAGTTTTACTTATTTCTGCATTAACAATTATTCCTACCCTGTCGGCATTTATGGTTTCAAAGAGTTTTAAAAAAGCCCAAATGTTAGGCGTTTTATTTTCTGTTATTGCTGTCGTTGTCGGAATCGCTGGAACATTTTATTTAAATATCCCCGCGAGTGGTTTAATTGTTCTTGTGCTTCTTTTGGAGTTTGTGGTGTGTTGGGTTGTTAAAAAGTAATACAATAAATATTATTTTTCTATTATAAACCTTCCCTTTTTTATTGCATCTTTTGTTTCGGCTCCAGCTACTGATAAGTTTGAAACATCTTCAAAAAGCTTTTGTTTTTGATATCCTGTCATTAACGATAATTTACTTTTGATTATGTTAAATGGAAACAAATTATATGCGACTGTTGAGGTTCCTATTTCAAGACCAATAGAAAGCCCTCGGGTAGTTTCTTTTGAAAAATCTTGGTCGAACACAAAGTTTCCCATTGAATAAAATATTGCTTTGCCTTTGTATATTTCAATCGGCTCAATGACGTGTGGATGCGAACCGAGTATAACGTCTGCGCCCGCATCAATAAATTTATGTGCTTTAGTTTGCTGTGATGGTGTAAAAGAATTTTCATATTCAGTTCCCCAATGTGGATACACAATTGTAAACGCACCCTCGCGTTTTGCTGTAGCAATTGCATTTAACACGACATCATCATTTTCATGACTAAATTCATGATAACCAATAAACGCAACTGTGGTTGTTGCAGTATTATCTGCCGTTGGAAATTTTTTATAAACCGGCCCCGCATCAGCATTATCAAAACTTCCAAAATATTCAATGTTATTTTCTTTCAAATATTTTCGTGATTGTTCTTCACCTTCTTTGCCATAATCCGATGCGTGATTATTTGCTTGCGATACAATATCGATTCCGAGCTTTTTTATAAACGCCGCAATGTTTGGATTAAAAGAAAACCTTAAAATATTATGATTTTTAAGTGCAAGCGAACTAAAGTTTGAAAACACTCCTTCAAGATTTTCTACCACCAAACCATTTCCTAAAAAGATTCTTTCAATATCAGTAAAAGGATACATATTTCCATTTTTTACCATCAAATCATGAACACCTCGGTCGAGCATCATATCACCAAATGCAAGTATGGTAAGTGGAAAATCTTTTTTGTCTGATTTTTGCGCCTGACTATTAGTTTTGTTTTTTGTATCTGTAAAGTAACCAGTGATATAACTCGTGGTATCAAGTAGATCAAATTTTTGTAATTGTTGTGCCGAATTAGAATGATCTAAAAGATTAAACGTGGTCGCATCTTCTTGTTGTAACAACTTCATTACCAACTGCAAACCTTTTTGAGAATCAATATCAAGTTGACCCGCAAGTGAAATATCAAAAGAAGTTAACGCTTGTAAACTTTTTATATCATGGAAATCTGCAAGCTCGGGTGTGAGTTCATGTGAAAAATCAAAAGAACCAACGACCACATATTTTTTACCTTCTTTTTTTAACTCATCAGTAAGTATTTGAGTGAACTGATTTAACTGTTCTTCAGTTGTATTTGTTTTTACAATAACTGGCAACACACGAGCATTTGGTGCAACTTTTTTAAAAAATGGAATGATTCCAAAAATACCATGTTCTTTAATAAAAGGATCTTCTTCTATGTTTGCATAATTTGCAAGATTTACCGAGGTTGATGAAGTCGATGAAGAAATTTTTTGTGCCAATTCACAATCATTAACCGACTCACCATACGGGGTCTCAAAATTAAACGAAGATAAAATAATTTGATGATTTCCCGCATCAAAATGATTTGGGCTAATTAAAATAATTGTTTCTTCATCATCTGTTGCAATAGTTTGTGTTGCATGTGCGATTAATTGCCCCGCAAGCAAATGATGATTAACTAAAATCCCCTTTACATCAGAACTTTTTAGACCGAAATCTTTTTGATCTAATTTTTGAGCATGATTAAACGCATCTTCATAAAAATCTTTTCCTGCCGGAGAAACTGTGTGATTTCCGTAATTACAGGTAGTATATTGAGAAGAACTTTTTATTTCAACAGACGATATATTTTTTGTAAGAAAATGTGTACACAATGACCCGATGAATACCGCAACAAAACATATACAAATGGTTTTAAAAAGTGTTTTCATGTATGACTTATTGAACCAAAACTTCTGTAATATATTTAAAATGTTTTTCAGAAACTGGTTGAATCGAAAGCCGAGAACCTTTTTGTAATAAAACCATTCCTTCAAGTTTTGGGTCGATTCGCAGACGAGCGAGTGTAATTGGCTTTGCAAACTTTTTAACAAACGAAACATCGACACATATCCACGTATGTTTTGGTTCATAATGTTCATCTTTTGGATCTGTTGCAGTTGTATCAAGATGAGGTTTTGAAGAGACTTTTGCAATACCAAATACACCTGTTGGATCTGAACTTGAGTGATAAAACAAGCAAAGATCTCCGACTTTCATACTATCGCGCATAAAATTACTTGCTTGGTAGTTTCTAATTCCTGTCCACGCAGTCTTTTTATCTTTTTTAAAATCATCAATCGAGTAACATGTACCCTCTGATTTTAGAAGCCAGTGGTTCATATTTACATTATAAACTATTTCTTACCATTACAGGTATCACTCGCCCATAAACCTTTTTTATCTTCCATTGCAATTTTTTGGGCTTGTTTAAATTCTTTTTGATGTGCGTAAGCATGATGTTGATATGTATATTCATACGCGTAGCCTTCTTCGATTATTATTTGATTGTAAAACAAACCATCGTCACGATATATGTAAGCCAAAGTTCTACCGTATTTGTCTAAAGGATTTTGTGTTGGATCGTATTCAAGACGAACAGAGCGATTTGTTAAAAGTTCTTTTGCTCTTGATGATGCTTCGGGGCCAAAACATTGAATTTTTGTATATGGACTTGCAACCTCGGGAGTATTGATTCCGATTAATCGCAAAGTTATTGACTCGGTACCACTCGCAATTTTAATTGTGTCTCCATCAACAACATCAATAACTTTATAAAAACCTTCGGCAAGAGGACTGGTATTTTCTGAATTTTTTTGTTCGTTTGACGAAGTGATTGTGTGAAAGTTTTGATATAGCGAAACACAAAGACCGACTAAAACCACAACAATACTGATTATTTTTTTGAGAGAATGTATTGAAAAAGGTTTTTGCATATATCTATATTACCATGCTTGATTTAAAGTTTTATTGAAGAAAGTCTAAAGTTGTGGTATAATCCGCACAAATGATCTTTGAAATTCTTGCGAGTGTATGAGTGTGTTTTAATTTTATATAAGATACTCATACACTCGTAAGATCAACCATTGTATATGTTGAATTATTGAGTGTTTGTAAAAATACACAAACCAACAAGTCAAAACAAAACAACTACACTCCTGTTTATGAAAAACCTACTGTTACTCGCCCTATTTCTAATCACGTTTTTAGAGCAACCTATATTTGGAAAAACTAAAAAACAATACCCTTCTGGGAGCCCTCAAAACGACTATCTTGTCATTTCAAAAGATGAGTATTTAACTTTTAAAGTTTTTTTGGAAGAAAATCTTCCAAACATTGAAACGGTGCAAAACACGAGTGAGTGGCAAAGAGCTATCATCATTACCCTTGCTCGAGTCAATAACGAAAACTTACAAGGAGGCAGTCAACGTGCATTACGTTGCTGTTTTAAAATGACGATATATCTTTCACTCTTAGAGGATCCAGAAGAAAAAAATAGAATGGCATATATGATTCGATATGTTGAGCTCATGCAAGCGACAAACTTGAGAAAACTTCGTGTTGCAGTAAGTGATGGAAAAAGTAAATTACTTCTTAAAATTCCAAGTAAGGTTGAAGAACCTCCGAAAGAATCACTGGATAAAAAGCTAAAAAATCCAACACGGCCTACCCCACAGCGAGCACCGACTAATAAAGCTCCGAGTCCGCCACAAAAACATGATTACTTGAACGAAACGTGGGCGTATGCCTAAACTCAAATAATTCAACATATACATGGTTACGAGCCAGACCTTAAAAAAGTCTGGCTCGTTCTATTTTGATTTAAATTTATATTATTTTATTTACACAATCCCCTGCAACAAAACCTGTTGTCCAACAAAGCTGAAGACTGTATCCCCCAGATGGCCTATCAACATTTAAAACATCACCAACAATATAAATGTTAGGAATAATTTTTGACTGCATTGTTTTAAAATTAATTTCTTCAAGAGTAACTCCTCCCGAAGAAACAACTGCCTTGTCAGCACCGAGTAATCCCTCAACATGTAATGGAATATTTTTCAAAAGCAAAATCAACCGAGCACGTTCTTCAGTTTTTACACTATGATTTGGAGTATCGGGGTTAATATTGGCAAGTTCAAGTAATGGAATTACAAGAGCTGGAGTAACCATGTTATCAAGAGTATTTTTTATTTTTTTATTACTTTCGGTTATTAACAGATTCTGAATTTCTTTTTTTAAAGCTCCTGGGTCAAATTGTGGAAACAGATCGAGTTTAATCGTAACTTCTCCATACTTAATTAATTCCCCCACATCTTTACTCATATTTAAAACAGTTGGGCCACTAATACCAAAATGAGTGAATAATATTTTACCTTTTATTGCTTCTTGTTTTTCACCATCTTGAAATGTAGTTAATTTAATATTTTGCAAAACAACTCCACCTAATTTTTTAACCCACTCATCTTTGAGAGCAATTGGTACGAGTGCTGCATTGTTTGGAATAATTGTATGACCAAGTTTTTTGAGCCATACAAAACCATCACCGGTTGAACCAGTTTCTGGTCGTGAAGTTCCACCAGTCGCAACGATACATGATTTTGCAGTAATTTCTTTTTTATTTTTATTTTCGAAAACTGAAATTAAAATATGTTTACTTTCTTTGTCTACCCGAATTCCTGTTACCTCAGAATCTTTTTGTGCAGTGACATTTGTTTTTTTCATATATTCTACAAGCACATTCCAAACCGATTGTGCTTTATTAGAAATTGGAAACATTCTGTTTTCGTTTTCTTCTTTTGTTTCCATTCCTCGACTGTTGAAAAAATTTAAAGTTTCGGAAACACTAAATTGAGAAAATGTAGAAAATAAAAATTGATCGCTTCCTGTATATTTAGAAAGTAATGTTCTGATCTCAGTTTTATTATTTGTCACATTGCATCGCCCACCACCAGTAATTAAAAGTTTTTTACCAACATTTGGATTTTTTTCGAGCACCAATACAGATTGTCCGCGCTCTGCTGCACGGCCTGCTGCCATCATTCCTGCCGGACCCCCGCCAATTACGACAACGTCCCAAATCATATTATTTATTTAAATCGAGAACTTCATCAATCCGAATTTTTTCAACAAATTCATGTACGTGAGAAACTAAAATCATCGCACCATCATATTTATTTAACGCTTCAGCAATAATTGGAAGATGTCGAAAGTTAATATGGTTTGTTGGTTCATCAAGAATAAGTAGTCCAGGTCGTTCTAATACAAGTCGAGCAAAAGCAACTAAACCTTTTTGTCCTTCTGATAAATTACCAATTTTAATGTTCATCAATTCTGAGTTAATCAAAAAACCAGATGCAACTGTTCGCATTGCTTCTTCACTATTTCGTTCTGCTACTTGCAACAAAGAATCGTGCACTGTGTCTTCAAAGTTAAGAGTCGAGAAATCTTGTCGATAGTATCCAACACGCACTCCTGGAGCGATTTCTGAGCCTTTAGCGGTTCCTAAAGCAATTGATTCAAGTAATGTAGATTTTCCAATACCATTTGGACCACTCAATAAAAGATGATCTTTTTTATTCAAAGAAACAGTTACTTTTCGAGCGGTTGGCTTATGATTTTTAATTACATTCACTGATGTAATTTTGATAATTTCACCAATCAAATCTGGTTGTGAAGGAATAATAAAAGATCGAATTGTTTTGTCTTCTCGTCGAACATCAACTTTTTCTTCTTCAAGTTCTTCAGCTTTTTCACGCATTCTTTTTGCAACAAGTCGCATTTGACCTCCTTTGTTTGCAAACATGTTTGCTTGATCTTTCTTTTCTTGAATTTCTTTAATAAGCTGCGCATTCTTTTTATTTTCTTTTTCAATTCGAGCAGAAATTTGTTGTACCACATCAGAATAGTTTCCT
>JAYTUJ010000032.1:0-6810 GCA_043744615.1 bacterium
TGAGAGCGGGCTTACGCCGAACCGCTGTTTCGTTTTTTGTTTCATGCCCAATCATTTTAACTGCTAATTGGGTGTTGCAATTAATTGTTGAACTTAGGCTGTTGCTTTTTGCATTTTTATGTCATGCGTGTTATACTATCTCCATGAAACAGCGTATTTTGCATTTCCATATCGCAAAAGGGCAAGAGCAGTATGTTGCTTCCGGTGTTGAACTCGCTGTGGTGACGCAAGGGAAAACACTCGATGAACTCTCAAAAAACATCGAGGAGGCAGTCGCACTACACCTTGAAGGAGAAAATCTTGCTGAACTCGGATTTTCAGAACAACCGTCAGTACTCGTCGATTTTGAACTCCCGACTCCGCAGTATGCCTAAACTGCGCGTCCTCGCCTCAAAAGAAATCATAGCAGTGCTCGAATCGCACGGCTTTGTTGTAGTTTCGCAAAAAGGGAGCCATACAAAACTGAAGCGTGAAATTGGCGGTATGCGACAAACATTGACGATTCCTCTACACGATGAACTTGACCGTGGCACCACTGCGGCGATCTATCGTCAGGCATCCCGTTTTGTTTCGGAGACCGAACTCCGTAAATTCTTCTTTTCGGAATAACACAGTAGCGTCTCAATGCTCACTTATAGTTTACTGGCAGCAAATTTCTCTAGTCAAAAAGTTCCAGCAAGGAGTGCTTGGGGTCAAAGAAAAAATTACCGTCAAAGATATTGATATTCGCAACTACGCGAAATACATCCTCCGTGAGGGATCGGATGTTGAGAAGCGAGAGCTACTGGGGTGCTGGGTAATGATTTTCTCCTTTTTCTCCTTCATGTGTACTTAACACAAGTTTACACACCCTTTATCATTTGGGAAAATGTTGACAATCGTTTTGTAGCTTTCAAAAATCGCCTTTCGGTGATCTTTGTTTTCTTCATTCTGACGACGTGTCTCGAGCGCGATAACCGCGCTGTTATTGGCGGTAGCTTGTGTAGACACAACTGCACTTGGATTTTTATAGTCGCTTGACTCCTTAAAAATCTCGGCGGAGATGGGAGGAGTTTCTCGCTGACGGCGCGTAATTGGTGGTTTCGAAGACGAAACATCACCATAGGAGTACTTCCATTTTCTGGATGATTACATCTCAGAAAATTTGGTCGCACCAATTTTTCGAATCCTCCACGCAAGGCATGCAGATGCCTTGCTCATCTCCGCCCCCAAAATATCCGCCTTGCGGCGGTATTTTGTATTGGCGGTGTTTGTTGGACAAAGTTCGAATGTATTTCGAGCAGAATCCAGAGGACTGAATCGCACGCGCGGAGCGCGTGGTGGCTTGAAACTGTCTTGTACGCTCCGATTGCGTGGAGAAACGAACCAATGCGCATGGAAAGGAAATTTTTGGTTTTGCTTCGCCGTTTCAGACTACAAAATGAACATTTGTATTATAGCATTTGTGGTTCTTTAGCGTTGTTCATTTCTCCGTCCTCACGGCGACCGAGGCGCCCCGCTATCCGAGTTTAGTGGTAACTCTAGCGTCCGCGAATCACTCACAACCGCTTTTGCATAGCCCGCTCGCATTCGCTCGCGCTGGCTGCTTCAGCGTTGTGTGTGTTCGCTTGGTGACTTCGAGAGAGTCGATGGTAATTCTAAAAAGAGAATTGATTGTGCATGGCACAAGCAATTCTGTATGTGCTTGCCCCACCCTCCCAGTGCGCGCACAAGCCCGCCCGCCCACGCGGGTGGCTCCCTGTTTACTCAGTAGCAGTTGCTACTTCACCCCAAATATAATTAACGACATCGGTACCAAGAAAATCCAATAATTCTCCAGTAGGTCTTTCTTTGCCTAAAACTTTACCAACTCTTATTCTCCAATCCGTGGTGTTCGAGTGAGTGTCAATTTTGTGGTGGATTTTCTTAATCAGTTCTTTTGATATTTTTGTGCCCTTCTTATCACTTTTTATTTTATCAATTTCATCTTTATCTTCAGGATTACTGCTTGAGATACTATCTAATTCTGTATTTAAGTTGATATCTGATTTGATCGACTGCAAAACCTCATTTGTCAAAAAAAGATTTTCTATGCTGTAACATTGTAATCTTTTAATTGGCAAAATGGAGCTTGTGTCGTGAGTGGCATCTTCTTTTTTATCCCTATCAGTCAATGTAACTCCTGCTTGGCTATTATCATCAGATATTGCGTTTAGTATTTTCTCCGTATAGGTTTTGTATTGCAAAATATCACCACCTCCAGCTTCGATAATCGCAATATCATCAAAATTTTGATTTCTAGCGGCTTGATTCCAAATCAAGAAGTCGTCATTTCCTTCTACGATGACAATTTTTCTACCAATTACTTTTGAAAGTGCTAAGTCAGAACTTAGTAAATTTGAAAATATAAAATTGTCATTTTTTTGAATTGCTTTAATCTCTTCTTTTTTACTATCTAAACAAACTATCCCGATTGAGTCACAAACATTCATAAGTGAAGCCAAAAGTGCCTGACTATGTGTAGTGATAATAAATTGAACATCAAATTTTTTAGAAACCTCCTCTATAAAAATCGCAAATCTATTCTGTAAATCCAAATGCAGGTGTGCGTCGGGCTCGTCTACTAAAATGCACTTTTTCTCATTTCTCCACAACACAGCTTGTGTAACAATGTCGGCAGCAAGCGACAATGCTTCAACTTGTCCTGATGAAAGTTGGTTTGTATCAGTAATCCTCGTAGCAATATTGTTCTCGTCACTTCTGTAAAACCCAATCGCATAGGGCTGGGTCTCGGCAAATTTTGCAGTAAATTCGGGTAAGAAAACTCCAAATAAAGCCTCGATGGTTTCTGCATCAATTTCTTCTACAGATTCTTTTTTGAGAGTTTTGTATCCAACCGATTGTGTAATTGCAACGGTTCTTGATATTGATCTTTCTCGATACTGGCTATCCCAATTTTTAGATCGAACACTTTTTCTGTCACTTTCTGTATTTTCCTGATCAAAAATATTTGATTGATAAAGCATGTTTCCACCACCTCGTTCTGGAACTACCAGATGAAAATCATTTGATTGCGCCTGATAAACATCTCGCAAAAAAGTGCTTTTTCCTGTTCCATTTTTGCCAAACAGAATATTTACTCTCTCCAAACCTGTAATTTTAAGTGGGTGCTGAGTATTTTTTACGAAACGATTTCCTATAATTTCAGTTTTCATATCTTTTGAAATACGAACAAATGCTCATGCATTATGAGTAAGAAATTCGACTCTTTTGATTTTGTGACCCAAAAACCCGTTGCCTTGCAATTAAATTGTCTTTTTATAATGTCCTCTTTCAAAACAAAACCTGTATCAAGAAATTTCTGCATTACCTTAAATGCAAGTGGTTGATACATTTTATTTCTTCGAGTATCTCCCATCAAAATTGCACAATATTTTCCTTTTTTTAATACTCTAAACAATTCCTTTGCGACTTTCTCTATTTCATCAACAAAAGCGTCTATATCGTGTATCCCTGACAAATCTTCTTTAATTTTACCCTCACTATACTTTATTATGTCTGCATACGGAGGATGAGTTAAAACAAAATCGATCTCATTATCTTTAATAAAACTCATATCTCGCGCATCACATTTCACCACTCTTTGTTTTGCTTTATTATCAACTTCAAATTCAAGAGATTTTTTAGTTCTTTCTAATGCTTCTTCATTAACATCAATGCAGGTAATGTGACGATTTAAAATTTTTGCTTCTATTGCAGTAGTGCCTCCACCAATCATACAATCGAGTAAGTGATCTTTCTCTTTTGAGTAACGCAAAATGAGGTTTCGTACTACTTCTGGAGACCAATTTCCGCGCCAATCAGATTTATGTGTAGCCCAGTTTCCTCTGCGAGGAAAAGCCCATACTGTTGTACATTCTAGTTCGAATTCTTCAGGATCTAATTTTAAATTCTTCATAACCATTATTAATTTAGGTTATAGAAAAGATTTTGAGTGCTTCTACCGCAATGTCATTTGCTCGTTGTAAAGTGGCCTCTTTTGGTTCGGTATCAAATGGGTATTTATTTAACACTTTGTTATATTCAAAAATATCTGTTGAGTAATAATTTATGTATTTAGTACTGAAGTCTTTGTCACTGGCGGCTCGATTCATTTCTCTTGATAAAATTGTCAGATTACCTATTTGATGTAGAAAATCTTCCAACTCATACTTTGATTGAGATAAAATATGTTCAACAGTTTTTATCTCGTATGTGACACCTCTATTTTTTTGTTGATATATTACAAGTAGAATAAATCTGATAAGCTCGTTGTTTTGATCGTTACCTTTTTTATACACGAAAGTATCATTAAAGTTTTTGATAAATTCATCTTTTCTATCTTTAACCAACTCCCACAGATCAATATAGAATTTATCAGATTCCTTGTTGTACTCCTTGCCTTTATAATTGGCCAAGTTTTTACATCTATCTGCGAATTTCTTCTCGTATTTGGATGGATTTACTGATGAAACAACCTTAATAAGCAATCCTAAGTTCCAGAGTCTTTTCAAGTCACTTGTATACTGCTGTTTTGTATACTCGTCTACTAATATGTATTTCTTACAGTAAGCCAGAAGAATCTCATAAATTTGATCTGAATCTAGCAAAATAAAAGCACCTAGATATTTTTCTACCTCAGAGTCTTTTGTTCCTTTCAAAATTTTATCTCTAAAAAATTCTGAATTTCCTGTACGTAGAGCTATATACAAAGCAGCATCATCCCTCATATCTACTACAAATTTAATTATTTCTTGACTACTATGCATCTCTTCATCAAGCTTCTTCTTTATTGCATCATACAATTGTGATGTATTTATGTAGCCATAATTAGATATCCATTGATGTCTGAGAAATTTTGAAAACAAATTTATGTTGTTTTGTTCAAAGTTATTTTCCATTTCCTCCCATGTTTTTTCAGCATTTTTTAATGCGAGAGTATCTGATTCCTTGATTCTCTTAAAAACCGTATTTTTTACCAAATCAACAACTGAAAGTTCAAGTCCTGTGGAATTTAAGCCCTCAAAAATTTGGTAAACATCGCTCTCGTTACGGCATTCTATGATAATGAGTTCGAGTTCCAATATTTTGCTGACCAACTCTTGAATTGCCATTTTTATAGGCTTAGTACTTTCTTTTAAGTAGTCTCTTAGAAGTTGATTTATATAACGTAGGTTTTTAACAAATCTTGTTTGAGCCTCATCAAGTAAGTCTTCCTGAAGTACGTCGTCATTCACTAATTTCCTATACACTTCTGAAAGGTTCTTTTTTGAAAAAACAAGTTTGATTTTGCTTTCATCAGAAAATGATGTGCTAAATATCAATGACGACCTCAGTTCCTCCATCATCTCTTTATGTTTCTGTAGTTGTTGTTTATTTTTATCTTTTGCCTTATCTTTTGAAATATAGTTTCTAATCGCAACAAGAAAAAGCGACAATGTTGTTAATCTTTGTTGTCCGTCTATTACTAGATATCCAGATTGGATATCTTCGGTAGAATGCTGGACTACAACAATATTTCCTATGTAGTATTGCTTGTCATTATTAACAACACTTTCCCATAATTGTTCTAGCTGTTTTGGTTTCCAGTTATATGCTCTTTGGAAAGTTGGTATATGAAATGAGACAGTTGAGCTTAATATCTCCTTATATGATTTTTTTTGAGTTTGTTGTATTTTTGAAGACATATTAAGTTAATTTAACTATTGTTTATTTCTGGGACTGGCAATCCTAATTTCTGTAGTGGTAAATATTTAAAATAATACTGACATCCAACAGAAATAATGTAATCCAGAGTATCTTTGTACTTAATATCTCTAAACCAATCACTTAGAATGTAGATGTACTCAACTTCAATATTAAGTGGTGCCATTAGCTTTGCATACTGCTTTCGCTTGAAATCACAAGTTTGGAGTTTTTCATCAACAGAACCAGCGACTTGTTGAAATTTAACTTCGATGACGAAAAGAGTATTATTTATAATCACATAAATAGCCTCATCGGGAAGTAATTTTTTGGAAAGTATTGTTTTATAATTGATACCTTTAGATGCAAGATAAACATACAAAGCATTCTTTTTCATACTCCGAGCAACTTCCTTCTCTTCATAGAGAACAATATTATCCTGCACAGAATAACCTTTTGTAGATTGTAAAAGCGTAAGGATGTCTGTCTCCCTTTAAAAATTTAGCCCTGTTATTGTATTACCTCCCCCAACTCCGTTTGCTTTCATAATTTTAATAGTTAGTTACTAATACTTCTGTAATTTTTCCTCTTTTAGAAGCATCGGAGTTAATGGCGCGACCTGCTTGTACTTTTGTAATACGAATGCCTTTAATTTCAGAGTATATTTTATTGATAAATGGAGTATCTGAATTAGACAACATCACAAAACAGCCTTGTTTATGCAATTCCACAAAAGTATCGCGTAGCTCAATCTGTTCTTTTTCTAAAAAAGTTTCGGCTGTGTAAGAAGTAAATGAAGCAGTTTTACTTACTGGATAATATGGTGGATCAAAATAAATAAAATCTCTTTTTTTGGCTCGTGTCAGTATCGCATTATAATCTTGTTGTTTTATCGAAGTAGTATGCAACGCTTTAGAAGCTCGAATTAGATTTTCTTCATCACAAATCAAGGGATTGTTATAACTACCAAATGGAACATTGAAACCACCTTGTTTGTTTACTCGATATAATCCATTAAAACCTGTGCGGTTTAGATAAATAAAACGAGAAGCAGTATCAACATCAGATAAGTTCTCAATCTTTTTAGCACGAATTTTCAAGTAGTAT
>JAYTUJ010000033.1:0-6458 GCA_043744615.1 bacterium
TTTTAATACTCACAACCTTAGAAGGTGAGAAGAGATAGGTAGGGGTAATTAGAGGTAAGTAGAGCTAAATATATAGATAGAAAAATGGTTTCGCCGTAGGCGAAACCATTTTGACTTATTCTAAAAAGAACCCTTTAATCCAAGCGCTTCGACACTGTTTTTGCATAGGTTTTTGTTCTTTGTTTTTATTAAAACCAAACTTAAAACTCAAACAGGCGAGTATGTATGTAATTATTTTAATCATGTGTATCCGTATTAAATATATAAAACCAGATTAAAATATATTTGAAATTAATTTAAAGTTTTTCTAATTGGTTTTTCAAGAGGGGATAATAAAGTTTCTGAAAATGAATACGTAGTTAAACCTGCTTTTTTAAAAAGCTTTCGTGCTTGTGTAGTGTGTTTTAATATTTCTACACACATTTTTTTAAATAAAAAAGTATCAAATATTGTCTCGACAAATTCTTGAGTCTTTACAGAAGTCTTATTAAACTGAGAGTTAATTATTTGTTGTAGCGATACAGTAACAAATGTAGGTTTGTTTTTTAAAAAATCAGAAACGGCATCTAAACAATCGTCATGTAACTGTCGTGCGATTAAATAATATCTAAAGGCTTCTTGAAACAAGTTTTCTTTTTTAAAATCTAGATTTTCTAAATACAAATGTAAGATTAAAAGGGGGCCTATACTATGTCCAATTGATTTTTCATTTGCGATGTTTAACGCTTCTGTTTTTGCCAACTCAAATATTGAAAAGTCTTTTGAATCAAAAACAAAAGACAAGCTCTCTTCTTTTATATGAGCTTCGTACATCTGACGAAAACTTTTTTGAATAATTAAATCATAATCTTCAAGCGAACCTTTTTTAAGAGAAAACTTTGCATATATCTGATGCGTTACACATAAAGCATATTGAGCAACATAAATATTGTCTGTATGTTTTTGGGTATCGTACATACAATTACTTATTTCATACGAAAGCCAGCCAAGAACCGTTGCCAAACAAAGACCCTTTATATCTTTTTGTGTTTGCAAGACATTGTTTTTTGATCTTTTTGAAATATGTTTATACGTTAAAAAACTAATACAAGAAATAGTTTTTTCGGCTATAAAATAATCTAATTTTTGCTGTATGGGCCAATTATCTTTTAAATTTAAATTATCTTGAATCCAATTTTTAATATATGTTTTAATTTCTTCTATAAAAATCGTATCCATAAATAATTTTATTTACTATACGATGTACGCTATGAATTTTTGTTTGATTTTGTATCAATTTTTTAATATTTTTTCTTTAACTTTTCTTCATAGCCTATTTGTTATAAAACATGTATAAATATGTATGACCCAAGAACTCGCATTAGACATTCTTAAAACAGGGGCAAACGTATTTTTAACAGGCGAGCCAGGTGCTGGTAAAACACACACTATAAATGCTTTTATTTCGTATGTTTCAGGGCACGAAGTAAATTGTGCGGTGACTGCTTCAACCGGTATTGCAGCTACACATATTCATGGAATGACTATTCATTCATGGAGCGGTATTGGTATTAAAGATCATTTAACCGCGTACGATCTTGATGCATTGTCGAGTAATAAGTATGTTTCTGACCGAGTACGAAAAGCAAATGTGTTAATTATCGATGAAATATCAATGCTTTCTCGCAATATGTTCACAATGGTTGATGAAGTGTGTCGTGAATTACGTGACAAAAAAGATATGCCATTTGGCGGTCTTCAGGTTGTTTGTGTCGGTGACTTTTTTCAATTGCCTCCGATTTCTCGAGACAGCCAAGAAAAAGAATTTGCTTTTGATTCACCAGCATGGGCTTCGCTTAATATGCTTGTCTGCTATTTAGAAACCCAACATCGACAAGAAGACAAAACTTTTTTAGAACTTCTTTCTGCAATTAGAAAAAACACATTTTCAAATACACATTTACATACATTAGAAAAAAGATTAGTTGAACAATCAGAAATTCCAAAAGAAATTACAAAATTGTTTCCGCATAATTTAAATGTTGACGTTGTTAACTTTGACGAACTCGGAAAGATCTCAAGCAAGGAAGAACTTTTTGAAATGGTGTCAGGAGGGCAAAAAACATTAGTTGAGTCACTGAAGAAAAATTGTTTATCACCCGAAAAACTTATTTTAAAAAAAGGTGCTGTTGTGATGTTTACTAAAAACAATCCACAAGAAAAATTTGCAAACGGAAGTTTAGGAAAAGTTGTTGATTTTAATCCCTTCAATAAATATCCAATTGTAGAAATGCTTAATGGAAGAAAAATCGAGGTCGCTCCCATGAACTGGACCGTAGAAGATAGCGGCACCATAAAAGCCCGAATAACCCAAACACCGCTTCGTTTAGCGTGGGCGATGACTGTGCATAAAAGCCAGGGAATCAGTCTTGATAGTGCGGTGATTGATCTTTCTCGAGTATTTGAATACGGACAAGGCTATGTTGCATTGTCACGAGTTCGAAGTCTCGAAGGTTTATATTTGCTCGGACACAACAAAAAAGCTTTTCAAGTCCACCCAAATATTTTAGAAAAAGATGAAGACTTCAAAAATATTTCTTTAGAAGCAAAAGATGCTTTTGAAAATATGGACACAAAAGAATTACAAAAAATGCACCACAATTTTATTGTTGTATCGGGGGGCAAAGTAAACTTTTCTTCAGAGAAAGCAAAAAAATCTCAAGAACAGTTTGGTGCAGATAAACCAAAAAAGAAAAAGGGGGAGACCTTCGACAAAACGCGAGATTTATTTAAAGAAGGAAAAACATTTTCACAAATCGCAAAAATTCGTGGACTGATAGAAGGAACAATTTTAGAACATCTCAGAAACTTGGTTGTGTTAGGTGAAATTACCGCACAAGAAGTTGAAAAAACTCTTACCGAAGAACAAATTAAAAATTCAGCAAAAATTCATGTCGCGTTTGATAAAATCGGATCAGGCGCACTCAAACCAGTTTTTGAACACTTTAAAGGTGAGTATACATACAACGATTTACGTTTAGCCAAGGTTATTTATGAAGAAAAATAGTTATTTTGTAGCATAAAAAGTGTAGGTAGTCATAAATTGCCTAAGCCCAAAAAACGTGTTATATTGGGCCAAAGCTGATTGTTTTAAGAAATTTTAGACAATCTTTAGTTTTTATTTAATAGTAATAAGATAATATATATCATGAACGATATTGCACACGACGTCACAGACGTTGGAGTTGAAGGAAACGTCTACGAAGTAGGCTTTCACATCATCTCTTCGGTTGCAGAAGAACAAGTTCCTGCTATCTACACAGATATCAAGAATTTGATCGAGGGTATCGGCGGGACTGTTATTACGGAAGAATTTCCAAAAATGCAGCCTCTTGCCTACACCATTAAAAAAGTTATTGGTGGAGGATACCAGAAGTTCGACAAGGCATACTTCGGATGGACTAAATTTGAAGCTCCTTCAGAATCCGCATTGTCATTAAAAGAAAAGATGGACAAGAATGAAAACATTCTTCGATATCTCATCGTTAAGACTGTCAAAGAAAATACTTTGTATGGTGCTAAATTAGCTCAAGAACTTAAGTTGGCTACTGATAAAATAAAGGTAAAAGACGATAAGTCAGAAGAAGAAGTTGAGGCTAAAAAAGAGGCTCCATCAGAGGAAGCTGACAAATCTAGTGATGATCTTGTAACAACAGAATAAAACTACTATGTACATAAACAAAGCAATTATATTTGGTAACGTAACTCGAGATCCAGAAATGCGAGCATTACCTTCCGGAATTCAGGTAGCAACATTAAGTATTGCAACAAATCGAACATGGAAAGATAAAAGTGGGGCAAAACAGGAATCAGTTGATTATCACAACGTAGTTGTCTTTGGTAAACAAGCAGAACTTGTAAATCAGTACATCAAAAAAGGTAGTTCACTTTATATCGAAGGCCGAATTCAAACACGATCTTGGGATGATAAAGATGGAACTAAAAAATATCGAACAGAAATTGTTGCGGATGTAATGCAATTTGGTCCTCGATCAGCATCGACCCCTTCTAATTACTCTGCTGGATCATCAGGAACAACAGCTTCTACAGCAAGCAAACCAAAATCTGCTTCTGCAAAATCTGAAAATTCTACTGATGAATCACCAGATAGTATCGAATACCCAGAAGAAGACATCAATGTAGACGATATTCCTTTTTAATCTTAAACCTAAAATAATTATTAATTTTCACGACGATTATGAACGTAACAAAAAAGTGTTTTTTTACACAACACAACATTCAACACATCGACTATAAAGATACAGATATTCTCAAAAAGTTTATTAATCCTCATGGCCGAATGTTGTCTCGAAAAAAGACAGGAGTAACTTCAAAAAATCAACGAGCTCTTGCAAACGCAATAAAACGATCTCGATTCATGGCTCTTTTGCCTTACCTTGCTCGATAAGTATTAACTAAATAAAAAGCTATGAGCATGCTCGAGTATAACGAAATTACAATTCGAAAATACATCATTATGGACAATGAGCCGTATGAAGTTATTGACGCACATGTTTTTCGAATGCAACAACGAAAACCTCAAAACAAAGCTCGACTTCGAAACTTAATTTCTGGACGAATGGTTGACACAACTTTTCATCAATCAGATAAAGTAGAAGAAGCTGAAATTGAGAAAAAAGATATTAAATATCTTTACACAACAAAAGGCGAGTGGTGGTTTTGTGAAGTAAATGATCCATCAAAACGATTTACACTTCCTGAAGATTTAATTGGTACTTCAAGGAAATTTATCAAACAAAATTCTTTAGTTGAAGCACTTATGTTTGGTGAAAGAACAATAGGTATTAAAATTCCTATGAAAGTAGAATTAAAAGTTACCGAAGCTCATCCAGCGGTAAAAGGAGACACTGCAAAAGGAGGAAGTAAAACAGTCGTTCTTGAAACAGGGGCTTCAATTAACGTTCCTATGTTCATCAACGAAGGTGATATTATAAAAATAAATACAGAAACAGAAGAGTATTCAGAACGGTCAAGTTAAAACCGTATGCATCTAGAAAAACAAAAAGTATACATTCTAGATGTACTCATAAAAACAAGCATTTTTGTTTTTATATTTCTTTCTATCTCAATAAATTACTATGTGATTTTTGAAGGCGATACCTATAAAGGGGTGTCGCCTTTTTTATTTACACTTTTAATTTTTGGTTTTTATGTACTGCATAAAAAACTTTCTTTAAAAAGCTATAACATCTGTGCATCTATTTTCGTCACTTTTTATTTTGTAGCCGCAACTTTTTCGGCATTCCAGTGGGGAGCAGACCTTCAACAAGCTTTACTACTCTATATGCTCACTGTTTTGTTAGCTGGTATTTTATTTTCAAATAAAATTGCACTTTTAACATCTATTTTTATTACGTCTTTGATCTTTTTTATTTCATTCGCTCAACAAGAAGGGTTTCTTTTTCCTGAAAGATATTGGAATTCAAATCAAGTAAATATAGAAGACACGATCGAGCATCTTGTGTTATTCATTATCGTGATTTCTGTTTTTTGGTTATACAATAAAACAATTCAAAAAACTATTTTAAAAATTCAAGAATCAGAACAAGAATTAAAAGATGAAAGAGATGGTTTAGAAATAAAAGTAAACAAGCGGACCGAAGAATTAAAAGAAGCTCAAGTAGTTCACCTTACACAAATGCATCGATTGTCTGAATTTGGAAAGCTTGCCGCGGGCATGTTTCATGATCTTGCTAATCCAATTACTGCATTACAAATTCATTCTGAACGTTTAAAAGACAGTAGTGCGGCGACTGAAATTAATCAGTACCTTGGTTTTGTTTCAAAAATGACATTAAAAATAGAACAACTGATTACTTCTTTTAAAAAACAATTACACGTCAGAGAAGATATTGAAAACTTTGATATAAGCAAAGAAATACGCCATATCATAAGCGTTTTTAAGCATCATGGATATATTGCCAATGTTGAACTTACTCTCGATTTACCAGAAAGTGTGTTTATAGTAAGTTCTCCAAGTGCAATTAATCAAATTATTTCTAATTTAATTTCAAATGCGATTGATGCTTGCTCTGTTTTTGTAAAAGAAAGCGAAGAAGATAAAGAAAGTGTCGAAAATACAGTATCAAAAAATAAATTTGTTGCGATAAAAATTATTCAACAAGAAGACGACACAATAAATCTTCTTGTTGAAGATAATGGTGGCGGTATCGACGACGCATTAAAAGAAAATATATTTGAGCCACTCTTTACTACAAAAGGAAAATCAGGAACAGGTCTTGGTTTGGCAACTGTAAAATATTTAGTCCAAAAAATTGGAGGAAGCATTAGTGTTGAATCAGTAAAAGGACAGGGGACTACTTTTTCAATAAAACTACCGACTAAATTAAATACAGACAACTAAATACAAATAGCCCCCACCTCGATATTACTTGAGG
>JAYTUJ010000034.1:0-6450 GCA_043744615.1 bacterium
CTTATACATTTGCTGATTACCTTCAACATACCCCATAAACAAATATGCAGATGATACATTATATTTATCTTTTAAGTATCTTCTGAATTTTGCAAAATCAATTTTCCACCCCTGATTTTTTATACTCAGGTATACATTCTGGCTATCTATAAAGGCAAAGTTAGATACTTTATTTTCCACGAAGGAATTATAACATCAAATTCTTTTATTTTGGTAGAACTAATTTTGTGACCCTACCGGGAGTCGAACCCGGCTTTAAGGCTTGAAAAGCCTTCGTCCTAACCGATAGACGATAGGGCCAAATGTGTTTAAATATTGTTCAATAATCGTGCTCAATACACAAGACTAAAACAACTCCAAAATTATATCGTATTTTCTGAAAAAGGCAAAAAATGATATGATTTTGGAGCTATTATCGTTTGGAGAGATGGCTGAGTGGTTGAAGGCACTGGTTTCGAAAACCAGCAAGCTCGAAAGGGTTTCGAGGGTTCAAATCCCTCTCTCTCCGCCATTGACAGCTAGTTCGAGATTTAATAAATCCACTTAAAGTGATATAATTAATCCATATGTTATATATTTCTTGTGTCCCGGTGGTTCTCTTTGTTATCGGAATAATTATTTACAAAAGACTGCCCTCGTACTCTTTAGAAGAGCTCAAGGAAAATGCTCATAACAATGATTCTAAGTTCACCAAAAATTTTAACGATTACAAGAGTTGGATGGGAGGAATTGGATTTGTAACAGTAATCCTCGTTTTAGCTGTTGGAGTTGCACCTTTGTTTTTCCAAAACCAAATTTTCTCTTTATTTACAAAAATAGCTGGAGTAACCGATTTCGCTATTCAAAAAGATATTGGAATCGGGGGCTACGTAGTTTTTCTTTTTACACTCATTGCATTAATACCCTTCGCAATTAAGTTAATGTGTCGTTTTGTTTCAAGAAATACTAAATTTGATCTAGATCAATTTACAACTTTGTATGCAAGAGATCCTTTAAAGTTAACCGATACGGGCACCCTTGTATTAAGATCGTTAATGTACAGATTTTTGCCAATCTGGCTAAGGCCAAATCCTGCTAATAATCCTATTAATAAAAAGAGGGATCGAACTTTTCCAGAAAAATTCGAAACATACAATATGGAAAAAGTAGCTAGTACTTCTCTTAAGAAGCAAATATTTTCAGCTTCTGTAATTATCCTAATAGGAGGGCTAGGTTCTATTTGCCTTTTTAATAACTACCTTGTTTTTGCCAATAATTATATTGGAGTAAGTATCCCGTGGAGTAGACAGCTAAACAAAATTTCATGGACTGAAATTAAGAATTTAGATTTGGTGCATTATGAAACAGCTGGTTCGCATGGTCGTACAGTAATGACATATGATTATGCAGTCTACAGAAAAGACGGGACTATTCTACTCGAAAATACTTGGCCCGTTTCCGCACCTGATTCAATTGGTGCGCAAAATTATTTTAAGCTTAAAGCATTGTTTGCTGCTAACGGTATTCCAGTGACAGAATAATTTTTTACTAAATAAAAAATATAGTAATACGCTTGAGACGCTTAGCTGTGATATCATGAAAATAGCCTTACAGGGTAATGCGGACAAAAGTCCGAACCGTTGAGCCTCCGCCAAGAAAATAAAAAGTTTAGTATGTTAATATACTCTATATGACACACTTATATCTCACACAATTTATCACCATTATTGTTGTACACTTTTTAGCGGTCGCAAGCCCTGGACCAGACTTTCTTATCGTTACAAAAAATAGCATTTCTCAAAATAGAAAAATCGGTATATTAACTGCAGTAGGTGTCGCACTCGGTATTGGTGTTCACATAACGTATTGTTTATTTGGTATCGGACTTATCATTTCAAAATCAATTTTAATTTTTAATACCATAAAATATATTGGTGCGGGTTATTTAATATGGATAGGTTTTAAAGCCCTTCAATCAAAGAAAAAAGAATCTTCTACCGAATCCCCTGTTGAAACACCAGAAACAATAAACACTTCGGTAGAAAAAGATTCTTCAAAAATAGCACCTGAAAAGCAAAAAATAATGTCGGGGGTGAAAGCTATTAAAGCTGGTTTCTTTGTAAATGTATTAAATCCAAAAGCTACACTATTTTTCTTAGCAGTTTTTACACAGATTATAGATATATCAACACCTAAAATAATTCAGCTCGCCTACGGAATTGAAATGATAACAATGACCTTTATTTGGTTTTCAATTGTTGCTATCGCTTTTTCACATTCACAACTTAAAACAAAAATAGAAAAATATCAGCGTTGGATTGATAGAACTTCAGGAGCAGTGCTTGTAGCATTAGGAATTAAAGTCGCACTTTCTAAAAAATAACCCTTCAAAAGAAATTTAAACTATGGAACAAGAACAACGACCGAAAGTAGGTATAGGAGTAATGATCTTAAAAGGCGATAAGATTCTCTTAGGAAAAAGAAAAAGTTCTCATGGTGAGGGTGAGTACGCTTGGCCAGGAGGACATCTGGAACATATGGAAGGTTTTGAAGTATGCGCTCGAAGAGAAACCCTAGAAGAAACAGGGATGGAAATTGAAAATGTAAGATTCCTGCGACTATTAAATTTTAAAGACTATGCGCCAAAACATTATGTTGATATTCTCCTAATAGCAGATTGGAAAAGTGGCGAACCGCAAGTATTAGAACCTCATAAATGTGAAGGTTGGGATTGGTACGATATAAATAATTTACCTGAACGGCTTTTTAAAGCAGAATACTCCGGCATAGAAGCATACAAAACAGGTAGAAATTTCTTTGATGTATAACCGTATTACAATGCCCAAAAATCTGACAATCCTCGGTATCGAAACAAGCTGTGATGAAACAGCGTGTTCGGTTGTATCTGTTGAAACTTCAGAACCTAACAATCCTCAATTTACTATTCTCTCAAACGCGGTTCATTCGCAAATAGAGATTCACAAAGAATTTGGTGGGGTCTTTCCTGCTTTAGCAAAACGTGAACACACCAAAAATATTATTCATGTTCTTAATCAAGCGCTTACAGAAAATTCAGAAAGTTTCTCGGCAGAAAAAGAAAAAATAATACTGACCGCCGAACAAAAAACAGAAATCACAAAAATACTTGAACGCGAAAATGATCTGGCTCAAGAAACAATAAATTATATTGAAAAAAATCCTAGACCAACTATTGCCGAAAAAAATATTGATGCAATTGCTGTAACCATTGGCCCTGGGCTTGAGCCGGCATTATGGGTTGGTATTAGTTTTGCAAAAGCAATTGGTTATGCGTGCAATATTCCTGTTATCGGAATCAACCACATGGAAGGCCACATCATGGCACCACTCGCCTTTCAAAATATTTCACAAACTTCTTCATCAATTTCATTTCCTGCTCTTGCAGTTTTAATCAGTGGCGGACACACCGAACTTGTTTTGGTTTCTTCATGGGGTGATTATAAAATTATCGGAAAAACCCGCGACGATGCAGTCGGTGAAGCCTTCGACAAAGTTGCTCGGATGCTCAACATGCCGTATCCTGGTGGACCAGAAATTTCAAAACGTGCCGAGGCAATGCGAACACAAAAACAAAACGAAACGGCCAACAAAAAAAAAGACGGGTTGGAAGAAAAATCTACAATTATTCTTCCCCGCCCAATGCTTCACTCACCTGACTTTGATTTTTCTTTTTCAGGAATCAAAACTGCGGTATTGTATCTTATTCGCGATCTAACAAAAAATTCAAAAACTTCTGACGAGAAAATTTTAACTGAAGATCAAAAAAACCAAATCTGTCTTGAATTTGAAAACGCTGTAACTGAAGTACTTATTTCAAAAACAAAAAAAGCTATCGTCGAATATGGAATTTCAACAATTATTATGGGTGGCGGTGTAACTGCAAATACTCATATCCGCCGAGAGTTTCAAAAATTTGCCAACGAGCAAAATATTTCTTTATTATTACCCACAACACAGCTAAGTACCGACAATGCAGTCATGATTGCTATTGCAGGTTATTTTAATTACATTACATCAAAAAATATTTCTCAAGAACTGAAAGCGGACGGAAATTTGAGTTTTTAAACAAAAAAAGATAATATACTGTTGGCAGTAAAATTGGTTGTAATTAAAATATCTCTTGCGAGCAAAGATAGGCAAAACAAGTGAAAATCAATTACATCCGCCCAGCGTGGTTTAGAACCGAAGGTTTTTCGATCAAATAGATCGAATAGTAAAAACAAAAGTTCAGTCGAACTTTTCCCAAAGCTGGTCGTAGCTCTTTCGCAACCCCACAAACAACCCTAGTCTCATAAAGAGACAGAAAGGCTATGTCACCCGAAACGCTTGTAGTTGTGCGTTATCGGGTCTTTTTTATTTAAAATTTTTTATTTTAAATTTGATTTTTTTCTGCTAAACTATACATAAAGCGTAATTGCAAAAAAACTTTTCATGGACTTGTACCACTACATTCGACTTGATGATCCTCATACAGTAGAAATTTGTATAAAAATTATTTACGCATTTTTAGCTGGTCTTGCTCCTGCAATTATTTGGCTCATGTTTTGGTTACGTGAAGATGCACACCCCGAACCACAAGGAGTTATTGCGCGCGTATTTATTATCGGTGCTTGTATGGTTCCTTTTGCATATATTATGCAAAGTAAAATTCTCGATTATCAAGGAGGAAACGAAAATTTAATTACCGTTGCCGCATGGGCTCTGGTTGAAGAATTCCTTAAACTTTTTGCCGCATATATTGGTGCGCTTCGGTCACGACATTATGCCGAACCAATTGATGCGGTTATGTATTTAATTACTGCTTCGCTTGGTTTTGCAGCAATCGAAAATATGCTTTTTATTTTAGAACCCGTCATGCAAGGCCATGTACTTAAAACGATTTCAGTTGTAAATATTCGATTTGTTGGAGCAATGCTTTTGCATATTATTTCTTCGGCAATTATTGGACTTGCTCTTGCAGAAACATTTTTTAAAAATAAATGGCAACAAATCCTTGCAGGATTTGTTGCCATCATCTGCGCAACTTCGTTGCATACATTTTTTAACTATCTTATAATTAACAGCGAAGTAAGTAAAATGCTTCTCGCTTTTATAACCGTATGGATAGGAATTATCGCTGTCATATTTATCCTAGAAAAAATAAAACGAATTAAACAAATCAGTTAATAAAAAAATATGAAACTATCACTCTTTCAAAGAATTTCAGGAGCCCTTAAAGTTGATGATGCTGATGACATCGACGATGCTGACGAAAAAGATACTTCTGAACAAGACACGACCGACATCGAACACGAAAGTATTAGCCCTACCGAAGGACGCCTAACTGTTGATATGTATCAAACAAATGAGCATGTCGTAATTCAAAGTATTGTTGCAGGAGTAAAAAAAGATGATTTAGAAATTTCACTTTCTCGAGACAAAGTTACTATTCGTGGAAAACGCGAACGCGAAACATCTTCGACAAGTACTGCACATTCAATATCAAGTATTAATGACACTGAATATATCCACGAAGAATTATATTGGGGTACATTTTCTCGAACCATTTCACTTCCTGACGAAGTTGATATCGATCTTGCCGAAGCATCTGAAGTTCAAGGATTACTTACACTCACCTTACCAAAAACTGACAAACATCGCGAAACAAAATTGAAGGTGAAGATGGTTTAAATCTTTTATTTTATATCTAAAAAACAACTTAAAAACGAACGAAGCCCCCTTTAAAGGGGGCTTCTCGGTTGGACTAATGTCCATTTATACTTAAATAATAACAAGTACAAATGAAAAGTCAAACTATTATGGTGCCGAGGGGCGGGCTCGAACCGCCGACCCCATCCTCTTCAGGGATATGCTCTACCAACTGAGCTACCTCGGCAAAAACGACTTATATGAGCCATTTTGGCTGATATATTGCGTATTTACTACGCGTTTACTATTCTATACTATTTCGACAAATCCTCAAAATTTTTCTTTAAAGAGCTTATATCAAAACCACTTGGAATACCAAACATACTTGTATTTGTTCCTTGACCAGAACCTGTAACTTTAGACAACATATCAATATATGGTTGAATTAAATAGAACGAACCTACTCCAGCAAGTATGATCGCGGTCCAATATACAAACTTAAAAGCAACGCTCCAACGAGCCCGTGATTCAGCTTTTTTTAGAAGTTTATTATTTTCAATCGAAAGGTCTTTTATTTCGAGCAATAAACTTTTTATCTCTTCGTTCATATCTAAATTATATCATATTGTATTAATCAAAACACATATTTGCCAAAAAAATATGAAGTGGCATAATTGATTTTGAACTGATTCTTTTTATGAACCAAAACCCAGACACGACTAACGCGACCACGGCGATGCTCAGTGGAAATGTAGAACGCGGATATGATGGCGGATATGTGGGAATGTTACTTTTCCTGTTAAT
>JAYTUJ010000035.1:0-5993 GCA_043744615.1 bacterium
TTGATAAATTTGGAATCGGTCTTATTTATTACTTCCTTTTTTTTCTTATACTTCAACTATGGATATTTACCCAAATATTGATTAGAATATATAAAAGCAATGAAAAACCTAGACCAAGAGACGGGCGCACCGAACTTTAATAACAGGTTTGTACAAAACTTAAAAAGTGTTTCTTTTGTAATCCCTGCCCTCAATGAAAGTGGAAGAATTATTCCAACAATAAAACACATAGCGGGATACGCAAAACAAACATCGTTACTTTGTGAAATTATTGTTATCGACGACGGATCAACAGATAACACACTTACGGTTCTTAAAGAATTAAAAAATCATATTCCTGAAATTAAAATAATATCTTTAGGAAATAATCACGGAAAAGGCGCTGCAATAAAAATCGGTATAAAAAACGCATCGAAAGACTGGATACTTCTTACTGACGCCGATGAATCAGCTTCAATTGAATTTCTTAATAATCTCGCGGAGTTTTCAAACGAAGAATCTTTAATTATTGGCTCACGATACCCTTGGGGAAAAAATATTATTACCTATCAACCATGGCTTCGAAAAAAAATAGGCTCTTGGGGTAGAAAAATAATTCGTACATTTTTTATTTCAGATATACACGATACGCAATGTGGGTTTAAATTAATAAAAACAATACTGGGTAAAAAGATTGCACCTTTATTAACTATCAAGGGTTTTGCTTTCGACGTTGAATTGCTAACCATCGCGGCGCAAATGAAAGAGTCTATAAAAGAAGTCACTATTGAATGGAAAGACTCAAAGCAAAGCACTGTTCGTGTATGTAAAGATTCATACCAGTTTTTTTGTGACCTACTACATATTCGATCAAATCTTAAAAAGGGATTATATAAAAGGAATTTTTAATTAGTCTTTGCTTTCAAGACCTAAAAACTCATTGTGAAGCACTTCTCGATGAACAGATCGTGCATATCGTTTTGTTCCTTGAATTAAACCGAGACAAATAAACTCTGCAAGCAGATGTGAACCTCCATAACTCATAAACGGCAATGTGATTCCAGTTACCGGCATAACACCAATATTCATTCCAATATTAATTACAAAGTGACTCAACAGAAAAATAATTACTCCGGCACCAAATAATATTTCAAAATTTGTTTCTCCTCGAATACAAATTGAAACAATACTTCCAAAAACAATTGCGTAAAGTATAAATAAAAGAATTGCACCGACAAAACCCCATTCTTCAGCAAATGCTGCAAAAATAAAGTCTGTTTGATATTCAGGTAAAAACTTAAGCCGAGACTGAGTTCCCATACCAATACCCTTTCCCAGTAATTGGCCAGAACCCACAGTAATCATTGACTGGTAAGCATTGTAGCCCTTTCCAGATATATCAGTTAAAGGATGTATGAAAGTTCTAATACGTGCTTTTTGATACTCTTTAAAACCAAATTGCCACAATGCCCCGAAGGTAATGAAACCGGTCATTAATACAAAAAGAAGGTGTTTTTTTGAGATACCCGAGAGCAATACCATACCAAACCAAATGAAAAACAATATAATCGCCGAACCAAAGTCAGGCTGCAAAAGCACAAGTATAAATAAAAGAAATGCATATGCCCCTGAAACAATAATATGTTTAATGTCTCTTATCTCAACATGGCGACGTGAAAAATATTTAGCTAAAACAATTATCAAAACAAGCTTTGCCATGTCGGTTGGTTGAAAAGCAACACTTCCTAATCGAAACCAACTTTGAGCTCCTTTAGAAATATGTCCGGCGGCAAAAAGTAATAATAAAATTAAAAGTATACCAGCAAACAAAGCCGAGACGACATATGTTTTTCGTAATGCGCGAACATCAAAAAAAGAAGCTGCGATACCAATTGAAAAACTAATAATAATCCATGCGATTTGTTTGTAAAAATAAACATCACTTCCTGCAAAAGATTTCATCGTAATAAGCCCTGCAGCAGAAATAAGAAGTGCTGAAGCAAAAAGTATCCAGTCTATTTTCTTAAAGAAAGAAAACATGAGTATATTATTTTATACGAGGAAACACCCGCGGAATAATATCTATCTTAGAAACTTCTTGTTTGAACAATTGAGGCCATGTAAACACAATTTGCTTTGTAATTGCTGGGTCAATTTTTTCGATATACGTTTGTGATGCTGCAATTGCATTACCTAACTTGTCGTATGCAATCGCAATAATTTGTATTTGATTGGTCGAGAAAAGTGAATTATTTTTTATCTCAGCTTTTAAAATTTGAGTTGTGTTATCTTCGGTAAGTTCTTGATTTTTAATAATAAGTTCTGGGTCTTCAAAAATCTCTTTTTTAAATTGAGGAGTATCAACAAACTCAAATGTTTCATGGTCAACAACACTTTCGCCAGTCAAAATATTATTTTCAATAATTGGAAACTGTCTTCCTGCGGGAATATATGTTACCCCCGATCGTTGCCCAACAATAACATTATCTTTGTCGTATAGTTTAAATGTATAACGCGCCGATCGAGCAATAACTCCTTTGTTTGGATTCTCAATATTAGCAATAACACTATATGTACCAGGGATTACCTGAAACGATCGAGTAAATAAAATAATAGGCGGCACCGCTTGATCTAAACAAACTTTTTTACAAACTCCCCCACAATCAATACCTGTTTCGTTTTGATTTAGTTTTGCATCAAAACAAGTTTCTTGAATACTACTCACGTACAGGTATGTTGGAACAGCTGCAATTGAAATAAGTACAACCGCAATGATTGTTGCATACAATATTCTTCTTTGAGTTGCCCATGACATATTAAAATTCTCTTAATGCGTTCATAAAATTATTTATTGCTTTAAGGAAAAGTGCTGATTTTTTTGTATCCTTCCAAGCAGTTATTTCTTCTTGTGCTGTTAAGAATGATTTTACCACATAATCTTTGGCTTTATTATATAAATCGTGAGAATTTGGATTTTTATAACAATCTACCAAGATATTTAATACGTCTTCTGTATATCTTCTATATACTTCAGGATTATCATCTGCGTACATATTATGAATTTCTGAAGGGCCATACTCTGGAGATTGATTAGCTCGTTGCTCAGGAAGCAATAAAAAACCCGAAAGAGCGACGTATTCTTTTACTATTTTATCTTTTTGAAGAGCTGCTAAATCAGTAAGCATGTCTTGAGAATTGAGGACAAAAACTTTTTCTTCTTCTGAAAGTTGTTGTTCTATCTTTCTTACCATCCCACTAATCTTTTCAGAAGCAATACTTACTACTGCAAGAAGATTTATTAATTCGTCAGAAGGATTTTTAAAATCGTATCTTGTATACAGATTATTTACGAGTATATTGCATAATTCGAGAAGTGAAATTAGATTTTCTTTTTGTGGGGGCACTTGATCAAAAGAAGAAAGATATACAACAAAATCTTTTGTAGAAGCAATATCAATATCTACTAAACAATCGCTAAAAAAACTTTCTTGCCCCAAAGAATGACCTGAGTAATTCTTTACATTAAGATTAATCGCTAAGCCTACAGCCTCTAATTCTTTTTTATTTTTTTCTTCCATTAGTTGAAACTTCTCTCGACTACTCTCTATTAAAAGAATGTTATCTTGGGGTTGAGAAAAAGAGTCTCTCCTAAAAAAACTTTCTTCAAAAAGTTTAAAATCCTTGGCTACACTTGCAATATTTAAACACCTTAACTCTTCTGAGGTAAATTTATTTACTTCTGTATTTTCTGATGTTGTCTCTGATGTTGGTTGTTCGCCCATTAAAATATAATACCAAAACAAAGTTAATATATAAAGATATAGGTTTACGAAGCAAGGCAAAATAAGACAAAAATAAAAGCGCCTAAAGGCGCTTTTATTTTTTGTATTTAATTGGTTAGTTTTCCAAGTTTGAATGCTTTGTTCTGGCGACTAGCTACTTTTCCTCCATGAGTATCATCGCCTCAAGAGGGCTTAACTTCTGTGTTCGGAATGAGAACAGGTGTGGCCCCTCCGATGAATCACCAGAACAAAATATTCAATTTCAATTAAACCTAACTACAAGCTATTATATACCTTATTTTCAATAATGCAAGGCAATAATAGCCTTGAAATAATGGCAAAAATAGCATTATTACTTAAAAACTAAGGTGTGGGCAGGATACAAAAAATCCTGCCGGGGCGTAAAAAATCGAATGATTACAAACGATTTTGAAAGAAGAAGACATGCTTGGTAGGGTTTGGACCTACACTATAATAGAGACGACGGTCCGTCCGGCACCGTAGCTACATAGTAGCTTAAATGTCTTTTTTCACTGGTATATACATATACCGTGTATTATAAATATTTTCTGTGCGCAACGCCGAGATGTTGCTTAAGAAAATTCAAGCTTATTTGTGAGGAAGCTGCCCTAGCTTCGTCACACCTTAACCTTTAAGTAAAATTTGAATAGTGTAAACGAGCAATCCTTACTTTCTTAGCCATAAGACTACACCTTTAATTTTATTTTGCAAATAAAAAAACACTACCCTGTTGGCAGTGTTTCTTTATATTTTAAACATGTTCTTCTTAATTCTATATTTAGGCAGGTATTTTTTACAAGGAATGTTTTAATCTCAACAATAATAAAATTGTTTTGATTTTCACGTTTCCTAATAGGAATTGATTAATTAGTACTTCTCAGCTCAACATATTGCTATGCTTACACTTAAAGCCTATCACCTAGTCATCTCCTAGGGATCTTAATGATTCCTAATCTTGAGGACGGTTTCAATCTTAGATGCTTTCAGATTTTATCCGTTCCCGACTTAGCTACTCGGCATTGCTTTTGGCAAAACAGCCGATACACCAGAGGTCAGTTCATCTCGGTCCTCTCGTACTAGAGACAAATCCTCTCAAGAATCAACGCCTGCAGCAGATAGGAGACCAACCTGTCTCACGCATGTGTTCATTTAAAATATTTTTATCAAATACTTTAAATTACAACTTGGATTACGCCAAGGTTCGGACTATATTATTATCTTTTTATAAAACGTTTTGCAACGCTTTGTAAATTAAGATAGTTAACGTGTAGTCTCTACGGGCATTTTAATTTCAATGAGGAAATTAAAAATTCCCTCGGTATTGTCCTTCATTTCTGAATAGGATTTCACCGATATAAGTTAACGAGATCAACATATATTTCTATATGTGACCGCCGTGAATTATTTACGTGTTGGTTCCTTTACAAATTATTGTTCGAAAAAATATATAACATGTACACAGACTGTGTACGATCTCTGAGGGTTCAGATTGTTCAAAAGTCTTAAAAAAACTTCTGAACGGTCTGAACCCAGCTCGCGTGACTTTTTAAATGGCGAACAGCCATACCCTTGGGGCCTTCTTCAGTCCCAGGATAAGTCGAGCCGACATCGAGGTGCCGAACTCCGCCGTCGCTATGGACGCTTAGGCGGAACTAGCCTGTTATCCCCAGAGTAGCTTTTGTCCGATAATCTCCCACCGCATCTAATGCGAATGGTCGGTTCACTATGTTCTGCTTTCGCATCTGCTTGACATGTCCGTCTTGCAGTCAAGCTGGCTTGTGCCATTACACTATCGGCACGGTTTCCACTCGCGCCTAGCCAACCTTTAAACTCCTCCGTTACTTTTTGGGAGGATAGCGCCCCACTAAAACTGCCCATCAGATACTGTCTCTCGACGTTTTTTCCGTCGAGGTTAGAAAATACATATTTACAGAGTGGTATTTCACTGACGAGTCCATTTCATCCGAGAACGAAACTTCAAACTCTCCCACCTATGCTACGCAGTTAACACGTATTTTCAATATCAAATTGCAGTAAAGCTTCTGGGGTCTTTTCGTCTAGCTGCAGGTAGAGGGCATCTTCACCCCCATTGCATTTTCACCGAGCTATTCCCCGAGACAGTTCTCCAGTCATTACACCATTCGTGCGCGTCAGAACTTACCTGACAAGGAATTTCGCTACCTTAGGACCGTTATAGTTACGGCCGACATT
>JAYTUJ010000036.1:0-5933 GCA_043744615.1 bacterium
CCCTCTTTTTTTTATGCTACAATAAAAAAAGACATCGACAGTATAAATCTCTAAGCAATACTTTAAAATAAATTTTAAAGTAAAGCGAAGGTATGTAAGGATAGTTCCAGCTCGTAAGATAAATCTTATAACCAGAACGTCCTCCAAACTTCACCAATAACGTATAGAAAATTGCTTAGAGATTTATGTTGTCGATGTCTTGGACCTCATGTCCTTTACTGATAACATAGTAGCATATAGTGTCTTTTATGTCAAGTACCCCTTCACAAAACAATGACTTTGATGCCAAATTAGATCAGACCCTTCGACCCAATCGATGGGATGAATACGTTGGTCAAGAAAGCATAAAGAACAACCTAAAAGTCTTATTAGAGGCTGCAAAACAGCGAAACCAACCTCCTGAACATGTCCTTTTCTATGGGCCACCAGGACTTGGAAAAACTACTCTTGCTCACCTGATTGCCAAAGAGACAAATGCACAAATGAAAATAACTTCTGGACCAGCGATAGAAAAAGTCGGAGACCTTGCCTCAATTTTAACCAACCTTGGGACTGGGGATATCCTGTTCATTGACGAGATTCACAGACTTAATAAATCAATTGAAGAAGTCTTATATCCCGCAATGGAAAGTGGTGTATTGGACATTATTATTGGTAAAGGACCTTCGGCACGAACGCTTCAATTAGAACTTCCCTCTTTTACAATGGTTGCTGCGACAACTCGTATTGCAATGATTTCTTCTCCTCTTCGGTCACGATTCTCTGGAGGAATTTTTCGACTTGAATATTACACGGTTCCTGAAATTGAAAAAATTGCAAAACGTTCTGCTGAACTTTTAGGTATTGAAGCTGATCCTCAAGCAATTCACGAAATCGCAAAACGAAGTCGATCGACCCCTCGAACAACAAACTATTTATTAAAACGGGCTCGCGACTTTGCACAAGTAAACAAAACTTCTTTAACAAAACAAAGTGCTGACACTTCTTTAACAATGCTTGGTATCGATTCAGTTGGTTTATCAAAAACCGATACAGACCTTCTTGATACAATAATTCATAAATTTAATGGCGGGCCTGTTGGTTTAAGCACTCTTGCTGCCTCACTTTCTGAAGAATCTGCAACGATTGAAGAATTTAATGAGCCTTATCTATTACAACTTGGTTTTATCGAACGAACTTCACGAGGACGAGTAGTTACACCAAAAGGATACCAACATCGTGGAATAACTCCACCAAAAGACTTACAAGAAAAATTGTTATAAAATAACATATATGTCAGGACACAATAAATGGTCACAAATTAAACGTCAAAAAGGAAAAACAGATGCTCAAAAAAGCAAACTGTACTCAAAACATGCACGTTTAATTACAATGGAATCTAAAAAATCTAATGGAAATTTAAGTTCTGCGGGTCTTGCTGCTGCAATTGAAAATGCAAAACAAGATAGTGTCTCAAAAGATGTTATTGAACGAGCCATTAAAAAAGGCGGTGAAGCAGGACTAGAAGCACTCGAACAAATCACATACGAAGCATACGGCCCTGGGGGATGTGCAATTATTATTGAAGCGTTGACTTCAAACAAAAACAAAGCTGTTCAAGAAGTTAAATATATTTTATCTCGAAATAACCTTGAAATCGCAACTCCTGGAAGTGCTTCTTGGGCATTTGGTAAACAACAAATGGTATGGGTTCCTAATATGACAATTCCCCTTTCTGAAGAAGATTTGGCTTCACTCGAAAAACTTGTAGATGAACTTGAAGATAATGACGAGGTACAAAACGTATATACAAACGCTGAATAATTACTATGGACTTACTCAGCAATTTTCTTGATGCTTTTAAAAAAAGAATAAAAGACCCTCGTGTATTTAAAAACAACATCGCTCAAATAATAAGCGATGTTGTAGGTTTTGAAGTTCCTTCAGAAAATATTGAGATTAAATCGGGGACAATTTTTGTTTCGGGTTCTTCGTATATAAAACAAGCGTTGTTTCAACAAAAAGAAACTATTTTACAAAAATTAAAAGAGTCTCCAACAGCAGAAAATAAAATTTTTGACATTCGATAAAAATATTTTACCGACAAACAACTACTTAGTTACTGTAAAAACTTTTTCTGCACTACTTTTATTTAACACAGAGTCGTACACAATAACTTTTAAAGTATTTTGTCCGTCAACGACGGCTGCATCTTTAGGAACAAAATTAAATGTATATGGTGGGTTTGCAGAAGATCCAATAAACGCATTATTTATATAATAATCTGCTCGAGAAACTTGAAATTGTGTTTGAACAGAAAGATTAATAGTTACTCTTTGATCTTTGGTAAAGTCTGAAGGATCCAAAGAAAGGCTTATTTTAGGGGCTAAATCAGGATTATGAACGGTATCTGTTGTAGTTGAAATCGTTGGATTAATTATATTTCCATAGCCTTGTGATTGTGCCCATATTTTTACTGGATATTCCCACATTCTAAATTGAGCATCATTTGAAGGGTTTGAAGGTGCTGGTCCTGTTGGATCATTTTTATTAATCCAATACAAAATTGAATGTACGTCTGGCAACACTCGTTCTTCTTTTGAAGAGTCAGGTGTGTATGCTCCCGCCAAAAGACCCGTAGTTTTATCTATTGTATATGTGGTACCGCCTTGCCAAAATCCTCGAAGAATTGATCGTGTTGATGTGGCAACTGCTGGTGGTGCAGGAAAAGGTTCATCAGGAATATTTTTAAGAACATCAGTAATAAGTGAGTTCCATAATGGAGCAATAATTAAACCAGCAACACTTTTATCCATCGGTTTATTGTTATTATTTCCAGCCCATGTTCCGATAACAATTTGTGGAGTGTATCCAATTGTCCATGCATCTTTGTAATCATTTGTTGTTCCTGTTTTTACAGCAACAGTTCTTCCGGTAACTTTTAATTTAGAGTTGGCACCGAATGAAGGTGCTCGGGCATCATTATCACTTAAAATATCTGAGATTGTATCAGCAACACCTGCAGACAATACTTGTGTTGGTTGTTCTTTAAATTCTTCAATAATATTTCCTTCTCTGTCTTCGATTTTTAGAATTCCTGTTGTTGGATTTTTTATTCCTTCGTCTGCAAAGACACTATATGCTCCCGTTAAATCAAGGAGTGAGACTTCGGCACTTCCTAGAGCCATAGAGAACCCGTATTGTGAATATTGTTTAAGACCGGTAATTCCCATATTTTTTGCAGTCTCAAGAACATTATCTGGACCAGCAAGATACAAAGCTTTTACCGCAGGAATATTAATTGATTGTGCGAGTGCGTTTTTCATACTCATTGGACCACGAAAACGACTGTCATAATTGTTTGGTGAGTAACAGCCACCACTACTTGTTGTGTTAGCAGGGTCACACGATGTTGAGAATTGTGTTTTTAAGTCAAAAAGCACAGTTTGTGGTGTAAACCCTTTTGCAAAGGCTGTTGCATACACAATTGGCTTAAAAGATGATCCGGGCTGACGCTTGTTGATTGCAACGTTATAGTTTCCTTCTATAACCTTATCAAAATAATCTCGGGAACCAACCATCATAAGAATTTGTCCTGTTTTTGGATCAATCGCAACAGTAGCAGCATTTGAGGCATTAAACTTTTTCGCATTTTGTAATGCAAATTCTTTTACACCTTCCTCTGCTTTTTTTTGGATATCGTAATTTAATGTTGTTGTAACTTTTATACCACCTTCTTGAAGCATTTTTTCACCGTACTTTGTTTCAAGATATTGTTTTATAAACATCACAAAGTGAGGGGCTTTAATTCCTGTTGAAACAGCGGCTCTGAAAGTTACTTGTTCTTCTTTTGCAGAATCATATTCTAATTTAGTAATAAATTTATTATCAAGCATTCGCTTTAATACTAAATTTTTTCGTAGATCAAGTTCGTCTCGGTGAGAACCGTATGGAGAAAAATATGAGGGGGCCTGTGGCAGCGCAGCAATATATGCAGATTCAGCGAGGGTTACATCTTTTGACGGTTTACCAAAAAAAGATTGTGTTGCTTCTTCAACACCATAGATAGTTCCTCCGTATGGACTCTCGTTTAAATATCGAGCAAGAATTTGATCTTTTGTTAACGTTTTTTCAAGTTTTAATGCAAGGACGGCTTCTTTTACTTTTCGAGTAATCGTTTTTTCCTTTGTTAATAAAGAGTTTTTTACGACTTGCTGTGTAATTGTAGAACCTCCCTGACTAAAACTACCCGAAAGAAAGTTTGCAAATACTGAACGAATAATTGAAGAAAAACGGATGCCATTGTGTGAATAAAAGTCAGCATCTTCGATTGCAATTGAAGCTTTTTGAATGTTCTTAGAAATATTTTCAAGGGGAACTTCTGTTCGTTTTACATTTTGATTAAGATCATATAATAAAATAGTTCCTGTTCTGTCATAAATTTTTGTTGATTGAGAAACAACACGATCATTAAAATTCTTTAAATCTGGAATATCAATGTTTGCAAACCAAATTAACATAATACTGGTTCCAATAAAACCTAAAATAAAAACTGTGGCGATAATATTTTTTATAATATGTTTAATTGAAGACTTTTTATTTAATGATCGAAACTTTTTTACACAAATTTTGTATATTTTTTTTATAGTTTTCATAAGCATAATAATTATGTTTTCAACTTTTTTTTCGATTGGTATTAAAATATTTTTTTCAAAGACTAAACATAATCTTTTAATCTTGGGTAAAAGCGACATCCCTCTATTCTATCATTTTCTTTATATCTCTATAAGATATGATAGAGTATTGCTATGAATAACGTTACAGATGCTCATATTAATAAACTACTTTCACGAGGAATATTGTCTTTTATAGACCCTCAAGATAGTTTCAAAAATAAACTCATTGCGAAAGCAAAAGGACAGTACACTAAAGATATTATTATTAAATTTGGTGTTGATCCTACTCGGCCTGACATTCACCTTGGTCACGCTGTTGTTTTTAAAAGACTTCGAGAATTTCAAGACCTCGGATGTAAAGTTGTTTTTTTAATTGGCGATGTAACCGCTCAAATTGGTGATCCGACCGGAAAAAGCAAAGTTCGCCCGGAATTAGAACAGCAAGAAGTTGAAGCTAATATGAAAACATACCTCGATCAAGTGGGTAATATTCTTCGTACTGATGAAGAAGCATTTTCGTGGATTAGAAATTCTGATTGGTTTACAAACGTAACTGATATTGTTGCTCCTACTGATTCAGTTGTCCAAATTGGAAACGAAAAAGCTGCTGGAAATTCTTTTGTCGGTAAAGCTGCTTTTTTTGAACAGACAAGAATGCAAATAAGCCATCTAAAAAAAGATTCTATTCGAGGAATTACATTAGTTACCCTTCTTTCAATCTTAAGAAAAATAACTCATGCTCGTCTTATCGAAAGAGATATGTTTCAAGATCGTATTAACAACAATAGCGAGTTGTACATGCACGAGATGATGTATCCAGTACTACAAGGAATTGATTCTATGGTCATTGCACAAATATACGGTTCTTGTGATTTAGAAGTTGGAGGAAGCGACCAAACATTTAACATGTTAATGGGTCGTGATGTGATGAAAAATGCAGAAATTCCTGAACAGTCTGTACTCTCTTTTGATTTACTTGTTGGAACAGATGGAAAAGAGAAAATGAGTAAAAGCCTTGATAATTATGTCTCAATTATTGATTCGTCTTCTGAAATGTACGGAAAAATAATGTCGATACCTGATTCAGCTATCGTAGCTTACTTTAAACTTTGTACTGATATTTCTGATGAAGAATTGGAAAAAATAAAAAGTGATTTAACGTCCCGCTTAGTAAATCCAAAACATATAAAAGTTCGATTAGCGAAAAAAATCGTCTCAATATATTTTGATCCTGAAACTGCAGAACATGAAGAATTTAATTTTGATGAAACTTTTAAA
>JAYTUJ010000037.1:0-5847 GCA_043744615.1 bacterium
CCAACAACTTTTATTTTTGATTTTTTTGGTGTCATATCAAAAGAAGTTATCAATGGTTGGTTCAGAGAACATGTTCTTAAACGAGGCTTAACCGATCCACGATTAAAAGAAATATTAGGTCAGCTTGATATGGGAAGAATTGGTGAAGATGATATTTTAAATCATTTTTTAGAGTACGATTTTTTGAAAGGGTTTGATAAAGAAGAACTTCGCGCACAAGTTGATTCATATTTTCAAGTTGATACGCAATTGATGGCTCTGATTGCACAATTAAAACAAAAAGGTTTTAAAACTGCACTCCTTTCAAATGCGAATGTTGCGTTTTTTAATAAAAATATTTTTTCTACGTTTCCTGAATTTAAAAACATGTTTGACCACATTGTGATTTCTTCTGAAGTTCAAATGATTAAACCAAATCCTGAAATGTTTTTGTATACACTTAATAAACTTAATTCATCACCACAAGAAACTTTATTTATCGACGATAATCCTGAAAATATTTCTGCTGCACAAAAATTAGGTATCAATGGTTTGTTGTATGTGTATGGCGAGCGAGAAGCTATCGAAAAATACACAATATAAACTTACAAAAGTTTTTATATCTTTTTCAGAAGCGTAATTATTTGCTTGTTTGGCTTAAAAAGCATACACTGCTTATATAATAATCAATAAATAATATGGGAAATTTTTACGGAGGAGACAGAGGAGGTGATCGAAGAGACGGTGGTAACCGAGGTGGTTTTGGTGGAGGACGTAGTGGTGGGTTTCAAAAAAAATGGGGTAATGATCGAGGAGGCGACCGAGGTGGCCGAAACGGTGATGTAACTATGCATAAAACAATTTGTGCTGAATGTAAAAAAGAATGTGAAGTTCCTTTTCGACCAAACGGTGATAAGCCAGTATATTGTAAAGATTGTTTTGGTGTAAAACGAGAAGAAAGTGACCGAGAATTTCACGGCCGAGAAAAAGCTGACTTTGGAAATAATGCACCACGAGATTTTAAACCAGAATTTCGATCAAATCCAACTGCTCAAGTTAATCGACCAAACGACGATGTTAAAAAACAATTAGCAGAAATCAGTAGTAAGCTTGATCGATTAGTAAATTCAATCGAGAAGCTTCTTCCAAAAACTGCTTCAACACCTGCAGCTATGCCCGCATCTGCTACACCTGTTGCTTCAGTTTCTACAAAACCAGAAGTTAAAAAAGTTGTTTCAGCTGCAAAAATTGAAATCAAAAAAACTCCTGTTGTAAAAGGCGCGCTTTCAAAAGTAATAAAAGCTGCCGTTAAGCCTGTTGTAAAATCACAACCAAAAGTTGCAAAAAAAGTTGTCGCTAAAAAAGTAGATACAAAGAAAAAGAAATAAAGATAAAAAGTTTAATCTAAATCTTTTTACAAATTTCATTTACTGCGGTTATAAGCGCTTGAATACGTGCCTCGATAGGAAAATCAGAGGATGTTTCAAGTGTGTACGAAAGATGGGTTTTGTTTTTGAATAAATAAATTGCTTCAGGGTATTTTAAATCTGAATCAGCATTGGTGTTTTCAAAATCAAATCCATGATCAACAATTCCAGCGTGTGCTGCAAAACCATCAATTGTTGATGAGTAATCAATCGGAAAAACTTTTTCTACTGCAGTGATGATGTCTTTACAAAGAGATGTTGACTGAGCTCTTATTTCTTCGTATAAATAAAATCCTTCAGACTCCCAATCTTCATGAAGCATAATTGCCACATCAAATTGTGGTTGTTGTTCAAGCCATTCGACATGTGCTTTGGTCTCAGAAGTAACTAAACAGTTGTAGTCTCGATTCTGATCAATATTACGGTCGTTTTTACGTTGATTACATACAAAGCCTGTTGGGTTTAAACAGGGACAAAGCCAAATGTTTGTATCAGTTGGCCACTCATTTTGGATAAGTAATTTTAATATTGCATATGGTCCTGCGGGTTCATCGCCATGTATACCAGCAGAAATATAAATATTTTTTGCAGATATTGATTTAGAATTAATTTTTTTAAGCGCGAGTAAATTAAAAGGAGTAACAGGTAAGTCAAAAATTTCCCAATTGTATTTAATTGCTTCGGCTCGGCAGTCAGCGATAACCTGATGGATATCAATTGTCTCACCGTTATATTTATTACAATTTATTTTCAACTTACAAAACATCAAAAGATATTAACATGTATAATATTAAATATGCAATCAAATTGGTACGTTATTACAGGGGCTTCATGTTCGGGCAAGACTACTCTATTAAATGAAATTAAAAAAAGGGGATATACAATTATTGCCGAAGCCGCTCGGGAGGTTATTGAAACTGGTTTTCAAAGAGGTTTAACAATCGAGCAAATTCGAAGCGATGAAAAAGCTTTTCAATATTCAATTTTAGAAAAGAATATTAAAAATGAAAAAGAGGCTGATTCCCAAACAATAACTTTTTTTGACAGAGCGTTGCCCGATGCGTATGCGTATAATTTATTTTTTAACGTACCAACACATCCCGAATTAGAAAAAGCTCTCAAAGAATGCTCGTATCAAAAAATATTCTTGCTTGATCGTCTTCCGTATTTTCCTGATGAAGGTAGAATCGAAACTCCTGAAGAGCAAGATAAACTTCATGTATTACTTGAGCAAACATATCAAAAACTAGGTTTTGAAATTATCAAAGTTCCTGTATTACCTTTATCTGAAAGGGTAGATTTTGTTTTGCACCATATTGCACCACATATTGTCTAAAACTCGTATATAATAGTATAGGGTGCTACATACGTTATGTCCGAGCACTTTATTAATAGTTAAATTAAAATAATATGTTTAAAGCTCTAGCAGCTGTTTTTATGGGAGTAGGTGCGTTTTTTCATGGAATGTTTGGGGGTCACGGTTCGTCGTCTGAAGGTCAACGACCAGAAAAAAGAGATGATTCACATTTTGAAGAAGGAAGCTCAACTCGTCCTTGGATGAACGGAACTTCTACCGAAAACCATCGTGAAAACGGTGTACTTATTGGAGTCGTTTCAGCAATAAATGGATCTTCGATAACAATCGAAGCTAAACAACCTCGACCAATGCAACGAATGGAGCAAAAAGAAGATCGTCAAAACCGACACTCATCTTCAACTCCAAAGATGAATATTGATATGGGTGCAATGGCAACAACTACATATACTATTGATGCTTCTCATGCAAAAATATTTAAAGGCGCTCTTACTGCTTCTTCAACACCCGTTTCTATTTCTTCAGTTTTAGTTGGAGATAAAGTTATTGTTCGAGGTAAAATTACAAATACTTCGATGGTTGCGGACGTTATTATAGACGGTCTTATTATTCCTCGATTAGAAGATATGAAAGGAATGCTCAAAGGTATGATCGAAAAAAAACTTGGTCAAAACGATGAACATCAAGGTGGTGAGCATGACCAACGTCAACCAGAAGCAAGACGACCTAAGTTAGAAATGATGATGCAAGCAGGGGCACAAGGTAATGTTGGAGGCTTCGATTCAGAGCGACAAGCACCACGAGAACAAGACGGGGGCGATAATAGATAGTCTTAATTAGAATGAACGCAACATTACATACAAATAAGGGTGACATCATTATTGAATTTTCTGCACAAACTCCGTTGACTGTTGATAATTTTACAACGCTCGCAAAAAAGAATTTTTACGATGGGGTAAAGTTTCATCGAGTGATCGAAGGTTTTATGATTCAAGCAGGTGATCCATTAACAAAAGATGATGCCCAAATGTCATCGTGGGGAACTGGTGGCCCCGGCTATACATTTCAGGATGAAATTAGTACTGAAAATAAAAATAATATTGGAACTATTTCGATGGCAAATGCCGGACCAGATACAAACGGAAGCCAATTTTTTATTAACGTAAAAAATAATAACTTTTTAGATACAAAACATACCGTATTTGGAAAAGTGATTGCAGGAATGGAAGTCGTTTCTGCTATCGAACAAACTCCTACCGGTTCAGGTGACCGACCAATAGAAGCGGTTGTTATAAATAGTATTTCAATTGCTTAGATAAGAGTTTAAAATAATAATTTAATTTTAAAAAAAGAGAAAGGAAAAAAGAGAAAACGCGTAGTTGCCGGGGGCAACTACGCGTTTTTTTGTCACCTTTTCATCCTCGAAAAACAGGGAGACCCTCGCCCTGCACCCCATCAAGACTTGTATCGAAGTAACTTTTCTCGGCTCGCTTTTTGAGTTTTTTTCCGAAAAGAAGAATACATACATCGAGCCCCCATACTGCGAGACAAGTGATAAGTAAGTTTGGGCTGAGGTATACTCCTTGAAAACTCAATGATCCCTCGAGACTGGTTGTCCAGCTTACTGCAATGGATATTAAGTCATTTTTAGAAATGAAGGAGTTTCGATTTGATATGATCTCGTCGAGTTTTCCAGCATAACTTACCGTATAGCCCTTTTCTTGCGAATACACTATTTCGCGACTCTGGTTACCCACAACTTTTTGAAAGTCGTAAACGAGGGTCGATAGCTGATTCATCGTTGACTGGGTTGTAAAAACCCCATTTGCGACAATCGCCAATATTAGTAGGATTGCTAGTTTTAAGGCGATTGCGCGTTGACGGGTTTTTTGTTTGCCCCAAGCGGCTCGGATTGTAATTCCGCCGAGGAATAGGATGACGATTGCTCCGAAGAGCACTAGTGACAAGTTCGTAAAGAACGTGGACGCGGTTAGTAACATGGTAAAACAAGGTAGTTTCTTTTGGCGGAATCAAAGATTTGATTTCCTGTGAACCAATTAAAACTTCGCTCGCTCCTTTCAATAAAACAATACAACTATTAGTCTAAGATGTCAAATTTTGGTAGGTGGATAATAGTCATTGATATCCTTAAAAAGTGAGTATATGATTAAAAATGGATTCAACATTTAACTTATTAATTTTAAATTACATCTAATCTATGCAAGATAATTCATCAAATACCAATACTATTTTAATTGTTATACTTATTCTTCTCGTCGGAGGATTTGCGTTCTATTGGTACAGTCACCAGGCCAAGCCTTCTTCTGATACAAATAAACCAGCACTACAAATTAATTTAGGAGGAAGTACAAACAAAGCCCCTGACGCTTCAAATTAGTACTCATAACTATACGTTGGGGGTAGAGATAAAATTCTTTTATTATTTATTATTAGTGTATATAAAATTATGAAAAACGTAGTTGTATCTATTGTAATCGGTATCCTTGTGGTTTTTGGGTTATGGTGGGTATTTTCACCAAAACCAAGTAGTGTTGCAGATATGACAGATAATAAAGCCGTTGCCTGTACGATGGAGGCAAAAGCATGTTCTGACGGAAGTTATGTTTCTCGAGTTGGTCCTAATTGTGAATTTAAGGCTTGTCCAAATTCAAATGTAAAGACATCTAATGGTGGAATAGTAGTTTCAACCGGTGGAGAAAATATTGGGATTCATGTAGACCAAACATTAAAAGTTGGAGATTTGAGTATCATAGTTACAGAAGTAAAAGATAGTCGATGTCCTCAAGGTGTACAATGTATCCAAGCAGGCTCGGTTTCTGTTACCACAAACCTTCAAGATTCTCAACATTCATCATCTGTAAATATTTCTTCTGATAAAAATTCATCAGTAGTATTTGATAACTATACAGTGTCATTAGTTTCAGTAACACCGGTACCAGTAAGTACTCGAAAACTTACACAAAAAGATTATATAATTGTATTTAAGGTTGTTGAAGATAAACAACCTGTAGGAAAAGTTGCAACAATAAACGGAACCGTATTACTTTCACCAACTTGCGCAGTAATGCCGGGTGATCCAAAAGCGTGTGCTCCTAAGCCTTATGC
>JAYTUJ010000038.1:0-5821 GCA_043744615.1 bacterium
AAACATCAGACAACTTGTCTTCCTCACATACCGTCTCGATTCTGTCTTCAGCAACTTCTTCAAGTTTTCCGATTTCTCCAATTGTTGGATTTGCACCATCGAGAGGTTTAAATCTACCGGTACCTTTTGTTGTAAAAGTACAGTGAGAATAATTACCGATTTTTCCAGCACCAGCATTAGCCATAGCTTCACGCAACATATCTGCATGACTTTCAGGAACATATACAACTATTTTATATCGTTTTTTTAACATATTTTAAACAATTAAACGGCCTTCAAAATATTTATTTTCAATTTTTTCCATTGCACTATGAAATTGAGTAGATCTAATAATTTCAAAAGCACTATCTTCAAAGGGTTTAAAACTCAAAGGAAGAATATTAATAAGATTTTCTGATATTAATTCTTCAGAAAATATAGGACTTTTTAGATAACCTAATCTCAAAAAATACCATGTCGCAATAAATAAAGAACAAGGATATTTTTTTGTGATAATGTAATCAGAGATTTGTTCTTTTAATTTTTTGTTTTCAATCAATACAATCATTTCGTCACATAAAGGAATAAGTTGAGATTCTCTTAAAATAATTTCTGGTTTAAATCCTTGCTTATCAAGCCAAGAAGTAAATATTTCATAATCAAATGATGTGTCAGGAAAAGAATAATCATCGACCATTACTACTAAAGAAATATCTTTTTCTTTGTGTTCTGTTGTAATATCTTTTAATACTTCAATTGAAAATTTCTGTTCACTATCAATATGATTGTTAGTGTAGATATGCGCGTATTCAATTGAATAGTCTTTTTTCATATAGTTTTATAATACCCCGCATTTTCTGGTTTAGCCAAGTCAACAAAATTAAATTTGATATCCAACTTTTTTAATTCGGCGACAGGATCGTCAATTCTTTCTACACTAACAGGCTTAATGTTGTCTTTGGTTATTACTTCAAGATTGCCTAAGCCTTTTGTATAAAAAAAGTCTTCTTTTTTAAAAATAAATATATATCCGCCATCACCATACATTTGATGCAAACTTTCTTCTAAAGAATTAAAGCCGTGTATCTCAATTTCTTCGGTATAGTCGTACAAATTTACACCCATATTATAGCGAAAAACTTTTCCGTTTATTTCAAAACTTTTTCGGTTATAGGTATATGCAAGAGCTATCCATTTATACGCGGTAGCATGAAAAGATATTTCATCAAAAATAATTTCTTGGTTTTGATCTTTGTTTTCGTCTTCGTTTTGGTTTTTTTTGGGCTTGGGTACAGTTCTAATTTGTCTTTTTGGAATTACTGTTTCAAAAAAATCTTGAGAACCGTGATAGACAAATTCTTGGTTAGGGTTGTTCATGGATTTGTTTAAAACTACTTTTCTACACTCGCTCGCCGATGCGGGCATCCAGACCAGCAACATGGGCGACGCTTGCTGTTTAATAAATCTTCAAATAAGCGCTCGGTGTGTTGTTTTCTGGTTTCGGTTTTTTTTACAATTGTTATGTAACAGATCCATTCGTTACGAGCTAGTGGCGTGAGTTTGTTCCACAATTGTAAAACTTCAGGATTTGAAAGTAATCCATCTTTAATATCTTTAGGAACTCGATGAACGACTCCTGTTTTAATTTTTTCTAAACTCATAATTATATTTTAATCTATTTATTTCAATACATTAAGTAGAGCTTCAAGCGCGCTCTTTTCGCTTATCATATTCGGATTTGTTGATCGAAGTTCTCGAAGGACTGTATCAATTTTTCTATCAATCAGTGTCCATTGAGTATTATCTCGAGCTTTTAGTACAGGCTGTGCTTGATCCCAAGCATACTCAAGGTCGGGGATACGAGTTGTGGCACCAGACTGATCTCCTGCCCCTACATTTAATTTATCGAGAGTGTCTTGAGTAATTATGCGGAACGAAGACAAATCACCCAGCGAAGACGCATGTGTATTTGATGTTGATGTACCTATATTTGTTTCGCCCACAGGTATCGCAATTTGCGCTTGAAGTCGAGCACGAAGCAAATGATATCCGGTTCCTCCAATTACAAGAAACAACACTGCGACAAATATTGTTTGCCGCAAACCACCTTTCTCATTTAATTCATTAACAACAAATGTCGAAACAACTCTGTCACGTTTAGTTACTGAAAGATAAAAAACGATTACAAAAATTCCTGCAAGAAATATAAAACTTGTCATCGTTGCACCAAGCCCAAGACCTCCGTGAATTGTTGGCTGAGAAAGTAGATCGCCAATAGATGCGCCAAGCGGTCGCGTCATGATGTAAATAATCCAAAAAGATAATACTGAATTTAATCTCATTCTCCACGCAATTGCAGTTATGGCGATAATCGATGTAACAATAATACCCGTCATAAGATAGCCGAGCCCAAGACCTTCAGCAAAAAGATCTCCTGATGCGGTACCAAGTGCAAATGTAAAAAGAATAGCGAGCCAATAAAACATTTCTCTTTTTCTTGTGAAAATTGAGTGAATAGAAAGTGTTTTTTCACTAAGATACCATGCCAAAAAAGTAAGTGCTAAAAGTACTGTAAAAATAATAGTACTTGTTTCGAGTGGTACACCTAATTTATCGGTGAGGTTGTCGGTCACTAATGTTCCAAAAACACTCACCAGTGCAACGGTGAGCCAATAGATACTTGGAATGTATTTTTTTGCTCTGAATTGAAAAACGAGGGCGATAACCAATACTATCCCCGTTACAACTGATGTTCCCGTTAAACCAAAATTTAGATTTATATTAAGAAAATCAGCAGCAGTCTCACCGACCGTTGTACACAATACTTTGATAATCCAAAAATAGAGCGTAACTTCAGGAACCTTACTTAAAGTTTGTTTGAGAGTGGGTGTTTGCATGGTTAGAATTATATCACTTTAGATAAAGCTGAGCTGTCCCGGCCCCCTATTAAATTTCAACAACTGCTGATATCGGCAAATGATCAGAACCTTTTGATTCGCCAACTTTAACTTTAAATAAATTTAATTTAATACCAAGACTTACTTAATCACCTCTTTTTGACTGAATATATGCGGAAAAATACTTTCCGTACTTTTTTAGCTTTTGGAGATATCCATGTTTCCATGATGTTTAATATTACATTGACTTGTCTCTGATGCCTATTTTAACATTTTTTGCTCACCCAACTCATTTGGTTTCGATACTAAAGATAATCCAAACATAATAATTGGTGCTAAAAAATTAAATAAGAAAATAAGAAGTGTGATTTCTAACATCACAATATCGATATTTCTAAACTTATATATTTTAAATACACTATAAATTTGAATGGTAAAAATTATAGATAAAGCAATATTATATTTCATTGTAAAAATTTGACGTTTAACTTTTTTAAGTGATGTATTCTTTTTTGTAACTTCAAACGGCTTAGTTTTTTTAAATAAAGAAACCCACACAGCCTTAGTGATTGTTGATGTTAAAGAAGCACCGGCTATTAATGTAATAATTAATTCTAATACCGATGCGCGCGCTACTTTTTTAAGAGCAAAACTAACTGTTACTATTTCAAGAACTATATAAATTAAAATTGGTGCAAGAAGAAGTGCTGGTGCAAAATACCTTTCTTCAGACAAAACAAAATATGATTGGACCAAAGCATAACCCATAAAAATAGGAAAAAAGATATGCGCAATCCAATATAACCAACCGGTAATAAAATAATATCTCTGTGCGCATGTCAATGGAGAATGTCTACTAAAAAACATTTTTTTATGTTCAATTAATATACGCATGGCACCGTATACCCAACGAAATCTTTGTTTTGAATACTCAGAAAATGCATTAGGCGCAATACCTTCGCCCAATACTTCTGGAATATAGATGGCTCTGTATCCACGACTTAAAAGTTTAATACCCACATAAGTATCTTCTGTAATTGAATGTATAGGCCAGGATCCAATATCTAAAAGTGCTTTTTTATCGATCACACACATGGTCCCATGTTGAATTATCGAATTAGAAAGATTTCTTATTTTCATACCAATACTAAAAAAAAGTATTTGTTCAAGAATTAATGCCTTTTCAAAATATCCTCGCCCCGTATTTTTATACGCTTGGGGTGATTGTACTGATTTAACGGTATCAGAAAAAAAGATGAGTACTTTTTCTAACCATTCTGGATGCACTACGTAGTCAGAATCAATAACAGCAATTGTATCAACGTTAGGATCTGTGTATTGCAAAGCAAGATTAAGCGCCCCAGATTTATATCCAGAAAGATTTTCTATATGCACAAATTTTACTTGCTTATGATTCGCACAAAAATCTTTTACTGGTTGCCACAGCATTGGATCTGTCGTGTTGTTATCAATAACAATAATCTCTATATTTTTGTAAGATTGGGCTAAACAAGATTTAATTGCACAAATAACTTGGTCAGGATTTTCGTTTCGACACGGTATATGTATTGATACAAAACGTTTTGTAGGGCACGTTGGATATACTTTATTTTCGAGTTCAGAATCTTCACCAATAATTCTTACTATATCTACAAAATGGGCTGACAAAATTATTGTGATAATAATCTGTGATGGAATCAATAAAAAAATTGATACAATGCTAAATAAAAAATACTCAAACACAAGAACTTGTGCAAGTGTTGTTACAACCAATATCATCAAACCAAGAAAAAGTGCATACATGACGTGCGCCACAATCTTTAATCTCAAATATTTTTTAACAAATACCACTACAAAAAATATATATAAGATAATATTTATAACACCGACAAACATATGCATGTTGTTTTGAGCAACAATTTTGTCTTCTCCATTTTTATCAAAAATACCCCAATGTGCACCAACCCTTCCTTCTGATTCTTTTATTTTCCAAGGTTGATCGTATGCTTCAATAAAATTATAAAAGTTACCGATATCAGATTTTGTGTTTTCTATTTGCGCTAAAAAATCTCTTTGAGCGAGTATGCTTGTTTTTGCTAAAAGTCTATATGCGCCGCGTGTAGGCCAACCTGTTTCAAGAAGAAGAATATGTTTATCTGGAAAAAGAGATTCTAAAGATCGATAATCTTCAACAATAGCAGTTAAAGCATATTTACTTGAAATACCTTCCCAATACGCAAACGAGTGAAAACCAATAAAATCTACATTTTTGGCAAATGTTTTATGTTCAGTCCAAAAAAAAGGAAACTCGGCAGTACCTACCGGAAAAACTAGAGCATCTCTTACAGCTTTGACATATAGAGAAAGCTCGTCAATGCTTATTCGTTTTAAAAGCTGTGTTTCGTTTCCAACCACAACAGCTATTATATTTGTATACCGAGGAAGATATTTTATTGCCGAATCTACAGCTATGTTGTTTTTTAGTTTATTTTCATCAAGCCAAACACCAGCAATAACCCTAAACTTCATTTCTTCAGCAATATCATATAAAGGTAATGTGTTCTCGACTGACGAATATATTCTAATACAATCTGTATAGTGACGTAACTGTAACAAATCAGCTCGTACGCTTGCTATCTGTTTTTGATCAAGAGCAACAACGTTTCCTAAAATAGAATTTTTTGGCTCATAACTAACACACGAAACATGTCCTATGTTTTGAGGTTCGATTTTTGCGTAGACAAAAGAAAGCCAGTATAAAGTGAATGCGCCCACACCATATATAAATACTAAAAAAAATAGTTTTTTCATTACTATTTTTTAAAGAAAGTGAGTATACTACTACCCACCAATAGTTGTGTCACCTGGATTAGAAATTGACTGTCTTCCTACTTCTACTGATCGCATTGGCACAGCTTTCTCAAAAGACTCACTTAATGGTTTAT
>JAYTUJ010000039.1:0-5768 GCA_043744615.1 bacterium
TCCGTCATTTTTGCACCTTCGATACGAGTCGAGGCGCCTGTTGATGTAATAATCACAAATGCCTTTAAGCGCCCTAATATTTGTGGACTAAGTCGAAGACTTCCCTGCCAAAGACCCTGAAATTGATCTATTTTTGCAATCTTAGCTAAAATACCCTGCGATAAGGGTATTCTTTTGTTTAGACGTGATATGTTATTTTTGTCTTCCATATATAATAATTGGTTAAATATCAACTATACACGATTGTACACAATTATATCCGAATAAGCAAATAATCTTTTTTTTGATCTAATCTTTGACAGGTTGAGTGAGCCTTAATTTAGATTTGACTAAATGTATTTAGTGTTCTATAGTAAAAAAGGAGATTATCTTGTAGAACGTGAGCTAGCCGAAACTAATTAAACAAAGGCTAAATCAAAGCTAATTGCTGTGATTACATACAAGAAAAATCCATTTTGTTCTATGAAAAAACTACGGTTTGACCCTGTGGGGTCTGGTTTGCTATGCAGTATCTGCGTATGGCCCGTCTTCGCGACTATGGGCATTGCGCTCCCGATAATTAGTCTCCTTCTGGCTGTTGTATCAGGTATTATTTTCTATGTGAAACCTGGTGACACTCTCGAGGATTTCGCGGAATTCTTTACCCCCGGAAACGTAATCTCAGCCCTAGTGTTCCTCGTAGGATGCAGTCTGTTCCCTCCCACAAACATTGCTTGTTGGGGACTTGTAGGACTAAGCTACTTCTATTGGCCGCTTCTCACTCTCGGCAGCTTTGGGACCGGTCTCATCCTATATGGTGCAATAAGGGTGATTAAGCATGTCATCATATTTGCGAAAAAAAGTCGTAATAATCTTGCTATGGTCTAAACCCTTCAAGACCAAGACACTGCACCACCCTCAAAAGACCCCTCTTAGCTTCCAGCTGAGCGGGGTTTTCTTTTATTTATAATTGTCAAAATAACCACTTCATGCTATAATTGCCGCACTTATTCGGCTTTTAGATGCCGATTTTATTTTTAACAAATTAGAGTATGGAAATTAGAAACATTGCAATTATTGCCCACGTAGACCATGGTAAGACAACTCTTACTGATGCTTTGATGCGACAAACAGGAATGGTAAAAGATGAGACTGCGAGTATGGACTCAAATACACTCGAAAAAGAACGAGGTATTACTATTTATGCAAAAAACACTTCCGTATACTATAAAGATACAAAAATAAACATTGTAGACACACCGGGTCACGCCGACTTCGGTTCTGAAGTAGAACGAGTTCTTCGTTCTATTGACTGTGTACTTCTTGTTGTTGATGCTCAAGAAGGCCCAATGCCACAAACTCGTTTCGTTCTTAAAAAATCTCTTGAACTTGGTCTTAAACCAATTGTAGTTATTAACAAAATCGACAAACCAGCTGCAAACCCTTCTCGAGTACAAGACGAAGTATTTGATCTTTTCGTTGACCTCGGAGCAACAGATGAACAATTAGACTTTACAACTGTGTACGCAATCGGACGAGACGGAATTGCAAAACGAAACCTTGAAGACGATTCAAAAAATCTTGATCCTCTTTTGGATGTAGTTCTTGAAAAAGTTTCTGTTTCTTCAGGACACGACGATGAATTATTGTTAGCACAACCTTTCAACCTTGCATACGATAACTTTTTAGGCCGAATGGCGGTGTGCCGAATTTACGCAGGAAAAATTTCTTTCGGACAAAACCTTTTTATCCGAACACCTTCTGGCGAAACTCGAACAGGAAAAATCATAAAACTTTACACATTCGAAGGAGTAAGTAAAAAAGAAGTAACTGAAGCTGTTTCAGGAGACATCGTTATGGTTGCAGGACTTCCAGACGTATTCATCGGTGAAACTGTATGTCAAAATGCAGACCAACCAACACTAACTTCTATCTCAATTGACGAACCAACAATTTCTCTCGACTTCTTGGTTAACGATTCACCATTTGCAGGACGAGAAGGAAAATTCGTAACTAGTCGACAAATTCGAGAACGACTTGAAAATGAACTTGAAGTAAACGTTGGTCTTAAAGTTGATTTTGATTCTGCTGAAAACTACAAAGTGTATGGACGAGGAGAACTTCACATCGCGATTCTTTTGGAAAACATGCGACGAGAAGGATATGAATTACAAGTGTCACAACCACAAGTAATCATCAAAGAAGAGGCCGGTAAAAAAGTAGAACCGTTTGAAGAAGCTGTTGTAGAACTTCCAAATGAATTTTCTGGAATCATCATTGAAAAACTTGGAAAACGAAAAGGTATTATGACTTCAATGAAGCAAGAAGGAAATATTACTCGAATGATTTTTGAAGTTCCTACTCGAGGTCTTCTTGGATTCAGAAACATTTTCGTTATCGATACAAAAGGCGAAGGAATTCTTTCAAGCCGATTTGTTGGATTTAAAGAATACGCAGGCACAATTGAAAAACGAGAAGTTGGATCAATGGTTTCTATGGAAAATGGAAAAGTTCTTGCCTTCTCTTTGGACAACCTACAACAACGAGGAGTTTTGTATGTTGGACCAAGTGCCGAAGTATATGTTGGAATGGTTATTGGTAACGTTACCAAAGGAGACGATCTTGACGTAAACCCAACCAAAGGAAAACAACTTACTAACATGCGAGCGTCTGGTTCTGACGATGCAATTTATCTTGTTCCCCCAATTGAAATTACAATTGAACGAGGTCTTGAATTGATGACAGAAGATGAATACCTAGAAATCACTCCAGTAAATATTCGAATTCGAAAGAAGGGATTGACGAAGAACGATCGCAAAAAGTAAGTAAAAAAATATCCTTTTCGAAAAGCCGCAATAAATTTCTGCTGAAATTTTTGCTTAGCGCTCGGGCCGACGCCCTCCGCGAAACTTTTCTTAAAGGATATTTTTTATATAATGAAACATAAGAATGAAAAAAATTATTAAAATATTTCTATTTATTTTATTGCTCAGCATATTGGGTTTGATTGGGTTACAAACTGCGGTGCATTTTGGGCTGACAAATAAAAAAAGTAATGTTGACCCTAAAAGCCAAGAGCTTCAAGCAACAACTACAGCCGTATTTAATAATATGTTTTGGAAAGACTCCGAAGAATGGGCTCTATACAAGACGGCTGTTGTAAAAGATTCTCAAAAAATAAATACGGCTGCGCAAATAAGTGGTGTTAATCCCCGACTTATTTTTTCTGTTGTTGCTGTTGAACAATTGCGATTGTTTTTTACTCAACGAGGATTGTTTAAAGATATTTTCAAAAAATTTAATGTTCTTGCTGTACAAAGCCAATTTTCTTGGGGAGTAGCCGGAGTAAAACAAGATACTGCAATACAAGTTGAACAAAATTTAAAAGCAACGACTTCCCCTTTTTATCTTGGTACATCGTCAGAACATTTGCTTGATTTTAAAAATAAAGATGGAAGCATCAACACAGTAAACGCAGACACATTACGCTTTAACCGACTTGTTGATGAAAAAGATAATTCGTATTCATACTTGTATGCAGGACTTATCTTGCGACAAATAACTTCACAATGGAACAAAGCAGGTTTTGATATTTCAAATAATCCAGGAGTTCTTGGAACTTTGTACAATATCGGATTTAAAAATTCAAAACCAAAGTCAGCACCAGACATTGGTGGTGCTGAAATTGATATCGGAGGAACAATATATACATTCGGTGGACTCGTACACGACATCTATTATTCTGACGAACTCACAGAAGTTTTCCCAAAATAAAAAGATTCAAAAAGAAAAACGTAGTTTTAAGAAAAGTTTCGCGGAGCCCGTCGGGGCGAGCGGAAGCCAAATTTTTAGTAAAAAATTATGGCGGCTTTTCTAAAACTACGTTTTCTTTTTTTAATAACTTCGTCGGAAATTATTTCCTCCGTTCATACCTCCTCCCATTCCGCCAGCACGTCGTGGTGGTCGGTCTGCAAGTGGTCGAGCTTCATTAACAACAAGCTTTCGTCCGTCTACTTCTTTTCCATTAAACATTTCAATAGCTTTTGTACCTTCTGTGTCATCGTTCATTTCAACGAATCCAAAGCCTCGGCTTTTGCCTGTCATTTTGTCAATTACGACCATGGCAGATGCAACGGCACCAGCATCAGAAAATACTTGAGCTAAAGAATCATTTGTTGTTCCCCAAGATAGGTTACCTACGTAAAGTTTCATTTTATTTACTCTTTCTTTTTATCTATATCTATAAATATCGTCCGACCTTCCTCTGAGCCCTTTTCTAATTCTTTTTAGGAATTGAACGATAGATATCCCTGAGAAAACTAACGACATTAAAAGTATATCATGGTGCGTTTTATATGAAAAGCAATGCAACCTCGGCCTATTATAAGGCCCAAATCGTGTGCCAATGTTCGCATATATGTTCCACTCGAACAAATAATTTGTGCTTTTATTGAAATTAATTGTGAAGAATTATTAGTATTTTTTTGTGATTGTTTTTGCCAAAGGTGGATAATTTCTTGCTGTCTAAAGTCTCCTAAAACTTTTTGTATATTTTTTATCGCATCTTCTGCTTTAATTTCAAAATTTATTAATTTTGGTTCTTCAATTATTTCAACTTTTTTAATTTCTATTTCATGTTCTGGTAATTGTAAAAAATCAATTTGTCCTTTTCCATTACTATCTTCTTTTCGAGAAATTTCATGCAACGCTACCCCATTAATTGTTTTTGATGAATACGCCGGAAACTTTTGCATTTGCTTTCCAACACATGACAACAAAACTTTTTTACATTGATTATAGATTTCTTTTTGTTCTGATTCAGCAGAAAAATTATCAAAAGTTTTTATGTCGGTAATTTTTCCTAACGCATCGTAGGTATCAGTCTCAACTCCAAACAAAAATTCAACTTCATATTGCTTATCAAGACCCAAAAACTTTTTTCGTGCGTCGGGTTTGTTTTCATCATCAACTAAAACCAAAAGAACACCCTCTGCCATCGGGTCAAGACGCCCTGCATAACTTAATACACTGTCTTTATACTCTGACTGTTCTACGCGCAATCTATCAAGAGCTTCTTTGGGTGTTTCACCGATTTGTTTGTTAAATAGAATCATAAAAGATTAGACAAAGCTTTATTACAAGCTTCTTTATACGCTTGTCTATTTTCTCCAGTTAGATATTGAAGAAAAAATGTGTTAAGTGCCATTATAAAATTTTCACAATTCAAACCACGGATTTCATCATCTGCACTTCCTTCAACATAATCAAGGTCTGCAATAATAATCTCTAACCTTGTATGTGCTGTATCTACAGCTGAATTATCTATAAAAAATCCCCAGGCATCGTTTGGTATAAAAATCTTTTTTTCATCTGCCTTTTTTAAAATACTAATTGAGTCTTGTAAAAATTGACCAAAATTAGTTATAGTTGTTATATTTTTTTCACTAATGTCTTGTGCAGTGTGGGCAAGATTTTCATTTCCAGTAACAAGAGTTTTGTCATTTTGATTTCCACTCGTCATTAATACCATTGAATCATTCTCGTCGATTCGATATGTTGTCCACGTTGGTAAACCGGCATCAATTAAAGTTTTATAATTTTTTAACGCACGATGTGAATTAAACGTTGATCCTTGTGCTTCGTTATATACTTTTAAAACAAATCTGTGTGTAGGGCTTTTTGTTTCTTCGACAACAACAGAAGCTTTTACTGACATTACAAATTCTGAGGTGCCATACATACCAAGTATTTCTTCGACTTCATCAATGTAAACTTCACTCACTCTGTCT
>JAYTUJ010000040.1:0-5754 GCA_043744615.1 bacterium
ATTTTAACGGGAAAACAAATAGAAAAAGATATGTTTGAAAATTTAGTTCGACCAAAACCAATATTAGAAATATGAAAGATGTAGAAATAAAAAAGAAAATAAAAAATAAGAAACAACAATGTTTGTATTGTGGTTTAAATCCGACACCACATGCTTTTGGATGGTTCGGTAATACAATGGGAATTATTTTGGATCCGATGACACGATGGAGTTCTCGAAGTTTTATGGGTCGTCTTATCAATCGTGTGCTCGACAAGATTCAGTTTCCAATGCTTTGGTTTTTTGAATTAATTCGTGTGGTCAAATGGCATTCTGATATTGAAGATGTTCCCATTGGACGTGCAAAGGTATTGTGGCAAGATGCTCAAAAAAGAAATATACCAATTTGGGGAATGATTGTATTTGGAAAGTGTGTCGACGTCTACAAGGCAGAGGTTAACGGAAGAAAAATTATTTTTGAAGGATTACCCCGAATTACGAGTAGTGCCGAATCATGGATGGATGATAAGTCTTTACTCAAAAAACTTTTTTTAAAAAATCGAATACCTGTTGCTCGAGGTGGTTCGTTTGCAACATTTCGTGGTGCATGCAAAGCATTTCGAAATATTTCAAAACCAGTTATTGTAAAACCTCGACTTGGTTCACGAGGACGACATACAATTACATATATTTATACGCAAGAAGAATTTAAAACAGCTTTTAAGATTGCACAACAACTTGGTCAATGGGTTGTTGTCGAAGAACATTTAATAGGAAGTGTATATCGAGGAACTTTAATAGATGGAATTCTTCGGGGTGTATTACGAGGTGATCCGCCACGAATTACTGGCGATGGAAAAAAGACAATAAAAGAATTGGTAGAATATCGAAATAAACATAAGCCAAATTCTAAAGTAGGCGATATCGTGATTGATCAAAAAATGGAAGAATTTTTGGCTCGAAATAAATATACAGTAAATTCTATTCTTGAAAAAGATACACAAATTGATGTTACTGAAAAGATTGGGTTAGCTGTTGGTGGTAATGCTGTTGATGTGACTGATCAAACACATCCAGAAATTAAACAAACACTCGAAAAGGCTGCACAAATTTTGGGTGATAAATTAGTTGGTTTTGATTTTATTATTCCTGACGAAACTAAATCTCCTACGGAACAAAAGTGGGGTATTATTGAAGCAAACAGTATGCCGTTTATCGACCTTCATTATGATCCTGTTGGTGGAGGAAAAACTCGAAACATCGCAGAACATATTTGGAATATTTGGTTTGAAGAAGATCCATATAAGCCAATGAAACCATACACCGAATTTAAATAATTAATATAATTAACGTATGAATAATTTACAAAACGATTTTAATAAAACAGAGGAAGAGTTAAAAAAAGAACTCGATGCAAAAACATTTGAAGTTGCTCGAAATAAGGGAACCGAAATGCCGTTTTCTGGTGAATATGTTCATACAAAAGAAAAAGGAAAGTATGCTTGTAAAGTTTGTGGGCAAATGCTTTTTGCCTCTGATACTAAATTTGATTCAGGTACTGGTTGGCCAAGTTTTGATAATGCAGTTGAGGGAAGTGTAAAACATATTGATGATACGAGTCATGCAATGCGACGAACAGAAGTTGTGTGTAGTCGTTGTGATTCACATCTTGGACATGTATTTAATGATGGTCCAACTGAAACAGGAAAACGATATTGTATGAATTCGGTTTGTTTAGATTTACAAAAAGAATAATATTTTTTGGATGGATATAGAAGGACAAAAAATAAATAACACAGCCAACATGCGAAAAATTGGCATTTTTGATTCTGGTTTCGGAGGACTTTCGATTTTGAAAGAAATTGTTAAGAAGTTGCCAGAATATGAATATGTATATTTAGGTGACACAGCGCGAGCTCCATACGGAACACGAGATCAAAAAACAATTTATGAATTTACGTGCCAAGGAATTGATTTTTTGTTTGCACAAGGAGCAGAACTAATTATTCTTGCGTGTAACACTGCTTCGAGTGAGGCGTTGCGAAAAATTCAACAAGAATATGTGCCTCAAAAATATCCAGAAAAAACTTTTGGGCATGTTAAAAAAGTTTTAGGTGTGATTATTCCAACTGCAGAATATGCCGTTACGGTTACAAAAAATAAACATATTGGTGTACTCGCAACTGAGGCAACGGTTCGTTCGGGTTCATTTGAAAGAGAAATACAAAAACTTGACCCTTCTATTATTGTTTCAAGTTTAGCTGCTCCATTACTTGTTTCAATTATTGAAGAAGGTAAGCATAGTACTGAAATCGCTGAACAAGCAGTTAAAAAATACGTTTCAGAAATTTTTACAAATACACAGAATGGAAAGCGTGTAGATACTTTAATTTTAGGTTGCACGCATTACGAGTTAATAAAAAGTTTAATAGAAAAGTTTGTAGGTTTAGATGTTCAAGTTCTTTGTGAAGGAAGTATTGTTGCCGAAAAATTAGATCAATACATAAAAAAACATACTGAATTACATTTATTTTTTGCGCAAGATATTGATACAAAAGTTTGTTTTTTTACAACAGGGCTCGAAGAAAAGTTTAATACATTAGGACAGGTTTTTTTTGGAAAACCAGTGTGTTGTAAGACAATTCGATTAAGTTAATTAAAGCTTTAAACTAAAGCCAAATTAAGCTATACTGCAAGAACCTTTTGTTAGACAATCGCTGTATGTGTTGTGCTTGCATGATGTATATAGAGGAAAGTCCGAACACTTGCCGAAAAGCTTTGCTTTTCGGCAGTAGGGTAGCGGGTAACGCCCGTCCAGGGAAACTGAGAGGTGCGAACAGAGACGCTTTAATCCGAAAGGAAAAAAGTATTTGCACTTTGACGCTTGCGTCAAAGTGGGGATAAATCCGAAGTAAACATTGCGAGCTTCGGGGTGCAACGGCAAAATCCTTACCCAAGTGCAAGGTCGTGCTTTTGTGGTTTACCACAAAAGAGTGCCGCTTGAGGTACGTAGTAATACGTATCCCAGATTAATGGTTGTCATTTTTATATTCGAAAGTTTATAAGAATACAGAATTCGGCTTATCGACAGAAGGAAACCGAGCTTCGGCTCGGTTTTTTATTTTTAATTTAAAGCATTCTTCGTTATAATAGAAGAATGAAAAATATACGTTTACTAAATTTTATAAAAATTATCGATACTATCAATTATTGGCTTTTTGTAGCGCTTGTATTTTCTACTCCTCTTTTTTTTCTACCCACAACTTTTTTTTCAGTTTTCGTAGGAAAACAAATATTAACTATCTTAATTGCAAGTGTAATTATAATTCTTTGGATTATTGCACGATTGATTGACGGCATGTTTATACTTCCTCGAAAAGGAATCACTTTTTCGATTTTAGCTTTTGTACTTGTATACGGTATTTCTTCATATTTCAGTACACAATCAATGGTTTCTTTTTCAGGTCAATTTTTCGAGTCAGACACTTTTGTTTTTATATATTTACTTTCAGCACTTTTTCTTATTTTACCTTCATATCTTCATAACGAAAAAAGACTTCGATATATTAGCTATGCAATTATATCTTCAATAACAATTCTTGATATATTTCATCTCGGAAGAATATTTTTTAATGGTTCTACATTAACTATTGTAGGTAAGTGGAATGATTTTTCAATCCTCTCGGCAACATCTCTTTTGCTTGTTCTTGGTTTTATGTCGATTCGTTCGAGTGTGCATTCTAAAAAAAGAAATTTATTTTTAAATATTTTCGGAACTATAAACTTAATCGCTGTTTGCCTCTCTAACTTTTTATTTGTATGGGTAGTACTCGCACTGCTGAGTACTTCTTTTGTTATATTGATTGGATATAGAAACAAAAAAAATATTCTTTCATCACAACATCATGCAGGTCATGTTTCTGGACAAGGTCCTTTTGTAACTCAAATTCTTTCTTCATATTTTCCTCGACAAATTTCAGTGCTTGCGATTGTCACTGTTCTTGTTTCTGTATTATTCAGTATTGATCAAATTATTCCTTATGTTGTAAAAACTTCTACAAATACAACACAAACATTTCCAATCACATCAAATTTTATTTCAAATACATTTAAAGTAAGTAATGTTGAGGCTGTTCCAACAATAAAAACAGGAATTCAAGTTGCTTCAGACGTTATGGGTATTAATGTAAAAAATGCTTTAATCGGTATTGGTCCACATCGTTTTTTTACAATTTGGCAATCGTTTAAACCAAAAGAAGTAAACCTTCATCCTGTTTTTTGGAATGTCGATTATTCATTTAGTTCAAGTTGGTTGTTAACTATTCCAGTTACTACTGGTGCAATAGGATTCGGTTTTTTGTTGATTGTAATCGCATTGTACGTATACAGAATATCTTCAGCCTATATTAAATTACATACAGAAAAAGGTACTCAGGTAAGACCTTACATCTTTTCTTTTTTGTTTATAGGAATATTTACTTGTATATATATTCCAAGTGAATTTGTTCTTGTTATCACTGTTGTACTAGGAGCGCTTTTGTTAGCAGTGTCTCATATGCAAACTGGAACATTTATAAGAACTTACAATATGCTTGCTTCGCGTACACGAGGTATTATTATTTGTATTATTTTATTTTTACTTCTTATCTCTAATCTTTATTTAGTTTGGTTTCTTTCAAACAAAACAACGGCAGTTATAAAAGCACAACAAGGTTATGAACTTGCTTCAACACAAAAAGATCTTACAAAAGCAGAGTCACTTGCTATTGAAGCAGCTACACTTGATATGCAAGATTCGTATGTTCGATTGCTTTCACAAATTAATCTTGCCCAGGCAAGCACGCTTATAAAAAGTTTTAATAATACAGGTTCTGCAACACTTGCTACATCATCTCGACAAAAAGTCGTAGATACTGTTAAAAATGCAATCGGAAATTCTTTTTTGGCAACAAAAATTGATCCTTTAAATTATCAAAACTGGCTCAATGTAGGTGCTCTTTGTGAAGGATTATTAGGACTAGATAAAACAGTAAAAGATTTTCACGATTGTGCAGAAGTTGGATATAAAAATTCTATTATAACGGCAACGCACGATCCTTTTCTTGATCTTACACTTGCTCGATTTTATAGATCAGTAGGTGATATTACCAAGGCAGAATCGTACGGACTTGATGCTCTTGATCTAAAACAAAATTATGTTGAAGATCTTGTTTTTTTAGGTGACATTAGTATTGAACAAAAAAAATATGATTTAGGAATAAACTATTTAAGTGATGCTGTGGCAGCAAGTGCTGGAAATCCCCAAGTGTTGTATGTGTATGCACGTGCGCTATATATTCGTGGTGGGGAAGCAGATAAAATAAAAGCCATTAGTATTTTACAATATCTTGCAGATAGTTTTCCTAAGAATGAAGAAATAAAAACAGTTTTAGAACAAATAAAAACTTCTACGACGGCTACTAATGCATCATCTTCTGTTAAAACTATTGAAAGTAAAAAGGTGAATGTAAAAAAATAATTCATGGTACGAAAGATATTTAGTTTTTTTAGTAAAGAAATAAAAGGGGTTCATGAAGCCGCATACCTGCTTGGTTTTTTTGCTTTTCTTTCGCATTTACTTGCGCTCGTACGTGATAGAATTTTAGCGTATCATTTTGGAGCAGGGCAAACTCTTGATATGTATTATGCAGCATTTCGAGTTCCAGATTTTATATTTGCTATTGTTGCATCGCTTGTATCTGCTTCAGTATTGATTCCTTTCTTATCAGAAGTTCG
>JAYTUJ010000041.1:0-21813 GCA_043744615.1 bacterium
CAACTCACGGAAACGCAACGAGTACAGCAGCGCAAAATGAACACGCTTCAAGTACAGCAAATACTAACGGTAAGCTGACATCTGAAACTCATCGAAGTGTTGTTGCGACATTCGTTCATTCGCTTCTTGCGGTAGCAGATCGCGAGGGTGGTATTGGGGCGCAGGTTCGGACCGTAGCTCAGTCACAAAATGACTCTGCTTCAACAACAGTTACCGCCATGACAAAAGTTGATGAGCGAGGATCATTTCACATATTCCTCACAGGAAGTGATTACAAGAACCTTGGTGTTATCCGAAGTGAAATTGCTACCACATCTGCAAATATCGCTAAGCTAAAAGTATTACTTTCACAGACTAAAAGTGATATGGACCGTGCAGAACTCAATGTTCAAATCAAAGCCCTTGAAGATGAACAAGTGAAGATAGAAGCGTATGTAAAGACAAACGAAAACAAGTTCAGCCTCTTTGGTTGGTTGAATCGATTGTTTGTTAAATAATTATTGTCACTCTTAAGTAAAAGACCCTCCGCATTAATGCGGAGGGTCTTTTACTTTAGATAAAATTCCAGAGTATCCTAAAAATTATTTATCCTTTTCATCTAACTTCATTGCGGCTTCAGGAGTTGAAACAGTTCTTCCCATAACAAAAACTTTAATGATGGCAATCGCAATGATCCAATAGACCAAAGCAGCGAGAAGAGTAGTCCATTCAAATATGCTTCCTGCAACTTGAGTGATTCCGAAGACACTCAAGAAAGGCGCAACGACTGGATAAGTTGCCGCATAAATAAAGCTGGTAAATCCGGCGTTTCCGTTTGCTCCAAAGAGCTTAAGCAGAAAACGAAAAGCCAACAAAGCTTCAAGAAAACAAAGGATGGCATATACAATCTGTGTTCCTCGGTATAATGGTTTTGTGCTTGGTGAATTTGATGAGTCCATACGTGTTAAAATTAAAATTTACCTATTAACGAAAGAGCTCCGACAACAATAGCCGCGATAGCGCAAATTGTCTGCGAATGCTTGAATGGAAAAAAATGACTGATACCGTAAACAAGAAAGAATACGATCTCTGCAATAGTGATTAATGACATGTGTAATTATATAATTAATTAAGGGTCATGTGACCAAATGACCGATATCTATTATAACATTATACAAATAGTAAGACACGGTCTTCGGTTGGTTCAACCAGTTTTTGTTTGGTGACTATTCTATTTTTATCGGTTGTACCAACTTTTCTGCCATGCTTTCATTTCTGAAATCTCTTTGTTCTGCGCAGATATGATTCTATTGGCTAAATCTTTAATTTCTTGATGCTTGGCATTAGTAAGTGCCAACTGCGCCATTTCTACTGCACCTTGATGATGCACAATCATTTCGGCAAGAAACGATTGATCAAACGCATCACCAGATTTTCCTTTAAGCTCTGCATTCATACTTGTCATCATGTCAGACATACTCATGCTTCCCCCGTTTCCCATCATCTGACCATTTGGCATCATATGATTACCAGAAGTATTTTGATGATTCATTTGAACCGGTGCTTTGCTTCCGCTCATTTGATATCCAATACCAAGACCGATAAAAAGTGTAACGATTGCGATAATAATTGCTGTATTTTTTTGCATATTAATTTTAAGAAATCATGTCGCGCGATTTTTATTAAACGCGACACGATAATTAATTGATAAATAAGATATCTAAAAATTAAGGAGCTTTGGGATTAAGAATTCCACTTGAAAATAGTTCTTGCCACAGTGAAACAAATATTAAACTATTGGTACGACTTGATAAAAATCGCCTGATAAAAAGATTGGGTGGACTGTAATATTTGTAAACAAAAAGAACTGCTGTGGCAAAGAAAAAGTAAATAGATAAAGTTGGAATTGTCGTCGTGAACGCATTTTGCCATGCAATAATATGATCCAAAGCTGTCATAGTACAAATCGCGTGTTCACCTACCATAAACGGACAACCTGGTTGGTGATGATGACCGTTTATTCCTGTTATCGCAAGCAAACCGAATCCGCTTAACGTAACGAATGTAATAAAAATGAGTGTGGCGACAAATGACTTCATGTTCTTATTATACCAACGATAAGCTAATTATCATCTGGCACAAAATATAACGCCACAGAGTTCATGCAAAATCTTTTACCTGTAGGCTGTGGACCGTCATCAAATACGTGCCCAAGATGCGAACCACACCTATCAAGTACTTCTGTCCGGTCATCAAGAAGTCCAGTTTCTTTACGAAACACCAGCGCACCTTCTGCTATCGGAGCCCAGAAACTCGGCCAGCCTGTACCTGAATCATATTTTTGTTCTGATCTGAAAAGTGGTTTGTCACAACCAACACTATAATACGTTCCTTTTCTTTTTTCATGATTGAGTATGCCTGAAAAAGGAGCTTCTGTACCTGCTTCTCTCAAAACATAGTATTGATCGGGTGTGAGTGTATCTTTCCAGTGATCTTTTGCTACCGTATTTGTTTTTACATCTTCCATCACGGGAGAAATTTTTTGGGAGTAATACAAAACAGCACCTAGTATACATAAACCTACACACACGACGAGGGGGGTAGATTTTTTTGATGAGTGCACAAAATTATGCATCGATATTATTTTACTTCTGCTACAAGGGCAGTAAGTGTTTGGCTACCACTCCACTTTTTAATAAGCGCACCATCTTTGTCTACCTGAACAAAAGTGTGCTGATACGTAACAGCATATTTTTGCTTGAGTGCAGTAGAGTCATCATAATTAACATCAAGTATTGCGAGACTTTCTGGGATCTTCGAAAGATTTGCCTTTATATCTGCGTCCACAGCTCGGCATGACGGGCACCAGCTTGCTCTAAAAAAGAGTACAACATCGTGAGTTGTTGAAGCGAGCATAACTTTAGCTGGTGAGTAAACTTCATATGAGCCAGCCTTCATCATCGTATCGCCACCCTTTTGCATCATAGCCTCCTTATCTTTTATTGCGTCTTTTTCCATCATTACTTGATCATTGTGTTTCATCATGGCGATGTCCTCGACTTTATCTTTCATTATTGCATCATCCTTGCTCGACATTGATGCATAGACTCCTCCAACAATGACTATTAATGCGATAATTCCAATAACTATTCCTGTGTTTTTATTCATATAATTTTGCAAAAATTACCTGTTAATTACTAATATGATGTAAGTATATATACTACAAAACAGTATGTAAAGTCGACTTTACATACTAAAGGGCGTTTCTTGTTTTATTCTTGAGCCCAATGAAAAAGTGGCTGTCTTAAAACTCCACAGAGCTAATATACTCTCTAAACAGCTTTACCCTCTTGCTATCTTCGGAGTTAATAAGAAATGGCTCGATATCTTGAGCAAGGTCATTGAAATCAAAATCTGTGGTTTGTTCTAGCAGGACTTTTTTTAATTCATCAGCGTTCTTTACATCAAGCTTCGCCTCAAGATATGCGTAATTTGGCTTTGTGTGAGGAATAAGAAAAACGATATCAAAAAAATCACGGCCCTTTGCTCGCTTACGATTTAACGCCGCATAAATCTTTTGTGATAAGAGGATGTCGATAGGTGTAGTAAATATTTGAGTGAAGACATCAAACTTGTTAAGAATCTTGGTATCCTTCTTGTAATCAAAAGCTTGCGGAACCGTATCAATTTGGATCAATATTTTTTCTTCTTGCATGTCAGACATATCATTATCAAACAACACCTTAGGCATTTTGATGTAAGAGCGATACGCACCCTTAAATACATTTTTAATTTCGACTTCATAACCCTGAATTTCAAGCCCCCTCTTTACTTCATTTACAAGATCAGTAAATTGCTCTTCGGTAAGCTTAAAATTGTCGAAGTCTAAATCTTCAGAGAATCTACTATTGTTATAAATAATTCGAAGAGTGGTACCTCCAAGAAATATAAGATCGTGGGCATACTTTGAATTAAAAATGATTTCAAGAATCTTGTACTGCAAGTATTCTCGCAAAATGTTTCGCTTGAAAGGCTTTTGATTGTCCGGATAATATTGTTCTATATTTTTGAGACTAAGCATAATTAGTTGGTGTTTGTATTAATGAATTGCAAAAACTTCTGAGCACGCTTTTCGAGGGTCTTGTTGCCGAATGCGGTGAGATACTTAGTAAACTTTTCTATATTCAACTTTTCTTTTAATTCAGAAATATTAAATCGCATTCCCTCAAATGACTCGTTGTCGTTAATCTTTGAATTAAAATATAAGTGATCTAAAATCGCCTTTTCTATTTCAGCAAACTGATAGCGATGACCATTATATTCTCGGAGCTCATAGCCAAACATGAGTTCTGGCTGTGTATGTCTGTATATAAAATCACCGACGGGACTCTTTAAGTTTTTTGTCTTTTGTGATGTTACAGAAGTAATGCCGTAGACAGCTTCTGGAATAATTCCATATATAGAAAGTGCTGTTTCAAGGGAAATATAAGATGGTCTGTATACTCGATTAGCGATAGTAAATAATATAGGTTCGTTGATTTGTAGGTCAGAGAAAATATAAAAACCCTTGCAGATCTTCTTTATATAATCCTTCTTTTGCCAGTCGCTTAATCTTTGGTTATGAAACGACAAATCGATCTTTTCAATATCCTTTATTGAAAAAACTGGAAAGTCCTTTAATTGTGTCTTTAGGTCTAAAAATTGCATTTTATGCTATATTATTCCGCTTTTTAGGAACAATAAAGAATAATATAGCATATATCTATGTAAATAACAATTAAATGTATACCGTTGCCAAAAAATCTGATGGGGTTCTTCTTTTTAACCCCTACAAACACCGTTTTCGAGTTGCCACCTTTAATTGCAATTCTTTGTATCCGTCAGAAAAGTTTTTTGATATGTCTTCGATCAAGATATCTTTTATTTCAAGTTGGTACACAAGCATGTTTGGTAACTTTTCGATGTCTATCCACAAGGGCTTAAAGATTTGATTCCCCTCTTTCATTTTTCTAAATTCTTCAGAGTCTTCATGTAATGCGGCAACTCCCGAAACATAATCACAGAGATAAAAATAATTCTCGTCGCCCGAATCCCATACAATTTTATAGATTAATTTTATGGGTTTGATAACCAACGTAGTTTCTTCGGAAAGTTCTCGAACAACTGTTTGCTCGATCGTTTCGTGTTCTTCTTTGCCTCCCCCTGGAAACACATAGTATTCATGACCATTATTAACACGGTGCATCAATAATATTTGATTGTCTCGTATAACAATTGCTGCTCCGCGTTGTCGTGACATAATATTAATATATCACGAAATATAATTTATTTTTTAATGTCTATTTTATAACCTCTTCCTGGGACATTGTATATAAGGCGCGAACCATCTTTTTCTATCTTTTTTCGTAAATTAAGAATGTGTGATTCGATTGTATTTGAAAACGGATCGCTGTCATAATTCCATACGTGCTCCATAATCATTCCTCGCGACATTACGTTGGGGCGATTTCGCAATAAAAATTCAAGTAAAGAAAATTCTTTTCGAGTTAAATATGTTTCAATACCGCTGACGAGTACTTTTTGTTTATGAACATCTAAAATTACATTACTGACACTAAACACACTTTCTTCTAATAGTTGAGGTCTGCGCATTAATGCTTTTACACGTGCAGAAAGTTCCTCAAAAGAAAATGGTTTTGTAACGTAATCATCGGCACCAGAATCAAAAACATCCACTTTAGAAGCAATGTCAGTGAGAACAGTTAAAAACAATATTGGTGATTTTTTTCGTGCTTCACGAATTTCCTGACAAACTTTTTTACCATCTTTTTTAGGCAATGCGTAATCAACAATAATTGCATCGTATTCATTGGTCCGAGCTACATACGAACCCTCTTCACCATCAAAAGCAGTATCGACAACAAAAGATTCGCTTTCAAAACTTAATTTAAGTACTTCGACTAAATCTTTATCGTCATCAATTATTAGTATTCTCATAAAAAATATTTATTATTAATTCATAATCATATTAACAATAGGAAATGAAATATTTATGAATTTTTTATACTAAATTTTTTATTTCCTCTCAAAAAGTGACATCTCTGGCTTCTTATTCGCCTTCACCGCTTCTTTTATTTTCACCGAAGTCTCAGGCATCATAGGATTCAACATTCTACCGATTGTATACAGCCGAACAATCAAATCAGTAATAATTGCTAAGCCTTCTGCTTTTTTAATACCTCCATCGTCTTCTACTTTCATCATTTTATACGGCTCAGTTTGTTGAATGATTTTATCAAGCTCCCCTACGTGTTTCCACACAATATCCATTGCTTTGTTAAAATCAAAACCTGCAAAGGCATCTTTAAAATCTTGCGTGATAGTATTTTCTGGAATAGTAACAGGTGAAGCAACATGAGTCTCTGCCATTTTCATAATTCGAGACGTCAGGTTTCCTAATCCATTGGCAAGGTTTGCATTGTATGATTCTTTGAATTTTTCGATGGTAAAATCACTGTCTTCAAATGGATGAATTTCTCGAAGTAAATAATATCGCAACGCATCAACACCGTACTCTGAAATAATTGATAACGGATCAATCACATTACCAAGACTTTTGCTCATCTTCTGACCTCCACTGGTAATGAAGCCGTGAATAAAGATTTGTTTTGAATTTGGTAAACCAGCAGACAAAAGCATTGCTTGCCACATTCCGGCTTGCATACGAACCTGATCCTTTCCGGCTACTTGTAAACCGGGCCAAAATGAATCCTGCCCTTCGCTTAAGTCTTTTTCAGGCCATCCAAGGGTTGAAATGTAGCTAACAAGCGCATCAAACCACACATACATCACATGCTCTGGATCATTGGGTACAGCAACGCCCCATGACATTTTTGATTTGAGTCGAGAAATACTAAAGTCTTCAAGACCTCGCTCAACGAATCGCTTGATTTCATTAAATCGAGAATCGGGAAAAACAAATTGAGGATTTTTTTCGTATAATTCTAAAAGTTTTGCTCCATATTTTGAATATCTAAAAAAATAATTTTCTTCTTCGATAATTTCTAAATCTTTATTAGGATGAAGTGGGCATTGTCCTTTGTCGTCTAATTCTGAATCTGTTTTTTCAAGTTCGCAACCGACGCAATATTTTGTTTTGTAACTTTTTTTATAGATATCGCCGTTTGCATCACATCGCTTCCAAAATTCTTGAGCCGCAGCGATGTGATGCGCATCAGATGTTCGAATAAAATGGATATCAGAAAATAAATTTAAATGTGTTTTTAATTGTTGAAATTTATCTGCAAAAAAATCTGTATATTCTTGTGGAGTTTTTCCTTCAGCAATTGCTTTGTCATAAATTTTTTGTCCGTGTTCATCGGTACCTGTATTAAAAAATACACTGTCCCCCATTAACGAATGAAATCGGGCAAGAGCATCAGCTTGTATAATTTCGAGTGCAAAACCAATATGTGGTTCGGCATTAACATACGGCAAAGTTGTAGTGATATAAAAAGATTTTAAAGAAGTCATAGACGTATCGGTTTTATATTGTGTTTATAGATTATTATATTTTCTTATTCTGTCAAAAAAACATCTTTTTGTTTTCGCATATCATTAAAGATTTCCATCAAAACTACAGATACAGGAATAGAAAGGATGATTCCCATAAACCCAGCAAGCTCACCGCCGGCGATAAGGGCAATAATAACCAAAAGAGGTGGAATACCAACGATTTTTTGCACCACGAGTGGATAAATTAACTGGGCTTCAAATTGTTGAACTCCCAAAAATACTGCGACTATCCAAAGCCCTGAAGTAAGCCCTGCATCGGGTGCTTGAATTATAAAAGCAAGCAAAGCTGCAAGAACCATTCCGAAAATAGGAATAATTTCGAAGACGAAAGCAAGGAGTGCAAATAAAAGTGCATGTTCAACTCTAAAGATTGCCAGTGGCAAGAAAATAAGAATCGCGACAATCACACACAATAAAAGTTGTCCTTGCATCCACTTTCCTATTCGCATTTGTGTTCGATTCCAAACATCGAGAATATAAGTTTCTTTTCCAACAGGAGTTACCACACGCAAAAAGTTTGCAATACCATTTGGTTGTACTGCAAAATAAAATGTAAGAACAACAACAAGTAATACTTGTGCAACTCCTCCAAAAATTCCTGAAAGAACATCAAGAAAACCTCCTGAAAGATCGATAAAAGGTGCACTGACCGCAGAAACAATATCAGACAACGGAAGTGTTTTTGGCACATCAGTTAACAACGGTTTAATTGATTGAAGATGAAGGGTTTTCCAAACATCTGCAGTCGTAATATATTTAGGAACCGAATTTAAAATCTTTGCTAAATCAACAAGCGCTGAAGGAACAACATAAAATATAATTGAAGCAAAAACACTCATCACACAAATGTAGATTGCAATAATTCCTGCAACTCGAGGAATTTTTCGTCTCATAAACCAACGAGTTCCGGGTTCAATTGCAGAAGCTAACACAATCGAGGTAAAAACTGCTAATACAAGGTCTTTTAAGATGTACCCGATTACAAGACTAATCAAAAGAATTACCGTTTTAACGATAACTCCGAAAGAAACATTAACGTGATGAGTAGGTTTGTCGTTCATATGCTAAGTATACACTCTGCTGGCTAAAGTTAGAAAGTCTCAAGTAATTTTTTAAATTCTGCGATTTCGGCTTTATTTTTGTCTTCTTTATACGGACCAACAATCGCAAGACTGATGTTTTCTTTTTTGAAAAGCTTTTTTGCAACTCGTAACACATCTTTTGCGGTCACCTTTTGAATTTCAGCTGCTTCGGCTTGAGGAGTTTTAATATCGAGGTCATGAATATCTTGAAACGCAAAAAAGTCTGCGTATGAATCTGATGACTCCAGCCCAAGATACATATTACCTATTTTAAATTCTTGGGCTTTTTTTAATTCTTGTTCGGGAATACTGCTCGTTCGAATTTGTTTTAGTTCTTCAAGAATTCCTGCAATGGCTTCTTTTATTCTATCTTTTGCAACGCCAGCAGAAATACCAAACACACCCCTATCGGTTGAAAGATCATTTGACGAACGCACGTAATAACAGATACCAAGCTCTTCACGCATTTTTAAAAATAATCGTGAACTCATACCTCGCCCTAACACAGTTTCAAGAACAGCTGCCGCCTGAACATCTTTGTGTTTAATATTAAACGATCGAAAACCAATAATAATATGAGCTTGATCAGTATCTTTAAAATGAACTTTTATTTGTGGAACTTTTTGAGATTCTTTTGTTTTTTGTTTATTTATTTTTTTTGAAGCATGAACTTCGGCAAAAGCTTTTTCAAGAAGTTTCTCAGTTTGTTTTTGATCAATGTTTCCTGCAACAATAATTACCGAAGAATTGGTAACATAATGTTTTTTTCGATATTCAACAAGTTGGTCGCGGGTAATACTGCGAACTGTTTTTTCAAAACCAATAATGGGTCGTCCTGCGGGTTGGTTTGGATACAATAAATTTTCAAAAACTTCGCCAACTTTTGATTGAGGCATGTCTTCGTACATATGCAATTCTTCAATTACAACTCCCTTTTCTTTTTCTATTTCTGATTCGGGAAAGGTCGGGTTTTGATAAATATCTGCAACAACATCAACAATTTGTGGAAGTTTTTTGTAGTGAGCTTTTGCATAATATCCAGTATATTCTTTTCCAGTAAACGCATTACTTTGGGCGCCGATAGAATCGAGTTCTTTGCTTATGTCCCCTGCTTTTGGTCGTTTGGTGGTTCCCTTAAAACACATATGTTCAAGAAAATGTGAAATCCCCGCAATATCGTCAGTTTCATAGTCTGAACCCGTCGAAACCAACACCATAACAGTTGCTGTTGCAGAATCTTTCATCGGTACAGTGATTATCCGAAGGCCGTTTTTAAGAGTTTTTTTGTGAAATTTCATATTAAATATCGTACCATGAATTTTAGATTTTGAATATTGTACAAAATGTACAAAATAAGTATAATAAGGGCATGAAAATTATTTCTTCTTCAAACGCTCGAAAATATATCAGTTTACTAGTAGATGAGGTCGTTGAGACCGGAGAAGCTATTGCTATCAAAAGACACAATGAAATTGACGCTATCATCATTAAATTCCCACGTGAATACAAAAAAGGTTTTTCTGATATAAGCAATCTTAATAGCTACTCAAAAAGTTTTGAGTTTTTAAAAAATGAACCTGATTTGTATTCTAAAGCTGATATAAAAAGTTATTATGCTAACTAGCTCTAGCTCAAAAACAGGAGATATTGTACTCTGCCCTTTCGTATTTACAGACCTCTCATCTGAAAAAGTTAGACCTGCAATGGTAATTAAAACTTTTCAAGAAGATGTTACTCTTTTATTTATAACGACACAAACAAAACACACACACGGTGTAAAAATAAAAGCTTCAAAAGAAAATGGTTTAAAAATAGACTCTGAAGTTGTTGTATCTAAAATAGCCACTCTTGATAAAAAAATGATTCTTGGGAAAATAGGTCTTCTTTCAAATTCCGATTTAACGTTAGTTAAAAAATCACTCAATCAATTTTTAGAACTGTAGATTATTTAGAAGATTCTGCTATAAAACTAACTGACAATATCTCGAATAAATGAAACGAGTTCAGAAATATTTTTTCGTTCTTGTGCACCAGTGTCTCGATGTCGGATGGTTACTGTATTATCTTCGAGTGTTTGAAAATCAACGGTGATGCAAAACGGTGTTCCGATTTCATCTTGTCGTCGATATCGCTTTCCAATGTTTCCATTATCGTCGTACTCACACATAAAGTTTTTGCGAAGGCTTGAAAACAATTCTCGAGCTTTTGTTTGTAGTTCTGGCTTATTTTTTAGTAATGGAGAAACGGCACATTTAATTGGTGACAACCGAGGGTCAAGTTTTAAAAACACACGAACCTCTTCTGCACCATCTTCAGCTTTTTCGCTTTTCTTTACTTCTTCGGTATATGCGCTATCAATAAACATTAAAAGAAGTCGTCCTAAACCAACTGATGTTTCCATAATATGTGGAACAAATCGCTCTCGAGTTTCTTCATCGAAATAATCAAGTGATTGACCCGAAAACTTTGAGTGTTGTGAAAGATCCCAGTCTCCCCGCGCATGAATACCCTCAACTTCTTTAAACCCATTAAAATATGAATAATTATATTCGATATCGTATGCATCACTTGCATAATGAGCAAGCTTTTCATGTTTGTACCAATGAATTTTTTCGGCAGAAATACCGTATTCCAAAAACCATTCCCATCGTGTCTTTTTCCACATTTCATAGAGTTCTTTTGTTTGTGATGGATGATGAAAATATTGCATTTCCATTTGTTCAAATTCTCGAGTTCGGAAAATAAATTGTCGTGCAGCAATTTCGTTTCGAAACGCTTTACCTACTTGTGCAATACCAAATGGTAATTTTGGATGCAGTGCATCAAGTGTATTTTTGTATTCCAAATAAATACCTCCACATGTTTCTGGTCGAAGATATGTTACGTTTTCTTCGGTTAACAAATCAACTGGTGAACCTAAGTTAGATTTAACCATTAATGAAAAAACTCGTGCCTCTGTTAAATCGGCACTACCGCAATTTTTGCACACTAGTTTTTTTGCTTCTCGTAATTTATTTAATTCGGCATTAATAAATTCAATCGGCATTTTATCGGCAACGATTCCAAACTCTTCTAAAATATGATCTGCTCGAAATCGAGATTTACATTTTTTACAATCAACTTGAGGATCATTAAAACCACCCACGTGACCAGAAGCAACCCATGTTTGCGGGTGCATAAAAATAGCACTATCTAACAAAACAACATCGTCTCGAAGTTGTGCCATACTTTTTACCCACGCTTGTTTAATATTATCTTTAAGAAGAATTCCGTAATGTCCGTAGTCGTAGATACCTGCCATACCGCCATAAATTTCTGATGAAGGAAAGATAAAACCTCGTCGTTTTGTCAGCGACTGTATTTTATCTGCCTGACTTTCTTTTTTAACCCCTTTATTAGTATCGTTTTGAGCCATGCGAATATTATACGCATTTCTGAGCACTTTTGCTATTAACCGCACACTAAACCCACACTTAACAGAAAAGTATTATTCGGTAACGAAATCTTGACCGTAATCAAATTTAGGGTCGGTTGTAATTGTCGTATTTAAGTCTTTGCTTGTTGCAGCAACGTTTACTCCGGCAAATGTGTCTTTTCCACTTAACTGCGCAGTGGTAACCAAAGGTGCTGGTGAGCCAACTTGTTCTAGACTGGGTAATAACGAGACTTGGAACGAGACTTGTCGTGGAGGTGAATTTAATGGAACAGCTTTTATGGTTCCCAAATTCCATGTCAGAGTTCGTTCGGCTTTGTTGTATGAAATTGCTTCACCTACCCCATCAACCTTATCAAGCCACGTTACGTTTGAAGGAATTTTTGCAACCACTTTTGCATTTGTAATATCATTATATGAACCTGTCACCGCCCAAATAATTGTGTATGTACTTGCAACATCTGCTTTTGGAGAATCTGGCCCCGTGTTTGTAAAAGGCCCAACACTTCGAACCGCTCGTGCAGAAATATATGGTTGCGCAATTAATCGAACTTTTCGTTGAATCGTTGAAACAATTTCTTCTGAAACATTATCTTCGGACAATCGTTTTCCGGTTAAATTAACTGACATATCAAACTCTGGATTTTTACTAAACTCAAGAGCGGTTGGAGTAAACTCAAACGAAACACTGTTTCGTTGACTTGGTAAAAGTTCATTAAGATTATCTTGTTCTTGTCGTGTCCATGTTAGTTTATTAATATCTGATTTAAACAATCCATTATAAGTTTTAATTGTTTTTTTATTGATCAACTTTGAACTCAAATCAACTTCAACTTTAACATCGTTAATTGGCAATCGAAGATTATTTGAAAATTCTATTTCGCCACGAACGGGTTCACCATTTGGAACAATGTTTATTGGTGTTTGTTGCTGATTAAGTGCAAGTGATGAAGTGATGAACGGCCTTTCGATGACAACAGATTTTGATGAATCAACAAATATTGCGCCGAGTGCATTCTTATTATCAGACCGTGCGGTACCTAAATGAAATTTGAAAAACTTTTCTTCGGTGTCTTGACCGGTTAATTTTCCTTTAATTTTTATTTCTCGTGTTCCTCCTGGATCAATATCGCCAAGATTCCACACACTATTACCGAGCGAAGGGTCAACAGAAGCACTCGTAAATGAAAAACCGAGTGGATATTCTGCCTTGAGTGCTACGTTTTTTATAATTGTTTTTGAATTTGAAATTGCAGTTAATGTTAGATTAAGTTCTTGATCAGAATTTAATTTATCAAAACCATCAAGCTTAAATGCCATCGGCGCAGAATTGATTGTCATATCAAAATCACGATCTTTTGAAAAAACAGAGTTAGAACCGATCACACGATAGTCGAGAGAGATTTTTATTTTTTTATTTGCTCCCTCTTCACCAAACAACACTGCTTTTATACTTTGTCTTATTTTTTGTTTTGGGGCAATTGAATACAAAGGAATTCGTTCTTCGGTTAATTCATTTTCTTTTGTTACCGCGTCACGAGTTCCCTCTGGATATGTAATTATCAAATCAGTTTCTTCAAGCGCAACTGAATTCTGATTTGTGATTTCAAGATCAAGATCAAGCTCGTCACCAGCACCAATTGATGTTGGGCCGAGTACTGAAATATCAATATTATTACTCGAAACAAGATTACCCCCTTTTAAAAAGGTATACGCTGCAAAACCAGCCGAGGCAAGAAAAATAAAGAACGAAATAATAATTACAGGAAACAAAATAGAACTTTTTTTTGGTTCTTCAAGAGGTTCTCGAAGATTGTATATTTGAGAACCTACAATACCTTCAGTATCAGCACTCTCTTCATCAGAATTTTCATGTTCCCAATCACGAACAACTTCAAATTCTTTAGAATGAAGTTTGCCTTGATGATGCAGCCTGTCTATTCCATCGGTATTTCGGGAATACAGAGCACTTTTGAGTTTATCGATACGATCTTTGTCACTCATATTACGTATAGTATATCAAATTATTACCAAGAAATATTACAAATGACTTATTTTTAGTGCATTATTAATAACGGCAAGAAAATGTTTTTTGTGAGCTTCTACGTATGCCCACATTTTTTCATCACAAGGATGTTCAATGACAGGAATTAAAACAGCGTCAGTTTGAACATATCCCAACATAAAAAGAATTTTTGAAACGACTGCGTATTCGGCACCGAGCAAACTCACTTGCTCAACTGAAGAATATGAAATAATTTTTTTATATATTGTCTCGAGAATGGTAAACATTTCTTCGTCTGGTTCCTGCCCTGTTACAAATCGTTCTATTATTTTAAATACACGTGCAAGTAATATGAGTTGTTGTGGTTGATGTACTGCAGATATTTGAAACACTTCTTCTGCACTGGTGACTCTCCAAATATTTTTTCCACGGACAAGTGCAACTTTAATATATGAATACAGACCGAGTGCTTGTTTAAGTTTTGAATCATGCTTTCGCCCACTTTGCACATGCACAAGTAATAACCCAAAACGTTTTGTGTACAGCCATACCAAAACATTTGCTTCACCGACAGTGCGATGTTTGAGTACAAATGCTTCGGTATTGTAAATTGCGTATGACACAAATAATAATTACCAAAATTAATACAATGAAAGATGCACAGTTATTGTATCGATAACTAATTTTTCTGATTCTGTTATTGCGTCTTCAGAGACAAATTTAATTTCATCGAGCTGACATGTTTTTGAAATTAAATCATGATAGGTTTTAAGAAAACCTTCGACTTCAGACGAACCTGCAACTAAAAGCTTTGCTCGGTCTTGCACATTAAGTCCTTTTTTCTTTCGCATTTCTTGCACTGCTCGCATAATATCGCGAACGATTCCCTCTTCTTTGAGATCCTGTGTAAGCGTAGTATCGATTTCAACAGTTTCGCCAAGACTATCTTTATACATTACTTCTTTAACATTTAATTCTTCTTTAATGAGTTCGAGCAATTCTGGTTTTGTAGAAAGCTCTTTGATTCCGATTGATGCGGACGCAAGTGGTTGTCTGACTTTTGTTCCCGCCTTCATTCGTATTTCTAAACCAATCGAAACAAGGTTTCGAACCGATGTCATATTATCGATAAGTTCAACCTGTATTGCGTGCGGTGTTGGCCATGATTCTAGATGCACACTTTCTGAATCGTTTTCTGTTTTAACTGATTTGAAAATAAATTCAGCAATAAAAGGTGTAAACGGCGCAACTAATTTTGCAAATTCTTTAAGAATAAATTTTAGTGTGTGGAGTGCTTCTTGTTTTGTAGTTTGATCGTCACTTTTAAATCGGTCTCGTGAACGTCGAAGATACCACGTTGAAAGGTCATCAATAAAATCGGTAATCGGTTTCATTCCACGATCTATTTCATATCCATCAACCGCTTGTGTTGTTTGTGTAATCACTTCTGACAATCGACTAATTATCCATTGATCAAGAACATGTTTACTTGGTGTTGCAAAAGAAGAGTTTTCTTCATGTTTATACAATTCATAAAATGAAAGTACGTTATGAATTCGCATGATATTTTTTTTATATACTTCATCAACGCCTTTTTCACTAAAGTACAAATCTTCGGATCGCATGATTGGCGAAGATAGCAAATAAAATCGAAGTGCGTCAACACCATATTTATTAAATACAATCCATGGATCAGGAAAGTTATTTTTTGACTTCGACATTTTTTGACCGTCTTCAGCAAGAACGTTTCCGGTTGTTACTACGTTTTCAAATGGAATCGTATCAAACAAAATTGTTGATACAGCATGCATGTAATAAAACCAAGTTCGAGTTTGAGCAATATATTCAGCCACAAATTGTGCAGGGAAATTGTGCAAAAATTCTTGTTTATTTTCAAATGGAAAATGCTTTGCAGCATACATCATTGAGCCCGATTCAAACCAACAGTCGATTACTTCAGGAGTTCGAACAAGTGCGTTGCCGTCAGTATCTCGTAAAAGAATATTATCAATATACGGTCGGTGAAAATCGAGTTCGTAATCTGCATTATGCGGAATCTGCACAAACTTTTGTACAACAAATCCAGCTGTGTCGACAAACACGTTTCGATGCATCTCTTTAAGAGCCAAAGCTTTTGCTTCATCAAGACCTTGGACAACAACTTGTGACATCCAAACTCCACTATCGTGAGTAACAATAAGAATTGTTTTATTTTCATATTGAGAATCAATGTCATACATAAAATCCCCTATTCGTTTTCGAACATCACTTAAAGATTCTCCGTTTGGATTTTTTGTAGAAAGAGAAAAATCGTGTGATTTAAAATATTCCCATCGTTCTGAAACAGGTCGATTATTGAAATCACCAAATTCCTCTTCGATAATTCGATTGTCAGTAATTATTTTTGACTCATCGAAACCAATCTCGCGTGCAACAATATGTGCAGTATCTTGAGTTCGAATAATCGGCGAAGCATATATTGCATCAATAGTATATTTTTCTGTAATTAATTTTTTTGCAGAAGTAACTGCTTGTTGTTTTCCTTCTTCTGTTAAATTTCGAGGAGTATCATTGGTGCAATTGTAAACATTGAGCACGTTATTTTCACCTTGTCCGTGACGCATAAAAATAAATGTATTCCCTCGAGATGTGTGTGATGTAATATCATCAAGACTACCTAAAACTTTGAGTGCTCCTGTTTTTTGATTTTTGAAAAAAGGTAATGGTGTTGCCCAAAAACGATTTCGAGAAATGTTCCAATCGGGTGCACCTTCCATGCTTTTTTGAAAGCGTCCAAGTTTAAGATGATCGGGTACCCAATGAATTCCTTGTTGTTCTTTATTTCCTTCATTTAATTCGAGTAACCGTGGTTTTACTTTTTGGATATTAATAAACCATGCAGGGATAGCCGTGTAATACAAAGGGGTTTCACATCGAAAACAATGTGGGTACGAGTGAATTAATTTTTCTTTTGCAAAAAGTAAACCGTTATGCGCAAGATATTTGATAATCAAAATATCTCCTGATTGATGATCGTCTTTTGGTTTTACCGCAATACCTGCAAAGTCAGTGACCTCGGCTTTAAATTTTCCTTCGCTGGTTACATGTGTAATAAAAGGAATACCTTCAGTATTAAAAAGTTTTACGTCATCTTCACCATATGGAGCCAAGTGAACAATTCCTGTTCCAGATTCCATAGTTACAAATTCGCCTGCATAAATTTTCCAAACTTTTTCTCGTCTCGCATCGTGTGAAAGTTTTTCTTCAAAATATGAAAATAATGGTTGATACGATGAGCCAACTAATTCACTCCCCTTCATTTCACCGACAATAGTAAATTCATTTTTTATAATACTTACTTTGAGTGCCTCGAGTCTGTCTTTTGCAAAAATATATGTTCGATTGTCTGCAACGCCTTCAGAAATTTCTTTGCCTTGAAATTTTATTTTTACATATGTAGATTCTGCACTTACTGCAAGCGCAAAGTTTCCTGGAAGCGTCCACGGTGTTGTTGTCCATGCAATAATTAACACATCTTCATTGTCCGGTGAAAGTTTTTTGTCGAGTAATTTAAATTGCGCATATACAGAAATATCGGTGATGTCTTTATAGCTGTTATCCATCGCAATTTCAGAGTTTGCGATTGGAGTTTCACATCGAGGACAATACGGAAGTACTTTTGTACTTTCATAAATAAAATCTTTTCCGTGCATTTCTTTGAGCGCCCACCACACTGACTCGATATAACTATTGTCCATAGTTTTATATGAACCATCAAAATCAACCCATCGCCCCATTCGGTCGACAGTTTTTTTCCAAATAGAAACATACGAAAGTACTTTACTTCGTGCGTGTTCATTAAATTTTTCTACACCAAGAGCTTCGATTTGTTTTTTACCAGAAATTCCTAAATCTTTTTCGACAAGATGTTCGATAGGAAGACCATGACAATCCCATCCCCACTTTCGATCAACCTTAAAACCCTTCATTGTTTGATATCGAGGGATCGCGTCTTTAATAGTACTGGCAAGAATATGTCCATAATGAGGAGTTCCCGTAGCAAATGGAGGGCCATCATAAAAAACATACTCGCCTTTTGGAGCTTGTTTTGTAAGGCTTTTTTCAAAAATTTGTTGTTTTTGCCAAAATTCTAAAATTTGTTCTTCTTTTTGAGCAATATCACTTTTTTGGGGTTCTGTATCAGACATTCCCCTATTTTAGCAGAAATATGGATATTATTAAAAATTTAGCAGAAATTTAGATCTTATATATCGCTCCTTCGTCTTCTAATTTTTTACGTTTAGCGCTAGACCCGCCTCGGTTATATTCTCCGATAATTCCATCAGAACGAATAACTCGATGACAAGGAATCTTTAAGTCGAAATTTGCTTTCATAACACTTCCTACAACACGAGAAGCTTTCGAGTTCCCCGCTTGTGTAGCAACTTGTTTATACGTCATTGTTTTTCCTTTAGGAATCTTACTCACCACAAGACGAACTTTTTCTGAAAACGTAAGAACTTTTTTATTTACTTTCTTAGCCATATTACATTTTTTCGGGAGCACTCATACCTAATAAAGTCATTCCATTTTTTAGAACATTTGAAACTGCATGTGTAATTAAAAGTCTGTATGCAGTTTGTGTAGAATCTTCGGTAATAATTTGATTGTTTGCATAATAACTATTAAATGCAGATGCGATTTCAATTAAAAATGTCGTAATGTATTGTGGAGATAATTCTTCATATGCTCGACTGGTTACTTCAACGAAACGATATAATGTTTTTTCAAGTTCACCGATTTGTTCGGTTACTTGAGTTGCCTGGCTTACTTTACTCATTTGATTTACTTGATCTTTTGCAGATTCAATTTCAAATATGATTCCCTGTTCTTTTGCTTTTCGTAAAACCGATTGCGCTCGCGTATATGAATACTGTAAATATGGGCCAGAATCACCTTCAAATGAAAGTGAGGTTTCTGGATCAAAAATAATATTTTTTCCTGGAGCTTGTTTAAGGATTACATATTTAATTGCGGAGATTGCAACTTGGTCTTCGATTTTCTTTTTTTCGTCGAGAGAAAGATTTCTGTCAGCAAGTTTTTCGGCAACCTTTTGTTGCATATCAGTAATTAGTGATTCGCCAGTGATTATGTTTCCTTTTCGAGAAGCCATTTTTCCTTCTTTAAATCGAAGCATGCCGTGTGACACATGCAAAAGAGATCCTTTTGATTCAGGGTTCAATAATTCAATCGCTTTCATGACAACTTTAAAATAATCGTCTTGCTCGTTAGCAGTAATCACAATCGAAGTATCAAATGTTTCAAGCTTTTTCTTAAGATCAAATAATCCAAGCTCTTTTGCTTCATACGTTGGTAGGCCTTGTGAATTCAAAAACACACGGGTATGTAGGCCATATTTTTCACCCAAAAACACAATGGCTCCTTCACTTTTTTCAAAAATTTCTGGATGTGCTAAAACAATATTTTTACCAGCATCAGACACCATACTTTCGTAAATAATATGGTCGAAGTGAGTATTTAGTTTTTTATAAATATCATAAAAATGTTCAATGCTCCACGCTTTGCCTTTGTCGTAATAAATTTTTAATTCCTGATCTTGATCAGATTTTTTTGTTTCATCAAACAGTTCAAAAACTTTTTTATTTATTATTTTAATTTCTTCTTGGGCTTGTGGGTTATCTTCATATGCATTTGAACCGTACGTATAAGACTCGCCGATAAATCTTACCTTGTCTGAAAGAGAATCGTCATCATGAGGAAACCCTGCTTTATTTTGCATCATTCCCCAAATTGCTTTTGCAACATGCGGGCCAACATCGCCACCATAACAAGCTCGAATAACTTTTGCGCCATTACATTCAACAATTCGAGAAAGTGCTTCACCAATTGCATTCGACATTAAATGCCCAATATGAAATTGTTTGAAAGGATTTGGGTCGGTGTACTCAACCATATATGTTTTACCTTCAAGAGTTTTGTGTGTTCCAAAACTTGGTAGTAAAACTTCAGCAAGCGAGTTTGTAAAAAAAGTATCGGTCAAAAAAAAGTTAATGAAGCCTGGGCCTGCAACTTGAACTTTTTTAATCGTTTCAGAAAGTTTTGCATCTGCAGAAACTTTTTGCTCAATCGCTGTTTTTATTTTTTCAGCAAGCTCGAGTGGATTTTGCTTTTCGATTTTTGAAAATACTAATGCAACGTTTGTAGAATAGTCACCATGAGAAAGCTCTGCGGGGTGTTCTACGGTAAATACATGCTCAGATAAGGTACTGAGTTCTTTAAGACTTTCGAGAATTAGTTTTTTAATATCGGCAGCAATCATAGGTTGATTTTAGCATACAATAAAAAATGAAGGGTTGCACCTGCGGTGCAACCCTTCAAATGAATTATGCCTCAAGAGGCATAAATGAGGTGGTGATTAACGAGGCCGGTTTTGAACCGTAAAAATTTTTTTACCTTGGACTGCTCCTCTGCCTGAACCTGGTTTACCCTGTCCAATGTTGTTTTTCTTTTTTTTAGCCATGCTATCTCACCCCCTTTTGTTCCGAATGGAAGAAGTAACTCATACGGTTTGAAACTATACTATACAATAAAAACTTTGCAAGAAAACAAAATATGGGCCGTGCGAATTTATTTTAAATTAACTTAATTAATTTTTCTCACCAATAATATATTTAACCAATCGTACAACCTCATCATTAATTTCAGCGATTGAAAGCAAATGACCTTTTTTAATACAATCAATTTTATGCCATCTTCCCTTTTCAGAACGAATCAGCGACAAAGCACTTTTTCGAGAATTTTCTAAATATTCAATATTACCTTCAGCAAGATCAATCTTTTCTTTTTTGTCAGGGCGTCCGCGTAAATATACTTTTTTTCCAATTCGACTTTTTATTTTTAATTCACGAAGAAGATTTACACTAACATCAACAGGGATATCAAGATAGATCACAGCGTCAGGGCGAGGTAATCCAAAAATTTCGTGTTCCATTGCATCAAGCCATACCAAAAATTCTTTTCGTTGTTTTGGATGTTTTATTTTTCCTCCTTGATGAATTTGATTTGAAGATACATATCGGTCAGTAATTACAATGTAGCCTTGCTTTAACCAGTTTTCAACAAAAGTCTTTGATTCAAAACGATCAGCTGCATAAAAAACAGAAGCGACTCGAGGATGTAATGAAATAAAATCTCCCCACTTACCTGTTAAACATTCACCAACAAAATGACCAAAAAAGTTTGTCTCGTAGCGAGGAAAATCTATTTTTTTAACTTTCAATCCGCGACGAGTAAGCGCATTAACGAGTAACTCGGTTTGCGTCGCCTTACCAGAACCGTCAATTCCGTCGATAACAATTAATTTTCCTCTTTTTTGTGGCATGCGGTATGTTTACTTTTTTGACTTAAGAACCTTATCAATTTTTTCTGCAATCTTTTTAAAATCTTTTTCATTTTTTCCTCGAGTTGTTTCGGCGGGGCTTCCAAGACGAATTCCTGATGGGTCAAACGCAGAACGAGTTTCTCCCGGAACTGTATTAAAGTTACAAATAATTCCTGCAGCTTCAAGTTTGGTCGCAGCATCTTTTCCTGGTAACCCTTTTCCTTCCATCCATGTATCAACAAGAATCATGTGACTGTCGGTTCCGCCAGAAATAATTTTCCAACCGAGTTCTTGAAGTCGTTTTCCTAATGCTTTTGCGTTTTTAATAACTTGTTTT
>JAYTUJ010000042.1:0-21158 GCA_043744615.1 bacterium
TGAAAGTCTTTCAAAATATTCTCAACTTATTTTAATTACACACAACCGAGAAACAATGTCGCGAGCAGGTGTTATTTACGGAGTAACGATGGGTAAAGATGCGTGTTCAAAATTACTTTCAATCGCATTTGAAGAAGCGTCGCAAATTGCGAAATAGAATATGTCAGAAACTGTTGAAATTACTGAAAAAGAAAAAGGAGAATTAAAGAAATTGCCGGAGGCAATTTCTGCTGAATCGCTTCACATACAAAAACAAGAACTTTTTACCGCACTTAGAAAGTTTGTTTCTTCATCAGGAGAGGTAAATTCTCTTTCAGATACAAAATTAGTTTTACATGAATTAGCGAAACATTCTCTTCCAGACACTCTTGAATTAACTACTTGTTTAGAAGATTTAGAACTTGCCCGAGTGTCTTTTTTAGAGACTGTAGCTTCAAAAGAAATATTTGAAAAACATGAAAAGTTTTTATACAAATTTTTTACTTCTTTCTCTAAAGAAATTGAGAGTCTTTCTTTGGAGAAAGATAATAAACTAAGAAAGACTTTTGATACATTTGCAACCAAAGTAGCTTCAATGCAAGATAATATACCAAAGTTGCGTTTTTCAGATTCGTCAGAGATTATTGAAAAAATAAGAGATTATTATGCAAACTTTTTACTTCAACCAGATAAAGCAATTGTCCCTGTGGGAACTGCAAAATATAAAAAATTATCAGAATCTGAAAAAACAGAAAAAAGAGATAAAAGAAAAAACGTCAATAGAATAAAACCTGCAGACGACTTTATAGAATTAAACGAAAGATTACTTGAGCCCCATTATGAAGTATCAAAAGTTTTAAGAATTATAAAAGAAACTTTTGGTTTTAGTTTGTTTGATATTCCTAAAGAAATAGAGAAAAGAATACATCCTATTATGGAAGAAGACGGTCTTGGTCTATATGATCTTGTTTGGAAAGAAAAAAGTGTAGAACGTCTTTTGTTAATTCTAGATCAAAGTACAAAAACCAGATTAGAAAAAGTTTATGATAGTGTTTTAAATAAAACAAAAAAAGAAGCCTTATATCGACCACTTGATATTGTATATAATGCAAAAAAAAGAGAAGCTGAAAAAGTTCTTAAAGATGAAATTAAAAGATTAATTGCTCAAACTGGAGTTTCAAAAGACGACATAGAAATCTTTTTTGATGAAACTGATTGTCAATTTAAAATCCGTGGCCCAGAAATAAAAAAAGATAAAAGTGTAAAAAAAGAAGATTTAGAATCTAAATACGAAGGTCGTGTTAACTGGAACGAACGACCTAAAAAAGAAACGTGGGAAGCTTTTAATAAAAAAGGCTTTAATCAAAAATTAATTTTTAAAAATGAAGTTAGAGGAAAAGAAACTTTAACTATTGAATATGATGTACAACAACCAAGAATTTCTGGTGAGGTTGCATATGTAGTGCAAGACAGTAAGGAGTCTATTGCAGACTTTGATGAATCAGAGTTTGTTTTTGACAAAATAAATGGTAATTTTTATGAAATCAGTATTAACAGGGATTTATTAACAGGAAGAAATAAAAAAGGAGAAACATTTTTTATTAAAGAATTAGAAAAAGGCTTAAGTTTTCATAATTTAAATGTTGTTGGAGGAGAAGTAGCTTTTGTTGTAAAAAACAATGAGAACGTAGAGTCTTTGTATAGAGGGGGATCAAAAATTCATGCGTATAGCCCAGAAACTCATATTAATTCAAAAATTTATGATGTAAACGGTTCTTCTGTTTTTGCAGTCGTTAGAAATAATCAGGCGTATCAAACTTTAGTGTATCAAGAAAAAGATTTTTTTGATGTTCAATTTGATAAAGACCCAAAAGCAATTTTCGATATACAACCTTTTGGTGAGGATGATTTTTTTGCTGTCGGATATAGAAATGGAAAACCTGTTGCATACTCAAAAGATAAAGAATACCAATTCCTTGGAGAACCAGGACAAATAAAAAAGGTTACTTTTTATAAGGGTATTCCCAATATTATTGATCAAAACAATAGATGTTATTCTTTATTTAAAGACAAGTCCATAATTTATTTAAAAGACCAAAGTATGATTGACTTTGTATCTTTTAAAAAACAAAAAGAAGACTATTTTAGTGCTACTGTGCATCCTCGTCAACAAGGGAATTATGAAATCTTCTCGGAAGGTAACACAATAAACATTGAAAAAGATATTGAATATCATTCAATACAACTCGTTGATAATACACCATTTATTATTTTTAAATTCAAAGAGAGTAAATGGTGTATAACCAAATTAAATACACAAGGAGGTGATTTTCGTGAATCTAAAAATAATATTCCCTTAGATGACGGATCTTTTGACAGTATCCCTCAAATTCTTGATCAAGATGACAGGGTGGTTTTTGCTGGTTATGTAAATGGAGTTTTTACCACACATGAATGGATGAAAGCAGATTTATCTCCAAAAGAAGAAAAATCTACTGCTACACTAGATCAAAAGCAAGAAACAAAAGTGTATGAGGAAAAAGATTTCAGTGACAGTAATCGAGGTGCTTTACCAGGACTTCTTTTTAAGTTGGGTATAGTTCATGAGCCAGGAAAAGTAAGTAATATGGATGCAAAATACTATATTGATTTAATTAATCAAAAAAAAGATGTTAAGAAAAAAAATAGTAATGAACATCTTTCGGAATCTGCTACTTTTGCAAAAGGCTTAACAAAAGCAATGCATGCTCATCCAAAAGATTTTCTTGACGATGTTCTGGCTGTTGCAGATAGAACTGATGAAACGTCTGTAAAAGCTTTTTTACATCAACTTTTTCCAGAAATTCAAGAAATTAAACAAAAAAAAGACGAGCTTGCAGAAAGAAAGACAAAGGGATTTTTTCGACGGCTTAACTTTTTTGGTGATAAAAAACAATATGACCAAAGAGAAGATAACAATAAACAAGAAGAACCTAATAGAAACGCATATCTCGGAAAAACAAACGAAAGTTTATTTAAGAGCGGTGATCCACAGTCTAAAAAAACAGAAACAGTTGTATCTTTACGAGAAAGTCAAAAAAGTTTTTTCTCTGGAGGAGTATACTTTAACCTTGATTCATCAGGTAGTACTTTTTTACCCCAAGAGAATCTTAATCCATCACCACACTTAGAATATCCGGTTATTGAACGAAGTGCAGAAATTAATATTGATCAACAGACCCCTAAAGAGATTTCTATTATTATTCCACTTGGTGCCGAAGTGGTTAAAACTCGAGTAAAAGTTGTTGATAAAAATAAGACTGAACATCTTATTGCTATTACTAAACAAGAAAATGGTGTATATATTGCTAATACAGGAAACATTAAAGACCTAGTTTCTTTGCTGTATTCATATCGAGTTGGCGAAGCACCTTATATTCCAAAAGATGTAAATCAACAAGAATATCAAAGAATGCTAGAATCTAACGGTTTTGAAAGTTTAAAAGATGTTTCAATACAAATTTCTGCTGAAGATGAATATTTTATTTCTTCAATAAAGAATTTACTACCAAAAGAAAGGTTATATAAGATTGAAGAGTATGTCAGAAGTCTTTCGTATTATGATTTTGATAGTGGTGAAGTTAACAAAGAGAAAGATAAACTTCCTTTTGCTCAAAGAATTGTTTTTATGGAACAAAGATTAAAACAACTTGCGGTAAAAAAACCAGAATTATTAAAAAAAGGAAAAAGATTTGCTGGAGTTTGTACAGATTTTGGAATCTTAACCACAGTTTTGCTTAAAAAGTCTGGACTCTGTGCAGGAGTTACAACTGGTTTTGAAGTTAATGGAAAAGAAATTACAACAAAAGATGTTCATGTAAAATCTGTTATTTTGTTTCCAGATAAAGAAAATGGTTATACACTTGTGTCGGTAGACGGTACACCGAGTGAAGGCATTACACCCGAAGAAACAAAAAAATTACAAACAATTGCAGAACCTTCACTTGCACAAAAAGAAGTTATTTTACAACAAGTTCTTAAAGCTACAGAGCAAAAAGCACTTGGTGAATTAGAAGCTCTTGAAACCGTGACCGATGAGGACTTGGCTCAAATGCAAAATGGAGTTCTTGAAAAAACATTAAATCAAATTCTAAAGTATCAAGTAAAGAAAGAACATGTTTCGATGATTGAACGTATTTGTAATGCCTCGTTGTACGCAGGTTTTGATATTAATAGTCCAATTGAACTTGCACCTTTTTTGCGAAAAGAAATTGACGCGGAGTATAAAAATAGAATTTTAGAATCCAAAAATATAACAGAAGAAAAAAATCAAAATTCAGGAGATAGATTAATGAGTGTAAGTCTAGACTTTATTAATCGTTTAGAACAAAGAAATGAGCAGGGAATAGAGGTGCTTTCTAAAATTTGTGAGATGTTAAAAAACGATATTGACTCAGTAGAATACCGCTCGTTTAAAGTAATATTAGCTTATTTGAAGGCACAGAGAATGAGAAAAACTTAGTTACCGCATTGCAAAATAAAAGTCCTTTAAAGAAAATAATAAAAAACATTTCTTATTATTTGGTGTACAGATAAGATTTTGTTTTTTGATTTTGTTGCACGATAAAATATCCACATAATACACGCAACAAGATATAAAAAAATAACACTTAATAGTAAACCTATTGCCGCTTCTTTTAAGATCAAAATAAATCGTTCCATTTTGTGTAGTTTTATTTCACCATCTCAAAATCAATTGTTTTTCGCTCAATATCTGCAGCTTTTACTCTTACCTTTACTTTATCACCAAGTGTAAATCGAGCGCCTGTTTTTTGCCCAACTACCGACATTGTTTTTTTATCGCAACTATAGAAATCATTTCCGAGGTTTTTAACATGAATCATTCCTTCGATTTTTGTATCAGGAAGCTCAATAAAAATACCCCATTCAGCAACTCCAGAAATAACTCCATCAAATACTTCGCCAATATGATTTTGAATATATTCTGCTTGTTTGTATTTAATTGAATTTCGTTCTGCTTCAGCCGCTTCAATTTCTCGTTCGGTAGATTTTTCACACATGTGTTTAAGAAAGGCTTGTTCTACGCCATCAATTGTTTGCCCATCAATAATATGTGAAATAATTCGATGAACCATTAAGTCAGGGTAGCGTCTAATCGGTGAAGTAAAATGTGTGTAATATTCAAACGCTAAACCAAAGTGACCAATGTTTTTAACATCATAAATCGCTTTTGCCATTGAACGAATCGTTGAAACTTTAATTAAGTTTTCACTTGAGTGTCCCTCTGCTTGTTTGAGCACTGCTTGAATATCTTTTGGTGACAGTCGTTCTTTTTTTGAATCAAATGCAATACCAACCGCTTTAAGCAACAGTGCAAGTTCTGCAATTTTGTCGGGGTTTGGTACATCGTGAATTCGATATACGTTACCAAACTTTTTATCTTTGTTTGCTTTAAAAATATATTCAGCAACTTCTCGGTTTGCCAGAAGCATAAATTCTTCAACAAGTTTATGTGCATCAAGCCGGTGTTTTTTATAAATCTCTAAAGGCTTTCCATCTTTATCGAGTCTAAATTTTACTTCGTCAGTTTCAAAATCAATCGCACCTTTTGCAGTTTTTTGTTCTTTTAATATTTTTGCAAGCGTGTTTAGTGTCTTTAATTCTTCAGCAAGAGGGCCTTGTCCTGAAGTAATAACTCCTTGTGCTTCTTCGTAAGAAAAACGTTTATTTGAATTTATGATTGTTTTTCCAAACCATCGTTTGTGCACATGACCTTTTGTGTCCATTACAAACACGGCAGAAAAGGCGAGTTTGTCGGTATGTGGATTTAAACTACACAAATCATTTGAAAGGATTTCGGGTAGCATCGGAATTGTTCGATCAACAAGATATACAGAAAATGCTCGTTTTTGCGCTTCGTCATCAATTGCGGTTCCTCGAATTACGTAGTGTGATACATCGGCAATGTGAACTCCAACTTCGTATAATTCTTCGCCTCCCTCGCTTGGAAGTTTTTTGAGTGAAAGTGCATCATCAAAATCTTTTGCATCTTCAGGGTCGATGGTGCAGGTAAGGGTATCTCGAAAATCTCCACCGTTTGCTTTTCGCTTTTCAATTTCATCTACAGGAATTGGAATTTCTTTTTGTGCAATTTGTCGAGCTTCGTTTTCAATACTGTGTGCAAAATCAATATCGAAACCTTGATCAAGAACAATAGATTCCATTTCGACATTATTATCACCTTTAACCCCAATTACTTTTATCAAACGTGCAGGTGGATACATTTTTGTATCTTTCCATTCTTTCATTGCAATCAAAACTTTTTGACCAATTGATTTTTGTAGAACTTCTAATTCTTCAGGAAGGGGAATAACCGAAAAAAAAGTATATGTTCGTCTGTCGTCAGGCATCACAATAAATTGCTGTGAATTTTTTGGGTCTACGGCAAGTACTCCTACAAAATTATCTTTTGCACGACTAATTATTTCAAGCACCTTTGCTTCTTTTTTTTCTTGAAACATTGAATCGAGAATTTGAACGGCGACTTCGTCGCCGTTAAACGCCGTGTTCATGTACATATTTGGAATATAGAGTTCCTCTTTTGAGTCGGGAATACGCATAAAGCCGTTTCCTTTGGCGTTTACTTTAATTTGACCGGTCATTGTTAGCCCGTCTTTTGTTGTTTGCATTATTTGTATAGTATATCAGATTAAGATTTTTCTACTACGATTCAGTTGACAAAACCATATTTCAACGTATAGTTTGGCAATTAGTTCTTTGATACAAACTTGCGAATACTCCAAGTAGTCATAGCAAACAGTGTCTTGTTTACACAGGTCTTTCGTTTGCTATGACTACTCACATTACGTGATTGTCCTCTAGTAAAAAAATACTAAACAAAGGAACAATCGCCATGAGCGAAACTAAAAAAGAAAGAATCTTTATTGTCAAAGTAAATCGCAATCGCACTCCAAAAGAGGCGGTCAAAGCTATTAGTCGTTTCGAACGCGTGTATTGTTCAGTCGTAGATTCGATGCCGAAAGGTGAAGGTGACGAAGTCGAACTTGTATTCTTCGAACCTATCACAGAAGAATACACCCGACTGAGTTTTATTTCAGACGATGACCTTGAGAAAGCATATAAGATCCGTGGTCTCGAATCTGATCCAATTGCCCTTGCTGCTTTCAATGAAGCTAATCCCGCTTTTTCTGACGAGATGCCTAACGCTACTTCTTGGAAGGATACTAACGGTAACTGGTGCTGCATCGTATTCTGCTCTTATAACAAGAGACGCGACGTGAGCGTTCGCCTCTGCGACAAGGATTGGATAGTTCGCTATTTGTTCGCTGGTGTTCGTAAGGTTCTTAGATAACCTCAGATTTCGGTTCTTAGTCCTGTTTCCACACTCAGATTTTCTGGGTCGGAGCAGGGCTAATTTTTTATATTAAAATTTCTTCCGCATACTATTTTTTGTAGATATTAGGGTTTCCTATTTCGAGAAAGATTACTTCTTCATCAATGACGTTAAATTTTATGTCATTATATTTTTTGAGTAAGTCGTCTAAGTTTCCCCGTAAAACTTTTCCTTCTTTTGCATTTTTTGATGCTTGTATGATCCGAGAAACGATTAGATCTTCTTGAAATTTAGGCATAATCATAATATTTAATAGCGTATTATAAATAACTTTTGAATCAATAAAGCTGTGCGTGTGTTCCGATATTGATGAGAATGATCATATTATTGAAAATTTCATAATGAACTCTTACATTACCTGTAATATCAAAACTTCTCACACCTAACATGTTTCCTTGAAGAGCGTGGTTGTTTAATGAGTAGTGAAATTCGTCATGTATAAAAACATCGAGAACTTTAAAAAAACTTTGTTGAATTTTTCGGGATTGTTTTTTAAAAGATTTCTTGAATTTTCTATGATATTCAATATTCATCTTATTGCAGTAATGATTTTTTTAGATCCTTACTGCTCAAAAAAGGCCCCACTAAGTTTTTACCTAATTTAATGTCTTTTCGAACAGAATCAATTTCTTGTATAGTTTTAGGGTTTAACTGTCTGTCTGCAGAAAAAACAATCCGTCTTTCAGTAATAAAATTACGTAGACTGGCATTGATTATTGAACTTAAATTGAGCCCCATGTCATAAGCTAGTTTCGCTGCGTCATCTCTGATTTTCGCATCTATCTTAATACTGGTTGTAGTTTTCATAATACTAATTATATACAAAGTAGTATTATTAAGTCAAATCTAATGAGATTATTCGATTGTTGACATCAAGTTTATCTTAAGATAAACTTGATGTAGTATGAAAACAGTAAATAAATTGAATATTATTGGTTTTAAGGAATTTAGAGAAAATGCTTTAAAATATATTTCTCAGATTGAAAAAGGGGTTTCTTTTACTGTGCTTCGAAAATCAAAACCAATTTTTAAATTAGCCCCGGTAGATAGTGAAGATATGTGGGAAACAATTGCTGATTTTACAAAAATAAATAAAGAAGGTGTTTCTGCTAAAGATGTTATTTCTGCCTTAAGAAAATAATGGATAAAATTAGTAAACTTTTAAGCAAGATTTCTGCTAAAGATAAAGAAATGATTGCTTGTAGCCTTGAGAAACTTCTCGAAGGTAGTTTTTCTGGTTTAGATGTTTTAAAACTGAAGGGTTCAGTCGATATTTTTAGAGTTAGGGTTGGTAAATATAGAGTTATATACCAAAAAGCTTTAGTGGAAATACGTATTTTAGAAATATCAAAGCGAGATGATAATACGTATCGAGGGTATTAGGGTTTATTGACCCATTTTTAAAACTCTGCTACAATTGCTGATATGTTAAAAATAAGACTACAGAGAACAGGACGAAAGCACGAAGCTACATTTCGGCTTGTACTTACTGATTCAAAAAACAGCACAAAAAGCGGTAAATTTTTAGAAATTCTTGGTTCTCACGATTTTCGAAAAAGTGTTAAGCCAACATTCAAAGCTGACCGAATCAAACATTGGATGTCTCACGGTGTTCAATTAACTCCTACTATTCACAATCTTTTGATTTCTGAAAAAGTTATCACTGGAAAGAAAATTAACGTTCTTCCAAAAAAGACTGCCCCTAAAAAAGAAGAAGTTGTTGTTGAAGCAAAAGTTGCTGAAGTAAAAGTTGCCGAAGTAAAATCAGAACCAGTAGTAGAAGCAGCAGCAGTAGTTGAAGAAGTAAAAGTAGAAGAAGCTCCTGCAGCGTAACCTAATTTTTTTAAGAAAATTTTAAATAATCTTTAAGTAGTCCACAGGTTTGGCTTGTTAACCTTTGACCGACAACTTGCAGATGCTATAATTTATTTGTTACTAGTTAATTGATGCAAAGAATACTATGATGGAAGGAGACGTGCAATTTCTTGACTATACTGTCAAAGCACTTGTTGAAAATCAGAGTGCTGTAAAGATAGTAAGAACAGTAGATGAAATGGGAGTATTGCTTACTCTCACTGTTGATCCAAAAGATATGGGTAAAGTAATTGGACGACAGGGTAACACAGCTAAAGCAATCCGAACACTTCTTCGGGTTGTGGGCATGAAAAATAATGCTCGAGTTAATCTAAAAATTAACGAACCAGAAGGATACGTAGCTCCCGCTGATGCTCAGCATACTTCAACAACAGGAAGTGCCACAAAGGCAGTTGATGAAGTAATGGCTGATCTTAAATTTTAATCCTTAAGGGTTTAAGGTAGGAACAAAAACGCAAATTGTTCTTAAAACCGCGCTGTCGAGCGCGGTTTTTTTATTGCACGGATAATTATTATGGTAAGGCTGACTATGTTGTGCCATAATGTTTATATGAAATTTCATATCGTTACTCTCTTTCCGGAGTCTTTTGCGTCATATATAAGCACGTCTATTATTGGCCGTGCAATCTCAGAAAAGAAAATCCAGATAAAGTTTTACAACCCCCGCGATTTTGCTGTGATTACCGCAGCGCAGAAAAAAAATGATAGGCCGTATGCTCGAGTTGACGACAAACCCTATGGCGGAGGACCGGGAATGGTTATGCAAGCAGAACCGGTTATTAAAGCAATTGCAAAAGCTCTTGGTAAGAAGACCACTAAGCAAGTTCCAGTATTTATTTTTGCTGCATCAGGAAAACAATTTACAAATGAATTTGCACGGGAGATTTTGAAAAATAAAATTGCAAAAAAATCTGCAAAAGATAATTCAAAAAAGTTAGCACAAAAAGAAATTATTTTAGTGTGCGGGCATTATGAAGGAGTCGATGCTCGAGTAAAAACTGTTTTTAAAGCAACTGAAATTTCTATCGGGCCATATATTTTAACGGGAGGGGAATTACCAGCAATGATTGTTGTTGATATCGTCTCGCGTCAAATTGAAGGAGTACTCGGAAACTTTAATTCTTTAGAAGATGATCGTGTGAGCACAAGTGAAGCCTATACTCGTCCGGAAGTGTTTAGTTATAAGGGTAAAAAATATAAAGTTCCACCGGTGCTTTTGTCGGGAAACCATAAGCTAATAGAGGAGTGGAAAAAGGGCAAAACAACGATTGACAATTGATGAAGAAATGTTAAAATGCCCTTCAAGCGTGCCCGATTGAGTTTTGCTAACGTGCGCAAGAATTATTAGGTTTTTTTAAACTAAAGCTACTCTTGCAAAGCGATAATTTTTAATCAACAACAAAAAGAGACCTTGTTTCCTCAAGGGTTCTTTTTATTGTTGCAGTTTTTCGTTTTCAAAATACTTTCGTTTAAAACTTTATTAAGTTGGCTCAATAACATACATTATGTCGACAATACATACACGAGAAAAAAAGCATTTCGGCAAATATAAGCCAGCATTGGTTGAACTTCCAAACTTGGTGGAAGCACAAATCAATTCATACAAATGGCTTATCGAAAAAGGATTAAAAGAAGTTTTTGATGAATTTAAATCAGTTCGAGATTATTCTGAAAAGAAATTTCAGTTTGAACTCGGAGAATTTGAAGTTCAAACTCCAAAGTTTAGTGAAAACTATGCAAAAGCAAACAAGCTTTCTCTTGAGGCACCTCTTAAAGCAAAAGTAAAATTAACCAATAAAATTTTAGGTTCTGAAAAAGAACAAGAAATTTTCCTTGCAGATTTTCCTGCGATGACAAATCACGGAACTTTTATTGTTAACGGAATCGAACGAGTTATTGTTCCTCAGTTAGCACGATCATTCGGTGTATTTTTTGTTGCAAACGAAGTTAAAGGAAAAAACTATTTTGGAGCAAAAGTAATTCCATCTCGAGGAGCATGGGTTGAAATTGAATCTGACCCTGACGGTGCAGTGTATGTTCGAATTGACCGAAAACGAAAATTCTCAATCACATCACTTCTTCGAGTTCTTGGTGCAAAAACAGATGCTGAAATTCTTAAACTTGTCGAAGGAAACGAACAAGTTAAAAAAGCGATTGAAATTTCTCTTGCAAAAGATCATGCAAAAACAATCGAAGAATCATACATGGAAATCCATAAACGACTTCGAGACGGCGATTTAGCAACTCCAGAAAACGCTAAACAATTTGTTACTGATCTATTTAGTTCAGACCGATATGACCTTTCACCAGTAGGACGATACCGATTTAACAAGCGATTTACAAAAAGTCTTGCAGAAAAAGATCTTGAAATTCGAAAAATCACAACAGATGATATCGTAACAATCCTTAATCATCTTGCAGAATTAAACGAAAACCCAGAAGCGCTTGCTGACGATATTGACCATCTTGGAAGCAGGCGGGTTCGATATGTTGGAGAACTTCTTCAACAAAAAATTCGAGTTGGTATGACTCAAATCAAACGAAACATTCAAAACCGAATGTCTACAATTGATACTGATGCTACAATGCCAATTCAGTTTATCTCACCTCGACCGTTACAAGCTCGAATCAAAGAATTCTTTAGTACAAACCAGTTGTCACAATTTATGCAACAGGAAAACGTGCTAACAGAACTTGAACACTTGCGAACAGTTTCTGCTCTTGGACCCGGAGGACTCACACGAGAACGAGCAGGTTTTGAAGTTCGAGACGTGCATACTTCTCACTACGGAAGAATTTGTCCGATCCACACACCTGAAGGACCAAACATTGGTCTTGTACTTCACCTTTCTACATACGCTCGAATTAACGAATTCGGTATGATTGAAACTCCATACGTAAAAGTAAAAAATGGAAAGATCACAAAAGAGATCGTATATATGAACGCTCTTGAAGAAGAAGGGTATATCATTGCGCATGCAGCCGCTCGATACGATAAAGAGGGAAACATTCTTGATGAAGATGTAGAAGTTCGAATCAAAGGAAAACCAGGACTTGTAAATAAAGATACAGTTGATTTTATTGATGTTGCATCAAACCAAGCATTCTCTGTGGCGACTTCTATGATTCCTTTCCTTAACCACGATGAGGCAAACCGAGCATTGATGGCGTCTAACATGCAAAAACAAGCTACTCCTTGTATCGTTCCCGAAGCCCCATTAGTTGCGACAGGTATCGAAGGCAAAGCAGCGCTTGATACAGGACGATTAATTATTTCTGAAGAATCAGGAACAATTTCTTATGTTGATGCAAAGAAAATTTCTGTAAAAAATGAAAAAGGAAAAGAAAAAGAATATGTTCTTACCGAACTTACTCGAACAAACCAATTTACTGCATACTATCAACGACCTCGAGTTGAACTTGGACAAAAAGTAAAAGCAGGGGATCTTCTTGCTGATGCTTCATCAACAGACAACGGAGAAATGGCACTTGGACAAAACATCCGAGTAGCGTTTATGACATGGCACGGATCAAACTATGAAGATGCGATTATTCTTTCAGAACGATTGATTCGAGACAGTAAATTTTCAAGTATTCACATTGAAGAATTTGTTGTTAACGTTCGAGATACAAAACTAGGACCCGAAGTAACAACTCCCGATATACCAAACGTTGGAGAAAGCAAACTTAAAAACCTCGATGAAGAAGGTATTGTTCGAATTGGAGCAGAAGTACGACCAGGAGATATTTTGGTTGGAAAAATTACACCAAAAGGTGAAACACAACTTACTCCAGAAGAACGACTTCTTCGATCTATTTTTGGTGAAAAATCTCGAGATGTTAAAGACACATCAAAACGATTAGAAAACGGAAAACGAGGACGAATCGTTGGGGTAAAAATATTCTCACGAGAAAAAGGAGACAAACTTGAATCAGGAATTATTAAACGAATTCACGTTGAAGTTGCACAACTTCGATCAGTACAAGTTGGAGACAAACTTGCAGGACGACACGGAAACAAAGGAGTTATCTCGGTTGTTCTTCCAGAAGAAGATATGCCATACGATGCTTCAGGAAATCCTGTTGATATTATTTTGACACCGCTTGGAGTACCTTCACGTATGAACCTTGGACAGATTCTTGAAATCCACTTAGGGTTAGCGGCACACGCACTTGGATATCAAGCAATTGTGCCTCCGTTTGCGGGAGCAGAAGAAGATGAAATTAAAGCAGAACTTAAAAAAGCTGGATTTAATGAATCAGGAAAAATGCGATTGTTTGATGGACAAACCGGAGAACAATTTCAAGAAGAAATTGCAGTTGGATACATGTATATCCTTAAACTTCACCACATGGTTGAAGACAAAATCCACATGCGATCAATTGGGCCCTACTCTCTTATCACACAACAACCACTTGGAGGAAAAGCACAAGGAGGAGGACAACGATTTGGAGAAATGGAAGTTTGGGCATTACTTGGACACGGTGCAGCGCACACACTTCGAGAAGTCCTTACGTATAAATCAGATGATATTCCAGGACGTTCTGCAGCATTCGATGCGATTGTAAAAAATCAACCGTTAAATACTCCCGGAATCCCAGCATCATTTAGTGTACTTTTGGCAAATCTAAGAGGTCTTGCTCTCGACATTGAACTCAAAGAATTTGATGACAAGTCAGATTTAACAGAAGGAAATAACCAATAATCTTTATGGCAATAAAAACACGAAAAGAAAACAACAATCATTTCGACATGATTACCATCAAGGTAGCTTCTCCTGATCGAATTCGAGAGTGGTCACACGGCGAAATTACAAAGCCTGAGACAATGAACTATCGAACACAACGAAGTGAAAAAAATGGTTTGTTCGATGAAAAAATATTTGGACCTGATAAAGATTACGAATGTTATTGTGGAAAATATCGAGGTATTCGATATAAAGGAATTACTTGTGAAAAATGTGGAGTTGAAATAACTCGATCAATTGTTCGACGAGAACGAATGGGTCACATTGAACTAACGACTCCTGTATCACACATCTGGTTTCTAAAAAGTATGCCTTCTCGAATCGCTGCGGTTCTTGGAGTATCAAACGTAGATCTTGAAAAAGTAATTTACTTTGCCGGATACTTGGTTACAAAAGTAAATGAATCAGAAAAAGAAATCTTTTTACGAGAACTTGATAATGAATTTAAAAACAAAATCAAGACCGTTGAAGATGAAAATTCAAAAGAACAAATTAAAGAACTTCTTTTGAATGCTCGAAAAGATATTGAAAACATTTCAATGGGACGTGTGCTTGATGAAATTACATATCACAAATATTCTCTAAAATACGGAACATTATTTGAAGCACACATTGGAGCTGAAGCGGTGTACAACATCTTCAAACAACTTGATCTTAAAAAACTAGTTGCAAATCTTGAAGAAGCACTCGACAAAGCAGGTGCAGCAGAAAAAGAAAAAATCAACAAACGACTTGCAGTAATTAAAAGTCTTCACGAAGCAAACCTTCGACCAGAATGGATGTTTTTAACAACACTTCCTGTTATTCCTGCTGGACTTCGACCAATGGTTGCTCTTGATGGGGGACGACACGCAACATCAGATATTAACGACTTATATCGACGAGTTATCAACCGAAACAATCGACTTCGAAAACTTAAAGATATTCATGCGCCTGATGTTATTTTGCGAAACGAAAAACGAATTCTTCAAGAAGCGATCGACGCACTTATCGACAACTCAATTCGACACGGTAACGCATTAATTTCTGGAGTTGGACAAGCACAACGACGACCACTTAAATCTATTTCTGATAACCTAAAAGGAAAGCGAGGACTCTTCCGACAAAACCTTCTTGGAAAACGAGTAGACTATTCTGGACGATCTGTAATTGTGGTAGGTCCAAGTTTGGCACTTAATCAATGTGGACTTCCAAAACACATGGCTCTCGAATTATTCCGACCATTTGTTATTTCAAAATTACTTGAACGAGAACTTGCATACAACATTCGAGGAGCTTCACGACTTATCGACGAAGGAATCCCAGAAGTATGGGCAATTCTTGAAGAAGTGATTGCAGGAAAGTATGTTCTTTTGAACCGAGCTCCTACACTTCACCGACTTGGTATTCAAGCGTTCCAACCAAAACTTATTGAAGGAAATGCGATTCAAGTGCATCCGATGGTTTGTACTGCATTTAACGCGGACTTCGACGGAGACATGATGGCTGTGCACATTCCTCTTTCTGAAGAAGCACAACTCGAAGCAAAAGAAATCATGGCTGCAGACAAAAACATTCTTAAGCCAGGTAGTGGAGATCCAGTAGTTATTGGAAAACTTCTCGACATTATTCTTGGATGTTATTGGATGACAAAAACTGTTGCAAATCAAAAGGGTGATGGAAAAATCTTTTCAGGCCCAACTGAAGCAATTACTGCGCACAGTTTTGGAGAAATTTCTTACCAAGCAAGTATTAAAGTTCTTGTACCTTCGACAGAAAAGTTTGCAGCATTTGAAGGAAAAATTATTGAAACAACACTTGGACGAATTTTGTTTAACGAATTACTTCCAGATTTCTATCCATTCGTAAACAAAGAAATTGATAAAAAAACAATTTCACAAATCGTTGATGATTTGATGGTTAAATTAGGAACAGACGCACTTCCACCAATTCTTGATAAGATAAAGCATTTTGGATTTACCTATGCAACAACATCAGGAATCACATGGAGTATGGACGACATCATTATTCCAGAAGGAAAGAAAAAAATTATTGAAGACGGAAAAATACGATCAGAAGAAGTGGTTTCTGAATTCAACGAAGGTCTTCTTTCTGAAGATGAACGAATCCGAAAAAATATTGAAATCTGGCACGGTGTTAAAAATGATGTAGAAAAACTTATTCCAGAAACAGTTAAGAAAAGTACATCTATTCACGACATGATCAAGTCAGGAGCCCGAGGTTCTCTTTCACAGATTACTCAAATGGCGGGAATGAAAGGTCTTATTCAAAACACAGCCGGAGAAACAATTGAATTTCCAATTTTGAGTTGTTCAAAAACAGGTCTTACACCGATTGAATACTTCATTACTACTCACGGTTCTCGAAAAGGTTTGACTGACACTGCGCTTAACACAGCGAAAGCGGGTTATCTTACTCGACGACTTTTTGATGTTGCGCAAGACGTTATTATTACCGAGATTGATTGTGGAATAAAAGAAGGAATTACTGTTAAAAAAGAAACTGCTTCAGGAATCGAAACTCCTATTTCAAAAAATATTAAAGGACGAGTTCTTTCAAAAGATCTCTTACAAAAAAATGGAGAAATTTTGTTTAAACGAAATCATCTTCTTTCAAACAAAGATGCACTTGTTGTAGAAGCAGAAGGAATTGAAGAAGTTTCAGTACGATCACCACTTACCTGTAAATTGATTCAAGGTATTTGCCAAATGTGTTACGGTCTTGATCTTGGAAAAAATAAACCAATTGATCTTGGAGAAGCAGTAGGAACTGTTGCCGCTCAAGCGATTGGAGAACCAGGAACACAGCTTACAATGCGTACATTCCACGCCGGAGGTACTGCGTCAGTTGGAGGAGATATTACACAAGGTCTTCCTCGAGTAGAAGAAGTGTTTGAAAAACGAAAACCAAAAGTTCCTGCGATTGTTTCTCATACAGATGGTATGGTGACTGAAATTCGAAAAGAAGGAAAAGAACACATCATTGTTGTGATTCCAGATATTGCTGAAAAAACAAAATCAAAGAAAGAAGGAATCGAATACGAAGTAAGTCATGTTCGAATGATGTATGTCAAAGTTGGCGACACTGTTAAAAAAGGACAACTTCTTACTGACGGTTCTGCTGATATTGATGAACTCTTCAAATATGCTGGAAAAGATATTGCTCAAGAATATATCATTTCTGAAATTAAGAAATTGTATGAACTTCAAGGAGAACCTGTATCTCGAAAACACATCGAAGTAATTGTTCGACAAATGTTTGGACGAGTAAAAGTTAAAAATCCCGGAGAAACAAAACTTGTTGAAGGAGACATTGTTGAAAGTAAAGAATTTGTTGAGGCAAATGATATTGCAAAAGCAGAAGGAAAAGAAGAAGCTAAATGCGAACTTATTGTAATGGGAATTACCGATGTTTCTTTGACTCGAGAAAGTTTCTTGTCATCAGCATCATTCCAACATACAACACGAGTACTTATCAGTGCTGCGATCAAAGGATCAGTTGACCTTCTTAAGGGTTTGAAGGAAAATGTAATTATAGGCCGACTTATTCCTGCAGGGTCAGGCTTTAAAGGAAGTATGAAGGCAAATATGGTTGAACAAATTGCTATTAAACGAAACGAAGAATATACACGACGACAGCAAGAGTTCGACCAAACGGCATCATAGACGTAATGTCATCTACAACAGAAAAAATAAAAGAACGGCTGACAGTCGATGAGGTGATTGGTTCATACATTCACCTCATTCGTGCTGGGCAAAACTTTAAAGCAAATTGTCCGTTTCATAATGAAAAAAGTCCATCTTTTTTCATTTCACCCGAACGAGCAAGTTACTATTGTTTTGGTTGTGGAGAAAAAGGCGACATATTTTCTTTCGTTCAAAAATTTGAAGGAGTGGATTTTATGGGTGCTCTAAAAATTCTTGCCGATAAAGCGGGAATTGAAATTGAAAAAAGTTTTGATCCAAAAAAGACCGAAGAACAACATCAGAAAGAACGACTGTATCAATTACTTGAATCCGCAACAATATTTTTTCAAAAAAATCTTACGCAAGACGCCGAGGCATTAGCCTATATTCGTTCGCGAGGACTTTCAACCGAGACTCTTAAAGAGTGGCGAGTAGGGTTATCACGTAATGGTTGGCAAACAGTGCATGATCATTTAAAAGAAAAAGGGTATTTGGTTGAAGAAATAAATCAAGCAGGCTTAATAAAAAGAAGTGATAAAGGTTGGTATGATCGATTTCGAAATCGAATTATGTTTCCAATTTTTGATCCGTCTGGACGAGTGATTGGATATTCTGCAAGAATTTGGCAAAAAAAAGTTGCAGAAATTGCGGGAAATAAAAGTGTTTCTGCAGATGCCGAAGCAAAATATATCAACAGTCCCGAAACTCCGTTGTTTAATAAATCAGCAACGTTATACGGATTTAACAAGGCAAAAAACAATTTTAGAACTGATGATTTTGCCTTGTTAGTAGAAGGGCAAATTGATTTATTATTGTGTCATCAAGCAGGAACAAAAAATACCGTTGCATCATCAGGTACTGCATTAACAGAACAGCATGTTCAACTGATAAAAAGGTTTACTGATAATCTTGTTATCGCATATGACGCCGACACTGCTGGTATTAATGCAGGGTTGCGCGCATGGGCACTTGCTCTTAAAGATGGTTTACATGTTTCGGTTGTTGTTTTGCCTGTCGGTGAAGATCCTGCATCACTTATTCTAAAATCAAAAGATGAATGGACTAAAGTTCTTGCCGGGCGTGTTCATGTTATTGATTTTTGTATCCAAGCAATTCTTCAGCATGCAAAAACTCAAAAAGAAAAAGATGATCAAGTTAAAGAAAAAGTTATTCCATTAATTGCAGGTTTACCAAGTTCAATTGATCGAGCACGATATGTTTCTAAAATTGCTTCAGAAATTATGGTTGCCGAAGCAGTTATTTGGGAAGAAATAAAAAAAATACCGACAATTACCAGTCAATTACCACAACAAACTGCACAGACGGTAAAAGTTTCTAGCACAACAAAAAAACCAGATCGTTCAGAAAAAATAATTAGCAATTTGTATGGAATTTATTTAATGTCAAAAGACGATGCTTTGGGAGAAGAAATAAAAAAAGTAATTGGTGATGAAGAATGGAATATTCTTAATTTAAAATATTCTGACAGCGCTCCTCGAAGCGAGCTTTTATTTGAGACAGAAGCATATTATGGAGACTCTGAACAATTATCAAAAAAGACAAAAGAGTTAATGTTAAATTTAGAAGAAGATACTCTAAAAAATAAGTTTACAGCGACTATGTATGAGCTGACAAAAGCAGAAAAAGATGGAAAAACTGATCGAGTGGGTGAATTACTAGCCATTTGCAAAGAATTATCAGAAAAATTACAAGCATTAAGCCATAAGAAACCAAAGGAAACAATATAGTGACAAACTAATAAATTCGTGTTAATATTGGTAATCTTTAATTCGTCATCAACTTGCTCAATTTGTAACATCACATATATATGCAAAAAAAATCTTCAGCCAAAAAAATAAAAAAAGTGGTAACAAAAAAAACTCCTAAAAAAACTTTGTCAAAATCAAAACCTATTACCAAAGTTATTGTAAAAAAGGCTGTAGTAAAAAAAGAAAAACCAGCAAAGTTAGCAAAACCACAAAAAGTAGTTTCTAAAAAAGTAGTAAAAACAGCAAAGATAAAAGAAAGTCCAAAGGCAGCAATGGGAATGAATGGTGCATCAAGTTTGTCAGTACCAGGTGCTTCACTTAAAAAATTAAACCCTGCTCAAAAACAAGAAGAAATAAAACGAAAAGCAGCATTAATTCTTGCAAAAGGAAAAGAACGAGGTTTTATTACATACGATGAAATTTTAAAAGAATTTCCAAACGTTGAAGACGATATCGTTTTTCTTGATGAGTTGTACGAACAATTTAATGTTGCCGGAGTAGATATTCTTGAAGGGGGTGGAATTTTGGATGTTAAAAATCAAGAATCAGAAGATGAGTTTTTAAAAAAATATTCATATTCAGCGGGTGGTGGGGAATCAGGATACGATTCTATTCAGATGTATCTAAAAGAAATTGGACAGTATCCACTCATTAGTGCTGAAGACGAAAAAGATCTTGCAAGGCGGATTGAAAAGGGTGACACTGAAGCAAAAAATCTTTTAGCAAAAGCAAATCTTCGACTCGTAGTTTCTATTGGTAAAAAATATGTTGGACGAAGTCCTGACCTTACGCTTCTTGACCTTATTCAGGAAGGTAACCTTGGTTTGTTTAAAGCGGTAGATAAGTTTGATTGGACAAAAGGATATAAGTTTTCTACATACGCAACGTGGTGGATCAGGCAATCAATTACTCGAGCGCTCGCTGATCAATCACGAACAATTCGAGTTCCTGTACACATGGTTGAAACTATTGCTAAATATAAACAAGTATATCGACGACTTTCACAAGATCTTGGACGAGACCCTTTGCCAGATGAAATCGCAACCGAAATGGGATTAGACGTAGAAAAAATTTATACAATCGAAAAGATTGATCAAGCAACAGTGTCTTTAGATACCCCTGTTGGTGATGACGGTGAAGACGGAAAATCTACATACGGAGATTTTATTGCTGATGAAAAAATTCTTCCACCTGATCAAGAATCTTCACATCGAATTTTAGGCGATCAAGTTAAACAAATTCTTGATGATCTTTCTGAAAAAGAAAAACGAATTCTAGAACTTCGACACGGTCTTGTTGATGGTATTCAACACACACTCGAAGAAGTAGGAAAAATGTTTGGTGTTACTCGAGAACGAATTCGACAAATTGAAGCTAAGGCTTTAGAACGAATAAGGCAACACGACAAAATAAACCGACTCAAAAACTACTACAATTAGTTTTTAGGCTTTAATAAATCTTTTATAAACCGGTATCCACCAGCGAATTTTCCGAATATATTTTGAGTTTTTGATTTCGGCATATTTTCTCTCGACGATGCTCTAATAGCCATTTCTTCTTCGTGTGTTACATTTGTTACTTTAAAAACACTTTTCATGTAATCTTTTCGGAGTTTATTGTACAATTCTGTCGTAAATAAATCCTTAAAACGAATATTAAGTTTCGAAATTTCTTTTTTTAGACTCTC
>JAYTUJ010000043.1:0-5390 GCA_043744615.1 bacterium
AGGTATGAACGGAGTTGTTAAGCAAAACCAAAAATCACAAATCTTAGTCGCGCTTTCAGGTGCATCTTCAATAGATTCAACTGACGCTACAAACGAAACATGGTTCATTGGAGCTGGAACAGTTAATACAGGAGATTCACTCTTCTTAACAGCAGTTTCATCTGACGGACGATTTGATGATTACGGTCCTGGATCAATTAGTTCATCAATCAACTTCCAAAAAGCTGGAGGAGTTTCATCTGATCAAAAATACCGAGTTTCAACAGCTTCAAATAATCCTGTAGCTCAAACAACTCAAGTATCACGAACAACAGATACAAATGATAAACTTCTTCTTGCTTTTGATGTAAAAGCTGAAAATGGATCTATGAAAGTTCAACGACTTCCAGTAACATTTACAGCAGCATCAGCAGGAAACGATGCAGTAGTTCCTAACGTTGAAGCAATTGTTAAATCAGCTAAACTTTACGCTAATGGTGTAAAAATTGCTGACGAATCAATCACTTCAGGAACAGGAGTACAAACAATCACTTTCGGTTCTTCAAGTAAACTTCAATACGCTATTGCAGCAAATGCAACAGTTCGATTTGAAGTACGAGCAGACCTTAACGATATTGAAGAAACAGGTGTAGATGCAACTGACTTCGATGAAGGAGACACAATCGTTGCTTCTTACTCTTCAACAAACGTAACAAACTCATCAATTGAGCTTGATAACGTAAACTTGGATACAGTATCAAACCGATCTGGTTCAGCTACAGGAGAAATCCAAACAGCTCGATCAACAGGAACATTAGTAACTATGGGATCTGTAAGTTCAGAAGCCCCTGTTACAAATACTTCTGGAGATATCCTTTCTCGAACAATCAACATTCCTGTAACAGTTAGAGCTTTTGATGATACAGTGTATCTTCCACGAGTTGTTAACCAAGGAACAACTACTACAGCAAACGGAACAGCTAGTACTTCAATTGCATTTACAATTGAAGACTCAACAGGAGCTGCAAGTACAACAATTACATCTACAGCAACAATTAGTTCAAACTCTGCGACTGTAGAAGGAAGTGCGTACCGAGTAGATTCTGGATCAGAACGAACATTTACAGTTACTGTAACTATTCCTGGTCAAGCTGGAAACACAATTAAGCAGTACCGAGTACAGCTTAATGCTATCCAAACATTCCTAGATTCAGCGTTCGCAACAGGAGTTAATGCGCAAGTATTGACACCTTCAAGTGCGTTTGAATCTGGATACTACACAATTTCACGATAATAATAGTTTTTGCTGAGATAATATCTCTTCATAAATTGTTAGAATCAAGATTTGTATAGTTTAGACTTAGGTCTAGTACAAAACCCCTGCCTCACGGCGGGGGTTTTGTGTTATTATAGTATTAATTATGTTCGACGCTGATTCAAAAAAATTCTTTTTTAGGTTTATTGCAATTATTGTAGGTAGTCTCACTATTATTATTTCAATCGAACTATACCAAAATTTTTTTAGTAAAACCGATTTGTGCCAAGCTTGTAATGCTAGTGTCGAACAGACAGATAATTCTCAAAACTAATCAAAAAGAATTTAATAAAAATTCAGTAAAAATTTAACTAAAATTTAGTATATCTCATGTATCAATGTGAAAACATAGGTACATGAGATATTTTAATTACAAAGTTTTATTTGCATTCGCAATTTTATTATTAAGTTCACAAAACGCGCATGCATATTTATTAGCACCAGTCTTTCCAACAAAACCGGTTTGCTGTTCTTCGGTTTTGTTTTTACCGGGGGTAGAAGGTAGTCGTTTATACAAAAACGGTTTACTTGAAAATCAATTATGGGAACCAAACTTTTCTTTATCAAGTCCACAAAATTCTGATGTGTATAAATTATTTCTTGATATTCATGGCAAAAGTATTGATCAAACAATATACACCCGAGACATTATCGACAGAACAAATATTGGCTTAGACAAGTGGGATATTGATATTTATAAAAAGTTTTCTGATCAAATGAATGCTCTTACTGCTTCAGGAACCATATCCGAATGGCGAGCTCGCCCATACGACTGGCGTTTAAACACCGACGATATTGCTGACTCTGTTAAATTACAAAACACAACAGTTTCTATCATTGAAGAGATAAAAGAACTAGCAGAAAATTCTAAAAACGGTAAAGTCACTATTGTCGCTCATAGTAATGGGGGTTTGGTTACTAAAAAAATAATGAGCGAATTAGAAAAGCAGGGTAAGGCGAATCTAATAGAAAACGTTATTCTTGTCGCTGTTCCGCAATTAGGAACTCCAGAAGCTATTGCAACATTACTTCACGGTGATGGTCAGCAAATTATGGGTGGTGTTATTTTAAATAATACAACAGCCAAAGAATGGGTAGAGCATATGCCGACCGCATACAATTTACTTCCTTCGCAAAAATATTTTAATTCGACTTCAATGAGTCCTGTATTGTTTGATGCGTCATCTTCAAACATGCAGAACTTTTATACTACATACGGAGGTCGTATTGATTCGTATAAAAAACTAGAGTCTTTTATTACTGCCACAGCAGATCTTCGAAAAAAAGAACCATACACAGAAGGTTTTATTCCTAATATCGGTTCAAGTGAATTGATTAAAAACTCTGAAGATTTTCATAATCAATTTGATGAATATGTTTTTCCTACGTCTACCCATGTTATTCAGTTGGTAGGAAAAGGTCTTCCAACATTGCAAGCTATCAAATACACACCCAAAAATCCTTGTGAATTTCTTCACTCCGCTTCATATTGTTTAGTTCCTGCAATTCTTGATAGAGAACCTATCATGACAACAAATGGTGACGGTACTGTTATTGCAGAAAGTGCACAAGCAAGCACAGGCGATACGTATTTTATTGATCTAAATTCTTCAAATAAAGCTCATAATACAAATCTAAATCACGGAACCATATTTCAAGACGATTCAGTAATTGATGTTGTTACACAAGTAATTACTCAAAAACCAATATCATCAACATTTGTTTCGTACGATCAAAATAGTGTTAAAAATAAAACATTTTTTGAAACCTCTGTTCACTCACCGGTTTCGATTGGTGTAACACACTCTGACGGCACAGCTGTTTCGGTTTCAAACGATGCAAACATATCTTCGTTTAGTGATTTTACTTTTGTTGATCAATCAATTCCTAATTCAAAGTATATGAATTTCGGGGAAGGTAAATATATTTGGACAAGTGAACCCGAAGTTGTCAGTATGCAGGGTCAAGAATTAGGAACCTTTACCGTCAATGTAAAAAAACTCGAAGATAACAATACTTCTGATATAAAAACATGGCAGGATGTTCCGGTTGCAAGTACAACCAAAATAACTCTCGATTTGCAGGCTGTTAATTCTAATGTGGCAAGTTCTTCTTTAAAAATTGATGTTAATGGAGATGGAAATTTAGATATTTCATTAACAGACGATTCTTCAGGAGACCTCAAACAAATATTTTTACTAATTAAAGGAATTTTGAATCAAGTAGAAGTTTCTCCAAAAATAAGAATCACATACGAAAAAAGAATCGACACAGCTATAAAATATTTAGAAAAAAATAAGTTAAAGCAAGCAAAAACTGCAACGGTATCATTGCAGAAATTACTACTTTCAAGAATCCAAAAACCAGACTCTAAACACCCTCGATATGTTTTGATGTCAAAACAAGATGCTCAAGATATTTTAAACATGATCGATACAATAATAGACAAAATATAAAAACCTGTTATTATGCTTGCAAGGCTTCAAAGACTACAGGCGACAATAAGTCCTGTACAGAGGTTACACCTTCTCCTTTAGCCTGGTCGATTACTCAACCAATTAGATATTAAATATATCAAATGGCAATATCAAAAACCAAAAAACAAGACATTCTCGCACAAATTGAGAAAATCGTTGCTGAATCAAAAAACATTACTTTCGTGAATTTTCATGGAGTATCAGTTTTGAATGCAACTGAAATTCGAAAACAACTACGAGAAAACAACATTGGTTATCTTGTAGCTAAAAAGAGTCTCGTAAAAAAGGCTCTTGGATCAAAAGCTATCAAAGGTACACTACCTTCGCTTGATGGAGAATTAGCGATTGCGTACAGTGTAGATCAAATCAGTCCAGCCCGAGAAATATTTAGTTTTCAAAAGAAATTTGAAAACAGAGTAAGTATTCTTGGTGGAGTGTTTGAAGATGAATATAAAAATCAAGAAGAAATGGTTGCGATTGCTTCTATTCCTTCTCTTCAAGCTCTTCGAGGAATGTTCGTCAATGTTATCAACTCTCCAATTCAAGGTCTCGTTATTGCTCTTCAAGCAATAGCTGACAAAAAACAAGCATAATAATTTAATTTAATAATATTTATGGATACAACAGAAGAAGTAAAAATTGAAACTCCTGCACAATTCAAAACAATTGTTGAAGCAATTGAAAAATTGTCAGTTCTTGAACTCAATGAACTTGTAAAATTCTTTGAAAAGAAATTCGGAGTATCAGCAGCAGCGGTAGCAGTTGCAGGTCCTGCAGCAGCCGGAGCAGCAGCTGAAGAAAAATCAACAGTTAACGTTGAACTTAAAGACGGAGGAGCAACAAAAATTGCAGTTATTAAGATTGTAAAAGAAGTTCTCGCTCTTGGCCTTAAAGAAGCAAAGGATCTCGTTGATGGAGCGCCTAAAATGCTTAAAGAAGGAATGAAAAAAGAAGAAGCAGAAGTTCTTAAGAAACAAATCGAAGACGCTGGAGGAAAAGTAGAATTTAAATAGTCTATAGTATATAGCAAATAAAAAACACTCTTGAGAAAAGTTTCGCGGAGGCCGTCGGGCCGAGCGTTAAGCCAAATTTTTAGCAAAAAATTATGGCGGCTTTTCGAAAGAGTGTTTTTTATTTGCTATATGTTATACAATACTACCCATGGATATATTAGAAAAACTATTTGGGACAGCGGCAAAAGTTAAGATAATGCGACTCTTTATTTTTAATGCAGAAAAAACTTTTGAATTAAAAACAATTTCAAAAATGGTTAAAGTTGAACTTTCTAAAGCCCGAAAAGAAGTTTTAACTCTTACAAAAGCAGGGATGATTTCTAAAACAAAATCAGGTAACAAATTGAACCCCTCTTTTCCTTACCTAGGACCACTTCAAAAGCTTCTTATTCACCTTTCTCCGGTTGCTCACAAAGAAATTATCCGTCGTATTAGCCAAGGTGGCCGAATTAAAGTAATCATCGTCTCAGGCTTATTTATAGAAGAATGGGAGAGCCGTGTTGATATTCTTGTTGCCGGAGACTCTCTTAAAAAAAATATCATTGATCAAGCAATACGAACCATAGAAGCAGAACTCGGAAAAGAGATAAAATATGCTGTTTTAGA
>JAYTUJ010000044.1:0-20852 GCA_043744615.1 bacterium
AACTGGTCTTAACTTTTTAATTCCTATTTTTGAAAGTATAAAAGAACGAGTTTCTTTGCGTTCACAAAACTTTGCTATCGATGGACACTACGCTTCAAAAGATAAAGTTATCGTAACTGTTTCAACAAACTTAATTTACACCGTTGATTCATCTGATGAAGGAATCAAACGATATGTATATGCACTTGAAAATCGACAACAATCAATCGCTGCGATTATCGAAAACTCTCTTCGAACATATATTGCAAAAGAAACTCACGAAGGAATTTTAGAAAAAAAAGAAGAACTCGCTGCACATATTAAATTGGATCTTGAAATTCAATATGCAGAATGGGGAATGCTCATTAAAAGTTTTCAAATCACAAACGTAAACTTTCCGGTAACAATTACAAATGCCATGTCAGAAGTTGTTGCTTCTGAACAATTGCGAAAAGCTGCAGAAAACAAAGGAGAAGCAACAAAAATTCAAGCAATCAAAGAAGCTGAAGCAGAAAAAGAACGAAAGCGATTACAAGGAGAAGGTATTTCACTTGAACGACAAGCAATTGCTTCAGGTCTAAAAGCATCAATTGAAATTATCGGAAATTCTACTGGTCAAAGTGCAAAAGATGTTATGGCTGTATTATCGCTCACACAATATCTCGATACATTAAAAAGTATTGGATCATCTGCAAGCAGTAAAGTTATTTTTGTTGATACAAATATGAGTAAAACAACCGAAATGGTTCAACAGCTCGCAAGTTCATTTGAAGCGTCAAACAATACAAAACTATAAAGACTGTATTAGCGTGAAAAATCATTTTTTAAAAACAATTATTATTCTCGGAGCTTTTTTAGCTTTTGGTAATTGGCTGTTTTTGAAACTTGGCTGGTATTACGCCTATGATTATGCCGATGTGTTTATGCATGGTTCGTGGGGTCTTTGGAGCGGTCTTTTTGTTTCGTGGTTTTTGTTTGAGTCTGGTTATATTCCACTAAAATTAAAAAACTTTTTTAACACTCGAATTTTAAGTAATCTATACACACAAATAATAGCCACATTTTTAATTGTGCTTATTATTGGCGTCGCATGGGAAATTTTTGAACTCATGATTGGAGCAACACCAGGGCTGTATTCTTACTATCTATCAGATACAATCTCAGATATACTTATGGATGTAGGAGGTGGAGTTTCTGCCTTCGTTTTATACGAGACACTAGTTAATAAACAAACGCGTCATTTGTAGAAATTATGACAAAAAAATTAAAGCTTACATTTTGCGGTGGAGTTGGAACAGTAACCGGAGCAAACTTTTTACTCGAAAACGAAACAACAAAAATTCTTGTTGATTGTGGAATGGAACAGGGGGGCGAAAGGGCGCATGCATTTAATCGTAGTGAGTTTCCATTTAATCCTGCCGAAGTTGATATTCTTTTAATTACTCATGCACACCTTGATCATATTGGGCGAATTCCTAAATTAGTAAAAGATGGTTTTCACGGCATAATTTACTCAACTCCTGAAACTCGAAAAATCACAGTTTTAATGCTTGAAGATAGTGTTCGACTGCTTGCTCAAGAAGCTGAACGAGAAAAATTAGACCCTTTGTATAGCGAATTAGATGTTCGTACAACGATGAGTTTGTGGAGAGATATTCCATATCATACTGATTTTGATCTTGGTGACGGGTTTAGTGTTGTTCCTAAAGAATCAGGACATATTCTTGGTGCTGCTATGTATGAAATTTCATACAATAACAAAAAAATTGCATTTACCGGTGACCTTGGAAATACACCAACACCTTTGTTAAACGATACAGAAAAAATTGACGCTGATTATTTGGTTATGGAAAGTGTGTACGGAGACCGAAACCATGAATCAAACGATGAGCGACGTGAAAAATTTAAAGATGCAATTTTTCAAACGATTTCAAATAAATCTACATTGATGATTCCTTCGTTTTCGTTAGAGAAAACACAAATACTTTTGTACGAATTGAATAATTTTTTTGCAAACAAAGAAGTACCAATTGTTCCGGTGTATCTTGATTCTCCATTGGCGATAAAAGTTACAAAAATTTATCACGACATGTCGAAAGATTTTAATTCAAAGGCACGTGCACAAATTTCGACAGGGGATGATATTTTTGATTTTCCTAAACTTACTCTTGTTGGTTCAAGTGATGAATCAAAAGCGTTAAAAGAAGTTCCTGGACCAAAAATAATTATTGCTGGTTCTGGTATGTCTAACGGCGGACGAATTCTTCATCATGAAATTAATTATTTACCCGAATCAAAAAATATTATTTTGTTTAGTGGGTATCAATCAGTTGGAACTCTTGGACGAGAAATTCAGAATGGAAGTAAGAATGTGCATATTTATGGGCAACCAGTTAGGGTTAAGGCTAAGGTGATGACGATCAGTGGATATTCTTCACACAAAGATTCAGATCATCTTGTTGAGTTTGTGGGCGAGGCTTTGCCTCGCCTCAAAAAAGTTTTCGTTGTTATGGGTGAACCAAAGTCTTCATTATTCCTTGTACAACGACTTCGAGATTATTTAAATGTTGACGCAACTCACCCCGAAGAAGGTGAAACCGTAGAGCTAGATTTTTAGATAAAATGTGCTATAATACAGCTAGTAGTATAGTTTAATAAGTTGTTAACTATATAATTATTCACTCTAAATTAATTAAACCTTTTGAAAGACGTTCGGATAAACCATCAAATTAAATCAGCAGAACTTCGTGTTATCGGTGCAGAAGGTGAAAATCTTGGTGTTATCGGCTCATTAGACGCTCTTGCGCGAGCTCGCGAGCTCGGGCTTGATCTTATCGAAATATCACCAAATGCGGTGCCACCTGTTGCAAAAATCGCAGATTATGGTAAATTTCAGTACGAAGAGAATAAGAAACAAAAGCAAGCTAAGTCTAAAACTCATAACGTAGAAGTTAAGTCGATGCAGATCAAAATCGGCACAGGCGACCACGATTTAGAGCTAAAGGCAAAGAAGGCTTCAGAATGGCTTACCGAAGGTCATCGGATCAAGGTAGACCTATTCTTACCAGGACGATCAAAGTACTTAAGTCTTGATTTTCTTAAAGAACGATTAGACCGGGTTCTCAAGCTCATCACTGTAGAGTACAAAATTGCGGATAACCCGCAGAAGAGTCCGAAAGGTCTCACTGTTATTATCGAAAAGGCTTAAATATATATGAAAACAAACAAATCATTTATGAAGCGACTCAAGGTTACCAAAAACGGTAAAATTATCGCTCGAAAAGCTGGCCAAAACCACTTTAACGCAAAAGAATCAAGTTCAAAGAGTTTGTCAAAGAAGCGATCAACAACTTTGATTATGAGTAACAAAGCGAAAGCTCGATTTCTCTCATAATACTCGATAATTTTTGGTAAAATTTTAAAAATAATTAATAGAATAGAACATGACACGTGTAAAGAAAGGAGTTAACGCTCTCAAGACAAGACGAAATATTCTTAAACAAGCTAAGGGTTTTCGATTTGGACGAAGTACAAAAGAAAAACTAGCTTACGAACAATTATCTCACTCATACGCGAGTGCATTTGCTCATCGAAAAGATAAAAAGAATGATGCTCGAAAAGCATGGAACGTTCGAATTAACGGACCCCTACGAGCAGAAGGAATTTCATACAGTAAATTTATCGGTGCGATGAAAAAAGGAAAAGTAGAAATCGACCGAAAAATCCTTGCAACTCTTGCTCTTGAATACCCAGTGGTATTTAAAAAGATTGTAGCGAAAGTAAAATAGATAGAAAAAATAAAAACCTTTGTTTACAAAAAAAGCCGCCGCATGAATAAAATTCATGCGGCTGGTTTTGTTATTGCGAATTAATTGAGTGTGAACTCAACACATTCGCAGTAGTAAGTCTGAAGTTTTCTCCGGGCAATGCACGGATGATAACCTCTGAACTCTCAAAGAACGCGGTGAGGGCGTGCTCAAAATGAAGAAATACATCCGACATTAAGAGCTTGAGCGTGATGATTGTTATTGCCAACCCAATTGCTCGAAATATTTTCATAACATTTCTAAATTTTGAGGACTCGTGTAGCCGACATGCCACACGTGTGATTGGTAATAATAATTATCACGCGCCCTCTTTTTTATGCAGTATTCTTTGAATGTGAAATCAAGTTAAGAAGACTGTGCAAAAAAGAAGGGCTCTTATAAAACTTTCAAGCTTTTCTGATATAAAATTACCACACATCTAATTATCTTGTCAAGGCATCTCGATTTTTACTAAAACTTGTGATACGTTTACATAAATCGCTCTCGTTCTTTAACAATACGAGAGGTAACCTAAACCCGTTATGTGTGCATACTGCATACATAACACAACTAAGTCATCAGAGCTGTAAAACAGTGACGGTGCAATTTGTATGATCACAAGACTCGACAGCAATCCTTTCGGTGGACCAGAAACATATCAATACAGCATTCAAGGACTTGTTTTAAGTTTACCAATTTGTTGGCAAAGGTATGTAATCACAGATTTTTTGTCACCTGGAATTACAGTTCCTGAAATCCCAGGTAAAAACTTTTTAACTAGTGTTTGTCTTGGTTTTAAACCATCAAAATCTTTTTTAAGATTATTGGAATCCTGGAAAGGTCAGAATATATACGCTCCAGCTTTTGGAGGAGAGGGTTTTGAAGCCGGATCTTTTCAACCAGATGCTCTAAATGTGATGTGGCATCAAATAAAGCATGATACTGACAATAAAGGAAAAGCTACTCCTGTCGCACTTCTTTCTTACGCACTAAAAAGACTTGGTCAGTATGCATATTTGCACCCAGGATACATTCTTTGGTTCTTAGCTTTTTTGCAGAAAGTTAATTTGAATCAACCTCAACCAAGTTACTTTCATCGGTTATTAGTAGACCGAGAAACAGAAAAGAAATTTGTTTTTTTGTGTCCACCAAGACCTCCGACACTGGAAGAGTTAGGAAAGGATGAACTATTACGACCGGTCGAAGATATGATCGCTGTTATTATGACAGTAAGACTTGTGAATAACGGCAATAACCCCGCATTTTTTAAATGTGACCTTGATCTTACTCGTAAGGCGGATCAGCCTTTGTTGGTCGATTCTACTTACATTGTAATTTCACACCCTTTCAGTCTACAGAAGACTTCGTAGGTTACCTACCGGCAAGAGGATTCGCCGTAAACCCTCACTGTGCGCCGGGTCAGAATGATCTGGCGCACTTTCGTTTATATATATGTAAAGTTGACTTGACATTTAGATGTAACGCACTATCATATATTGTATGGTCATTGAATATGTTGAAAATAATGTGTACGCACTTCGTATTAAACATAGTCTTACGCAAGAACATGTTGCAGCTGCAATTGGTGTAACGCGTCAAACTGTTATTGCAATTGAAAAGGGAAATTACACACCTTCGGTTTTGCTCGCATTAAAGCTTGCAGAATATTTTGGTGAACGCGTTGAAGCTGTGTTTTGTTTAAAAAATAAATCGTCTCAAACTAAATCAAAAAAAATATGAAACAAATAATTACTTCTTCAGCATTATCAATATTACTTTTGATTTTAGTAAACCCGTTTATCTTTGAGATGACAGAAATGTTTATGATTTCTTGCACGGTAATTGCAGTCGTATTATTTATAATTTTTGCACTGATGGTTTTAAATGAAAGGGGATTAGACGAACGCGAACAGCAACATACAGCATTCGCTGGTAGAATTTCATATATTGTAGGCTCAAGTGTTCTTTTGATTGGAATCGTTAATCAACTCATGCATCATATTATTGATGTGTGGCTCGTGTCTGCTTTTATTGCAATGTTGGTATCAAAAGTTTTTGCTTTGTATTATTCACGATTACACAAATAATATATTTTTATGACATCATATCTTTTAATTTCTTTTATCGCTGGGTTGCTTACGGTACTTGCTCCGTGTGTTCTTCCACTTCTTCCGGTGATTGTTGGTGGTTCAATTACTGATCCACGTAATAAATATAAACCTTATATTGTGACGCTTTCTTTAGTTGTTTCTGTTTTTGTTTTTACACTTGTATTAAAAGTAGCAACAATTTTTATTAATGTTCCACAATCTTTTTGGACATATGTTTCGGGAATAATTTTAATTGTATTTGGTTTGATTACAATCTTTCCAACAATATATGAAAAAGCGACGTTAAAAATTAACCTTATTATCTCTCGAAAAGGTAATACGGTTATGGCTGATGGCTTAAAGAAAAAAAGTATATGGGGAGACATTTTAATCGGTGCATCACTTGGCCCTGTATTTTCAACTTGTAGCCCAACGTATTTTGTTATTCTTGCTACCGTATTACCACAAAGTACTACACAAGGTTTGATTGACTTGCTCGCATATTGCATCGGCCTTGCGATTTCTTTGTTGTGCATTGCTTTGATTGGTCAAACTTTTGCATCAAAACTTGAAAAAGCTTCAGACCCTCGGGGAGTATTTAAACGAACACTCGGGGTACTATTTTTAATCGTCGGAATTTTTGTCATAACAGGTTACGACAAAAAATTTGAATCATATTTGCTTTCATCCGGAGCTATTTTTGATATTACAAAAGTTGAAACAAGATTGTTGGTTAATAAAGAAAAAGCTGACGCACTCAAAGATACTGATCAAGGATTAGGTAAATGCAAGACTGGTTTTTGCATGGGTTCTTCAACAAATGAAACCGCAACGACTACGATAGTAAGTGCAAATAAAAAAGCCTCAGAAAAAGATGTGGTAACAGCTTCGCCGGTTTATCCTCGATATACCGAAATTAGTAATCCTTCGGGATTTGTTAACTCTGATCCAATAACAATTGGTCAATATGTTGGCAAAAAAGTTATTATCGTCGACTTTATGACATACACCTGTATCAATTGTAAGCGAACGTTTCCATATTTAGTTTCGTGGTATGAAAAATATAAAGATGACGGATTAATTATTATCGGTATTCATACGCCAGAATTTGCATTTGAAAAAGATATTAATAATGTCAAAACTGCAATGCATGAAAACATGATTAACTTTCCTGTGGTACTTGATAATGATTACGGAACATGGAATGCGTATCATAACAATGTGTGGCCACGAAAATATATAATTGATATTCATGGAAATGTTGTCTACGACCACAGTGGGGAAGGCGAATACGAAGAAACAGAAGTAAAAATACAAGAACTTTTGAAAGAACGAAAAGAGGTTTTAAAAGAAGCAGGTAACGTAGATAAACAAATTACAAAAGAAAGTACGCAGGGAACGAGTATATTACAAAGCCAAGAAACATATTTTGGTTCGTATCGAAATGAGTTTTTAGCAAACGGAACCCAAGGAAAATCTGGCGAACAAACTTTTGTAGTTCCACAAAATATAATTTCTGGAGGTCTGTATCTTGGCGGAACATGGGATATCAAGGATGAATATGCCGAAGCAAAAACAGACGCAACCATTACCTATAATTTTTATGCAAAAGATGTGTTTATGGTTGCATCTGCTGAATCAGAAAAAAAATTGATAATAAAAATTGACGGTAAGGAGTCTAAAACTCTTACCGTCAAAGATTCAACTTTGTATCACATTGCTTCGCTTGATACAGCGAGTAAACACCTTCTTGAGATTTCTGTTCCTGCTGGTGTTAAAGCGTTTACGTTTACCTTCGGATCTTAATTTTTAGGATAAGCCTCATTTATATTTGCAAAATTACCAATTGATGGATCTCGCAATTGCATTTGTAGTTGTTGTGCGTGCTCTGCTTTCAGTCCAGCCTCTCGAGCGTTGCGGAAGGCTGCGTAAGAAACAGAGATAAGTAGTAAAGGAATAAGTACTAATCCTAGTATTGGTAATACCTTTACGTATTTTCTGAAGCTTGAGTTTTCAATACTTACAGAACCTTTTGTGTCACGCAATGTTTTAAATAGTGAATATAAACATGCAAATACAAAGGTGTTAATAAGAAGACTAACTACAAATCCTACCATTGAGATGATCGCAACTAATACGAGTGTAACAGTTGTGCCAAGATGAGCATGACCAACTGCCAACTTTAATCCATTTGTAATAAGACTTGATCCAATTGAAAATATCATTCCAAAAAGACCAATAAGAATTGATCGTCCAACGATTTGCCACCAGTATCCTCGAGTATATTCTCGTGATTTTACAATTGCATCAAGACCTTTAACGTCTTCAGTAATAAAGACAAAAAGACTCGCTGTAATCATCGGTGCAATAATAATTGCGGGGATAACAAACAATAAAGCTGCACCAGCTAATGTAAGTTCGGTTAAAATAAAAACCCAAATATATGATTTAATTTTTGGCCACGCGTGTACAATAAGTTGTTTTGTTGAAAGACTTTTTGTTTCATCAGCGATTGCATACATTATTGAAGCCTGAGACCAAACTGTAAAAATAAGTATTGCAATAAATAAAATTGGAAAAATAATAAGCATTGCAATAAATTGAGATGCTGTCGGCCCTGCTGTCATAGCTTGTAAAATCCCTGATTGCCCGTTAATTGCAAAAAGTCCTAAAGAAACAATTACTGCGACAATAAAAATAAATACATACGGTAGAATCGAAAGAATTGCGAGTGTACTCAATCGACTTTTCCATATATTAAAACCTTCGGTGATAATAAGCCATGTTCCTTTTAGTTTCGGCATTGCTGAAACTGGTGTTGGTGTGACTTCGGGAGTCACTGTTTGTGTTGTTTCCATGGTAACTATTGTACCACGTCTCTTTTGCTTGTGATTGAGAAGGTGTCAACAACTTTTCCATCGATGTTTTTAAAATAACAATCTGCTTGTCGAGGTTTATCGTGTACGTTAAAAGTGCAAAAGAGTGCGCCGTAATTTGCTTTTTGATCTGCAGTATATATTGATGCCCACCATGGATCGGTTGGTTGTTTTTGTGGTCTGATTGATTCACCACCAAGACCTGAGACAAAGGCAAATGTTTTTCCTTTTGAAATTTGAATACTCGAAGTACTTGTCGAAGCAATTTTTTGATTTTTAAAATCTCGCATCAGTACTGTTCGTTGGTATGAATGTTCGTGTGCAGTTGCTACGATAGCGCCACCTTCGCGACATTTTTCGTATACACCCCAACCAACTTGGTCATCTTTTTCACCCAACTGCATCTTTTTTTGGTCCATGTGCCATGCGCAAATATTCCAAAGATTTTTGCTTTTTGACAGCGTGTCTTTTATGTAATTTGCATGATCTGTTTTTGTTTCAGTTAATCCTGGCGCAACCATTACAAAAATAATTCCTTTATAATTACATCGCCATTTTGTTCCAACAGTTCCTTCACAAGCAAGATTTGGAATATTTTTTATATGACCTTCTATTTTTTGTTTGTATGTAGCCCATAGCTTCATGTCATGATTTCCAGCTGCTGCAATGATAGGGAAGTCAATACCAAGATTATCAGTTAAATTTTTATACCATTTGTCTGGATTATCTTCATAATCAAAATCACCAAGGTTAACAATAAGTTCTGCTTCTTCTTTTTTTACTAATTGCAAAACTTCTTTTGAGCTTGCTGCCACACCTTGATCTCCAAAGAATGCAACCTTTACTTCTTTTTCAGGTATTACTTTGCTAAATATATCAATATGACTGGTTGGAAGAATTTGTGTAGGAGAAAATTCTTCGTACGCACCGGTAATTTTTGTATACATTATATTTGTATACAAAAACATAAAACTAAATGTAATTATAGAAAGAATAAGTTTCTTTTTAAAAGAATGTTCCATGCGTACAGTATATCAATTTATTTGCTCAAATGATGGTTTATTGTGTAATAAAAGTCCTCATCTTTATCTTTGAGTGTTAAAAGCCAATTAAGATAGCTTGAGTCATTTGATTTTATTTCCTCGAAAGTTTTTCCGGCATGTTTTCCAAAGGTGAGTCGTTTCAGTAATATTGGTTTTGCAGTGAGTTCGATAAAAAACTTTATTGTTTCTTCTTGCAAAATTTGTTTTTCTTTTGAATATTCTGCAACCATGTACTCAAAAACTTTTTCAAGTATAAGTACATCACCCAAAGCATCGTGTGCGGTTGCGTTTTCTATTTCAATATTCCATCGATACCTTAAATACTGCATTTTGTGTTGCGGATAATCGTACAACATCGATGCAACTTTGTAGGTGCAAATGTATTGACCAGTTTCGATTTCGATACCTTCATTTTTTAATACGCCAATATCAAATTTTGCATTGTGTGCAACAAGAACAGAATCTTTTAATAGAGAGGGAAGAGTTTTATAAATTTCTGATTCATTAAAAGGTAATTTATCCGCAACCATTTTTTCGGTAATATGATGCGTTGCCATTGCAGCAAAATCTATTGCAATCGGCGGTTTAAAATATTGCATAAAAGTTTCATCAGTCGCTTTGTTTTTGAAAGCAAGTTGAATGAGTCGAGCTTTTTCAAGGTCGGTGGTTTCGGTATCGAGAAAAATTAAGTTGGGGATCATGGGGGAAGTATAGCAGATATTTTATGATTTTTTTAGAAATCTTTTACTTATTTATTGATATTGTTAAAAAGTGAAAGATTTTGATAAGTGGAATGCTGAAAAGATTAGAATTGAGAATTATTCTTTACATAAATATTATCACCCAAGAGACATTTGGTGCTGTAGTTTAGGTGTAAATACCGGAAACGAACAAGACGGGAAAAATAAAGGTTTTCAAAGACCTGTTCTTATATTAAAAGCCTGGAGTAAAGAAACTTGTTTGACTATACCCTTAACAACTTCACTTAAATTAAATAAATATAGAATACCTATCGGTTTAGTAAAAAACAAAGAATCAAAAGTTATTATTTCCCAACTTAAAACTATTGATACAAAAAGATTAGTAAATAAAATTACTGTGCTCGATACAGAAATATTTAAACATATAAGAAAATCCGTCAAAGAGAGTCTTTGACGGATTTCACTTTTCTCCCTTTTTCAAGGGCAAGCCCGAAGGCACTTGTATTAATAGAATAGCAAAATATGAAGTAAAAGCAAATTATAAAACTTCAGTAACAATTGCCATATGATCAGAAACACCATCAACAACTCTTGTGTTTTAAAAATATATGGATAAGAATTGAATAAGTCCGACTAAAAGGTTATTATTTAAGTTAATTAATCTATGAAAACTAAAATCAAAAGAAATTGGAAGAATTTATTAATAATTCTGTTAATCTTAGTTGTTCTAGGACTTTTGCATTCTTTAAGTAAAAGTTCTAAACTATATAATCACTTAATGTTGTCGTCTTATAATTATTTTGAGCTTGGCGATAATTACGTATCAATTGATGGAACATGGGCTTCACAATCTGAAGAAGAACTAGGAAATTCTTTTCAAACTGTAAAATTTACATGTGATAAAGAGGAGGGTACATGTCAACAAGTTGTTGCAGATACAGTATTCGGTATACTTTCACTTTTTACAGAAGTAAGTCGAGTAACAAGTTGGGATAAAAACTTTATTACAGCAGAAACATCAGGAGTATGTGTTATTTATAAATATAGAATTGATCGATTACAAAAAGAACTTGTTGGGATTCGACAAACAATTAATCATGAAGGAGTATGTGCTGTTGTATCTCAGGATGATTTAAAAATTAAGTTAGTCGACGGAGTAAAAAAAGTTCTTAAGTTAAGAGGTTATTAAAGTGAATTAAGTACTTGAGTCATTTCTTTCTCTGTTTAGGAATCGGTCACGAGTTACTAAGTCTTTTGTTTCGAAGACTCACAAAAGCCTAAGTACTCGCGACCCCGGCTCAGAAAAGTGTTCCCAACACTTTTCTTCCGCCTTTCGATTCCCGGCAATATCTTTTCACAGTTGATAAAATAAAAAACACCCTCACGGGCGTTATTTATTTTATCAATGTGGAGATGGCGGGAATCGAACCCGCGTGCGAAAGAGGCTTTTAGTAGAGTCTACATCACCTGTTTTGCTTTTTCTGCAACAAGTGCAGTTTAGGCTCAAAAAGTATTAAACAAACGAAACCTTTTTGAACCGATCTTCTATAGCTTAATCTGCAACGAAGCGGTGCAGACCAAAGCCTCATTGTTAACGCCTTCCTACGTATGAGGCGTAGATAAGAATAGCGTCGCTATACGCGTGCGTAAGCGAGTTGAAGGTCGTTCATCGCAAAATACGGTGAAACGACTGAAGATGTTTTAGCACTTCAAGGTTCTGGCAGTTTAAGAAGTTACCAGAGCTTCATGATGCACGACTAAAAGGTATTCTCTCGTCGAAGCCGATCATCCCCGTATGTATTTTTCGAAGTACATAATGAGTATAGCATGTAAGCTTAGATTCCAAATTCACGACGGATTTCTCTTTCCGTATCTCGTTTTTTAATTGATTGTCGTTTGTCGAATTTATTTTTTCCACGAACAACACAGACTTGTACTTTGGCCCAGCGACCTTTGACATAAATTGAAAGCGGAATAATCGTTAAGCCTTGTTTTGTCTCAAGTGCAGAAAGTTTAAAGAGTTGTTGTTTGTGTAAAATCAGTTTTCGGTTTCGATCGGACTCATAACTTTTTGGAGTGTTGTTTACTTGAAAAGGGGGAATTGTTGCACCGATCAAAAATGCTTCACCCCCGCGGATAATAATATAGGCACCTTCAAGCGATCCGTGTTTTGCGCGAAGTGATTTTATTTCATATCCTGCCAATTCGATACCAGCCTCGTAGGTTTCGAGAATTTCGTAGTTTAAGGTGGCTTTTTTGTTGAGGACTAAATTCATATTTTTTGCTCCAAGCTTGGTTTTTTAAGCCTATTTTTTGAGCGATACTTCATTATACATTATGTTATAATTGCTCAATGCCTCCCCAAAATAACATCCCAAATCCAAAGAAGATTATCAACCCAAATACAAACAGTCCCCGAAACGTAATTACTAAAAATATTTTAGCAATACTCGCTACATTTATTGTTGTTATCAGTTTATACGGGTATCTTTCAGGAACAGGAACTAAAAAAGAACAAATTGGTATTTCAGATCTTGCGAGTGCAATTAAAGAAGACAAAGTTGCTTCGATTATTGTCAGTGGTGATGACCTTGCAATTACATTTAAAGATAAAACAGAAAAAACTTCTAAAAAAGAATCTCAAATTGCGCTTTCGCAAACATTAGTAAATTACAGTGTGCCTGCAGAAAAACTTGCAGCAGTAAAAATTGATAGCAAAGCAGAAGACGGAGCAGGGTATTGGTTTTGGAATTTAATTTTGCCGGGGTTGTTTCCGATAATCGGAATTCTTATTGTTATTTGGTTTTTGTCTCGACAAGTAAAAGGTGCTGGAGTACAAGCATTAAGTTTTGGGCAATCACGTGCTCGAATGAGTGGTCCTGATGATACAAAACAAAAAGTTACTTTTGCCGACGTTGCAGGAGCGAAAGAAGCGAAAGAAGAATTGTCAGAAATTGTCGACTTCTTAAAAAATCCTAAAAAGTTTATTGATATTGGTGCGAGGATTCCCAAGGGAATCCTCTTAATGGGTGCTCCTGGTACCGGAAAAACTTTGTTAGCACGTGCGGTTGCAGGTGAAGCGAATGTTTCTTTCTTTTCAATCTCAGGTTCTGAATTTGTCGAAATGTTTGTGGGTGTTGGCGCATCACGAGTTCGAGATTTATTTAAGTCAGCAAAAGAGGCTTCACCAGCAATTATTTTTATTGATGAAATTGATGCAGTCGGGCGTGCACGAGGTGTTGGTATTGGTGGAGGAAACGATGAACGTGAACAAACCCTTAACCAAATACTTGTTGAGATGGACGGATTTGATCCAACTGAAAAAGTTATTATTATGGCAGCAACTAACCGACCGGATGTTCTTGACCCAGCACTTTTGCGACCAGGACGTTTTGATCGTCGAGTAACAATTGATTTGCCTGATCGAGACGACCGACTTGCGATTTTACAAGTTCATGCAAAAGCAAAACCACTTGCCGAAGATGTAAATTTAAGTGTTATTGCAGAACGAACCCCTGGATTTTCAGGAGCAGATTTATTTTCACTCATGAATGAAGGAGCTATTTTAGCAGCACGAGAAGAGCGAAAAAAGGTTGCGCAATTTGATTTAATTCGATCGATTGAAAAAGTAATGTTAGGGCCCGAACGCCGAAGCCATATTCTTTCTAAAAAAGAAAAAGAAATTACTGCGTATCACGAAGCAGGACACGCACTTGTTTCTTCGGTTCTTCCACATGCTGATCCTGTTCATAAAATTACAATTATTTCTCGAGGACGTGCAGCGGGATACACACTTCATCTTCCTCTCGAAGATCGAAAGATGCAATCTAAAAAAGAATTTCTTGATGACATTGCGGTTTCACTTGGTGGATACGTTGCAGAAAAAATGATTTTTGGTGATGTTACGACAGGGCCATCAAACGATCTTCAAGTTTCAACTGCACTTGCTCGCGACATGGTTACAAAATATGGAATGTCTGATTCACTTGGTGCACTTGCTCTTGAAAGTTCAAACGGTCGCGCTTTATTTGGAAAAGGAGTTGAAGATAGGGAACATTCCGAAAAAGTTGGTTCAGAAATTGACTCTGAAGTTTCACGAATTATGAGAGAAGCAAAAGCAAAAGCTGAAGAAGTTTTGACGACACATAAAAATGTTCTTGAAGCAATCTCACAACGTCTTGTTGAAGTTGAAGTTATTGAACAAGAAGAATACGAAAAAATAATTTCTGGATTTGGAATTAAATTAAAGAAAAAAGATCTTATTGTTGAAAGTGTTGCGTAAATTTTTTAAACGTTAAAAACAATCTATGACCCAGATAGAAACAGCAAAAACAGCAGTGTTTGCGGGAGGATGTTTTTGGTGTACTGAACACGATTTGCGGGAAGTCGACGGAGTCGTTGATGCGATTTCTGGATACGCCGGTAAACACGTAGAAGAAAAAGATATTCCACGATATGAAAATCATGCTGGATATATTGAAGCGGTACAAGTTGTGTATGACCCTTCAAAAACTTCCTTTAAAAAACTTTCGCAGTTTTTTTTGGATCATATCGACCCAACCGACGGGGGAGGACAATTTTTTGATCGTGGAGAAAGTTATAAAACAGCAATTTTTTATAAAACCGACGAAGAAAAAGAAATTGCTCAAGCGCTGTTTGCTGAACTCGATGAAAGTAAAATTTATGATAAGCCTGTTGCGGTGAAGGTATTACCTGAACAAACATTTTACCGAGCCGAAGAATATCATCAAAATTACGCTCAAAAAAACCCCGATCATTATAATTCTTACAAAAAAGGTTCAGGCAGGGCAGGGTTTCAGGCTAATGTCTGTGAAATTCGTGATGAAAAGAAAATAAATTGGAAAGAATAAGGTGTCGGATAACTAGTTAAGTGTACCCGGTAAGGGGTTGTCATATTTGCAAAGGTATGACATAATTTTTATATGAAAAAAATTAACAACTTTACATTATTTTTAGTAGTAATGATGGCTTTTAGTGCTTTTGTGACACCTGTTGTTTCAAGGGCAAATGATGACGATGAAAAGCAATTGATCGAAAATTATAATGATTTAAATGAAGTGTATACAAAATCAACACACAATCTCAATGTTTCAATTGATCAATACAAGGCAACAATTTCTGCATATCAAAAACAATATAAGGCAGCTATTTCGATTGCCCCACATATTCGAATTATTTCTCCTAAGTCAGGTGCAAAACTTGATCAAAACCAACCTTTTAAAGTTGAGTGGCAAGGGGTTAATCTTGGAGATAGTCCTGTAACAATTAATTTGGTTCCTAAAGTTGACGGTTCAAATGACGGACGACCTCTTATTACTTTGGCGACTTCAACACTAAACGACGGAACAGAATCATTTAATATTAGCTCAGCTATTATTTTAGATGGTAAATATACACTCGAAGTTCGTTCAGTAAAAAACACTTCAATTTCTGCAACAACAACTAAACCTCTTGTTTTCAATGATCCGATCACACGAACACTTCGAGTCGATCTTCCGTATCGAGGAACTGTTATCGCAGGACAATCAACCTCAACAAAATTTTATGTAAAAAATGTTCCTGTCGGAACAAAGGCAAATGTATATCTTATTGCTTCGACAACAAATTCAACATTAACTAGTCTTGGACAAAATCCAGTATTTCTTTCAACAATAACAGTAAAAGATTCAGATGGATTTACAACTGGTGTTGTTAAGATACCCACAAATACACTTTCAGGAGAATATCGCCTTGGTATAGAAGTTCCTAATAAGGCAGGAGGAACACCAGCTACTTTGGTAAGATCAAGTCCATTGTTTAACGTATTAACAACAGTACCAACAGCAACTTCTTCTCAAGTTATTATTCCAAGAGTTACAAATATTTCACCATTAACAGTTACGGTAGGAGAAGACCTTATTGTAGAAGGTTCTAATCTTTCTTCAACAACAGTTTCTTTGGTTCTTCTTGGCTCAAATCCTAAAGTACAAGTTGCAACACAACGTGTTAGTTTGGCAGTCAATGGAAACTTTTTTGAAGTAAAAGTTGCTTCAACAACTCCACCAGGGGTGTACACTTCTTTGATTTCAAATGGAACAAGCAGTGCTTTGCGAGAATTTCAAATTACTGTACGAGCTGTACCTGTTGCATCGCTTTCAGTAACTTCACAAACTTCTCCAGAAAGTTGGGTAAAAGGTAGTAAACAAACAGTTCGATGGACTGATAAATTAATTGCATCAAATAAAAAAGTAGCAATTAGTTTGGTGAATGGAACAACTGAAAAAACACTTGTTAATCTTCCTGTATCAAATGATGGTTCACAAGTCGTAATTGTTCCAGATATTGAATCAGGAAATTGGAAAGTAAAAGTTAAATTAGTAGGGGATAGTGTAAATTCAATAGAAGCAACGAGTTCTTCATCAGTAGAAGTTTCAGGAATAGTTCGAGCTGCTTGTTCACTTGTTACTCCTTCAACAATTAGATCAGGGGCAAATGCAACATGGGGAATTAATGGATTATCCGGAGGCGTTGCTTCAACATCATATCTTTGGAAATTCTTTAATGTTCAAGGATCTGTGTGGGCTGAAATCTTGAGTAATAGTTCTACATCAACAATCACTCGACAATTTACACTTCCAACAGCGACAACAACAAAAAGAACTATCGGGGCTAAATCTTTAATTACATCAGGATTACAATCTCCAGTTACCGTAACGTGTACACCTAATCTTGTTGTTAATCCAAACTAGTTTTTAAAAGAGTCCATCCTCTAGGATTCGAACCTAGGACCACCCGTGTATAAGACGGGCGCTCTACCAACTGAGCTAAGGATGGGTTGTTTCAAGCGGGAAAGCCTTTGGCTTTCCCGCTTGCTACATAGTATCGCAGTTTACTCTAAATGCAATCGCTTCGAAGCCTCGATTTTTTGTAATAAAAGAGGGTACGATGTTAATTCTGGGTCTTTTTCAATAATTAATTTTGCTTCTGTTCGAGCTGCCTCAACCATCTTTATATTTTGGAGTGCTTCCATTCCGAGGTCGGTGACACCCCATTGTTTACGTCCATACAAATCGCCAGCACCTCGAAGTTTTAGATCATATTCAGAAAGTTCAAATCCATTTTTTGATTGTGTAAATGCATTGAGTCTTTCGATTGATTTACTTGATTCTGTTTCGGTACAAATATAACAATATGCTTGATGAGAACTTCGGTTAACACGGCCTCGCAATTGATGAAGTTGTGCGAGCCCGAATCGTTCTGCACCTTCAATAATAATTACTGTTGCATTTGGTACGTTTACTCCAACTTCAACCACTGATGTTGAAACTAATATCTTTATTTTGTTATCCTCAAATTCTTTCATCACTCGTTCTTTTTCTTTCGGATTCATTTTGCTATGCAAAATATCTATTTTATATTCTTGAAAAACATCTTTTTGTAATCGTTTTGCTTCTTGTTTTACTGAACGAATAGTTTGTACTTCTTGTAACTCAGGATCATTTTCTTCAATCCGTGGACAAATAATGTATGCTTGGCGACCCTCATTTAAAAGTTTTTTTATTTGCTCATATACCGCAGGTCGTTCATGAGGTTTTGCAATTTTTGTAATAATTGGTTTTCTACCCTGAGGCATTTCATCAAGAACAGAAATATCTAAATCGCCATACACGGTTAATGCAAGAGTTCGTGGAATCGGTGTTGCACTCATCGATAATAGGTGTGGCACAATTTTATCTTTCCGCACTAATTTTTGTCGTTGAAGTGTTCCAAATCGATGTTGTTCGTCAATAACCACATACGCTAAATTTTTAAAGGCAACACTTTTTGAAATGAGTGCATGTGTTCCAACAATCACTGCAATTTCACCATTGGCAACCCATTTTAATAATTGAGTTCGTGAAATATCAGTTGACCCATGGGGGTTTATTTTTGAAGGAAATTTTTTGCATCCGCTACCAGTTATTAAAGCAATGTTTACCCCGGTATATGAAAAATATTTAATGAAAGATTCAAATTGTTGTTTAGCTAAAATTTCAGTCGGTGCCATGTATGCAGTTTGTAGTGTTCCAAAGTCTTGGCCTTTTGGTCGAGTTGTATTTACTGCATAAACCGTTGCAGCAGCAACTGCAGTTTTTCCTGAACCAACGTCTCCTTCAAGAAGTCGAGCCATCGGATGACCTGTATGAAAGTCAGAAAGTATATCTGAAACCGCACGTTCTTGCCCAGCGGTCATAGTAAAAGGGAAGCGTTCTAATATAGGCCCTAAATCTTTTTGAGTTTTTTGTATTTTAAATGCCTCAGATTTTTTTTGAAAAAATCTTTCTTTTTGATTATGTACTTGAATTAAAAATACTTCCTCGAAAGCGAAACGCTTTCGAGCAGCAAGCGCATCGTTTTGTGTTTTTGGAGTATGGATCCAAACAAGAGCACTTTGTATTGAAGGCAGTTTATATTTTTCTAATATATAAGAGGGAAGTACCTCAGTTATTTTTTCGGTAACGTGGTGTGTAAAAACTTTTGATAATTTATGATACAACCAGCTTGAAGAAATTCCTTTTGTTTCAGAATATGCCGGATACAACACATGAGACTCTTGTTCTTCACCAAAAAGCATGTTTGGGCCACCATTTGGAATTTTAGAAACAGATTCAACTCGGGGATTAGACATAAATAATTTAGGAGAAGCACCTGTTTCAGATTTTTGTTTTCGTTCTGAAACTTTTCCTTCCATCCGAACCAAACTTCCGTCGGTAAGCATTTTTGCAATGTATGCTTGATTAAACCAAACTACTTTGAGGCTTCCTGTGTCGTCAGTAACTATTCCTTCTGACATCGGAATTTTAGATTTGAATGATTTTAAAGTTTTCAGTTTAGAAACTTTTCCATATACAACAACGTTTTCTCCAACGGTAAGTTGATCAATCGCAGTCACATGTGACGCATCACCGTATCGATTAGGGAAGTAGAACAGAAGATCTTTTATCGTACTCAACCGCAATTTTACAAGCGCTTCTTTTTGAAGCGGGTTTAGTTTAAAGTGTTTTGAAATAAGATCACTAGACTCCATTGCGTGAAAGTTCTTTGTTACGAACAATTCGTCCAATCATTGCAAGAGTAATTAAAAGTCCCGCAATTAAACACATAAATGGAATCGTAACAAAACCAAATGTATTTACGAATACATGGTTACAGGTAGTACCATTTTGACCAATTGTTGAGCAAGGTAAAATAGATGTTCCGGTGAGTTGAAGCATAAAATGGTTTGCAGAAAAAAGACTTCCTAAAATCGCAAGGGTCAAACTATACACTGCAATTTTTGTATCTTTTTTAATGAGGGCGATTGCAAGTAAAACTACTTGAGGGTATACACAAATTCTTTGAAACCAACAAAATTTGCATGGAGGATATCCAACAATATCTGAATAATACAAACTACCAAGCATTGCGGTTAGGGCAACGATCCATGCAAGCAATATACTTTTATCTAATACTAAATCAAAGAATTTAGTCTTTGTTCGAATCGTTTGATTGATTTTTTTATAAAAGATAAAAAACAATATCGCACAAACAGCGCTGACCATTCCAATAATAGAAAGGATCGCAAGAATCGTGTTTGCGGTTTCAACTTGTGAGGCAAGTGTTTGGATCATATAAATAAAATTATTTTATAACAGAACTTGAAGGTAGTGGACAACCAGATTTTTCTGAAAGTTGCTCAAGTGTTGATTCACCAGTTAATTGGCTTCCGTCGGCAAATATCCATGTTGGGTAACTTTGGATTTTTTTATCAATACAGATTTGTGTTTGGCCCGCTCCATCAGGTGTCGAACATTCTACATACGGAAGAAGTGCTTTTGATTTTCCAAATAATGCTTTTTCACGTTGGCAATGAGGACACCAAAATGCTCCATAAAATTTAGCACCTTTTTGGTCGAGACATTTTGCAAAGTCATCGTATATGGCAGGAGCACTTGCTTCTTTGTGACCCCAAAAAATAAGACCAGAAATTAAAATAATAACGGTAATTGTGGCAATAATGTATGATTTTTTCATACTCTTATTATACTACTTTTAAGTGTTTTTGTAGCTCGATTCCTACGATAAGTGAAACAAAACCTACAATAAAGCCTGCTAATACATCGGTTGGATAATGCACTCCAAGATATACTCGACTCACACCGATTAAAATAATAAGAAGGATAAAGATTGTTGTGTATGTAATTTGAGCGGTCGCCGATTTTTGTTCTCGAAGAATTAAGAAGATTATAAAACCGTAAAATGCCATCGCTAAAGAACTGTGTCCACTTGGAAACGAGTTAAGAGATTCTGGATATACTCCAAAGGGTGGACGTGCTCG
>JAYTUJ010000045.1:0-5160 GCA_043744615.1 bacterium
TTTGGTTCGGGGGCAAGCAGGTGATTATGGGAACACTTTCTATAGGAAACTTCAGTGCCTTTCTATCATACTCTGCAATGTTTGTATGGCCACTTTTTGTACTTTCTTTTGTCGGTACTGCAATTTCTCGTGGAGCAGTTTCATTAAAGCGAATTAATGAGGTGATTAATTCTGAGGTTCTTGTTGAACCAGGTCAGTACGTAGCTGAGTTAAAAGGCGATATTGAATTTAAAGATGTTTCACTTTCTTATAAAGATACTGAAGGTGTCGAAAAGTTTGTTCTCAAAAATATTTCGTTTTCAATTAATTCAAAAACAAAAACAGCAATTGTTGGCCCAACTGCAGCAGGAAAAACTCAATTATTTTATTTATTGTCAGGTCTTGTGCTCCCAACAAGTGGTCAAATATTAATTGATGGACGTCCGATGTCTGAATATAAAACAAGTGATCTACTTTCGCATATTGGTTTAGTATTTCAAGATAGTATTATTTTCAATACAACACTTCGCGAAAACATTGCTTTTTCATTACAAACAACACAAGAATCTTTGCAAAAAGCATTAGCTACTGCAGAGCTTGAAGGTCTTGTTACAGAATTGCCAAAAGGCTTAGATACAATGGTGAGCGAGCGGGGTACTACATTATCTGGTGGTCAAAAACAGCGATTAATGCTTGCGCGTGCTTTGGCAATTGAACCGAAAATACTTTTACTCGATGATTTTACTGCACGAGTCGATCAAGCAACCGAGGTTTCTATTTTACAAGGCGTTACCAAAAATTATCCTGATGTTACATTAATTTCTATTACTCAAAAAATTGAACCAATTAAACAATATGAAAAAATTATTGTTTTAATGGAAGGTGAATTAGTTGCAACAGGAACACACGATGATTTGTTAAAAAATTCTTTTGAATATCAACAAATATATCAATCACAAATGACAACCGAACAACATATATGAGCGATACAAAATTAACATACGCATTAAATACTGACTCTGCATCTTTTAAAAAAGATTCTACACGTTCTTCAGCATGGGCAAATGCAAAAGAATTTTTTGTGTTTTTAAAAGGTGATGGAATGAAATTAGTGATTGCGTTTATTATGATTTTAATAAACTCAGGTGCTAACGTCGTCACTCCTTATTTGATTGCACGAGCGCTTGATACATATATTGCTCAAGGAAATTTAACAGGACTCAGTCATCTTCTTTTATTGTTAGCGGGCCTGTACGTGATTACTGTTTTTGCTGGATATCTGCAAGGTATATTAGTAGGAAATATCGCACAACGAACATTGTTTCGACTTCGTGAAGCCTTGTTTAATAAATTACAACAATTACCAATTGCTTTCTTTAACCAAAACAAATCAGGTGATTTAATGTCTCGTATCAACAATGATACCGACAAACTTAATCAATTTATTTCACAAAGTTTAGCTCGCTTTGTCGGAAGCTTCTTTTCTCTTTTTGGAATCGCTGTGTTTACGTTATTTATTAATTTTAAATTAGCAGTTGTAATGCTTTCGGTTACGGTGCTTCTTTTTATAATTACAAAAATGTTGTCGCCATGGATTGAGCGACAAAATAAAAAGAGTTTAACGACAATTGGAAACCTTTCTTCTTCGCTGCAAGAAAACATAACTAATTTTAGAGTTATTGTTGCGTATAGCAAACGTGATTATTTTCGATCACATCTCGAAAGAGTAAATCAGTCTACATTTGATACTGCACTCCGGTCAGGAACCGCTAACCGAATTTTTGAACCCATTTATGATTTTGCAGGAGCAATTGCTTTAATTGCAGTGCTTTCATATGGTCTACAACTTATCTCTACCGGATCTTTAACGATTGGTCTTTTGGTTGCTTTCGTAAGTTATACACAAAAATTTTATGATCCGTTAAGAATCCTGGCAACTATTTTTGGTACGATTCAAATTTCAACGGCAGCGTGGTCTCGAATCCGAGAAGTGTTTGGATTAAAAAATAATCTTCAAATGAGTCCAACAGAAGAAATGTTAAAAACAGTTCCAAAAAATAATTTACGAATGGAACTTAATGATGTTTCTTTTGGATACGAAGATAATCGAATGGTCATCGAGAACGCAACACTTGCTTTTGAAGCAGGAAAAACATACGCACTTGTTGGCCCAACAGGCGGTGGAAAATCTACATTGGCAAGTTTAATGGCTCATTTGTATGATCCAACATCAGGCGTTGTATATCTTAATAGTAAGCCTATTTGTTCGTACACACATGAAGAACGCGCACAGCAAATTAGTGTAATTTTACAAGACCCAATTTTGTTTTCAGGAACAGTTGCAGATAATATTCGATACGGAAACGATGAATTAAAAGACATGAGCAATGAAGAGCTAAAAAAACTTTTAGATCAAAAAGGGTTTTCTGAAGTCATTGAACGTTTTGACGGGGGACTTCAAACAGTAATTACACAAGGCTCGGGGGTTGGTTTAAGTATTGGTCAAAAACAATTAGTATCTTTTATGCGAGCAATTTTACGTCAGCCATTATTACTTATTCTTGATGAAGCAACAGCAAACATTGATACGGTAACCGAAGCACTGCTTAATAAAACACTCGAAGCCTTACCAAAAGAAACTACAAAAGTAATTATTGCCCATCGATTAAATACAATTAAAGAAGCAGATGAAATCATGTTTGTGAACGGACATCATGTTACAAAAGCAGGAAGTTTTGACAATGCAATTTCTTTGATCGAGAGTTCAAAAAGAACAAGTTAAGTAGTATACTAATAGTAATGAAAAAAGATTTATTTTATTTTTCTACTATTTTTTGTTTTATATTAGCAATCGGTATCGGCACTGGTTTTTTTCTGTATAATTATTTTCATAAAGATGAATTAAATTCACTGATTTCGCGAGCAAATATAATTTCTTCATTAATTGACCTTGACCAATTAAGTACGCTTTCTATTACAACACCAGACGTATCAAATCAAAATTATCTTAATTTAAAAAACAGTTTAATAAAAATTTCTTCATACAATAGCGATACTCGTTTTACGTATGTTATGGTGCAAAAAGAAAAAAAGATTTATTTTATTGCAGATTCTGAACCCGCATCTTCGCCTGATTCTTCACCGCTCGGACAACAATATACTGAAGCTCCCACAGGGCTATATGATACTTTTAATAAAGGTGAAGCACATACATTAGGGCCATATACCGATCGATGGGGTTCATGGATATCTGCTTTTGTTCCTGTATTTGATTCATCAGGAAATGTAATATATGCAGTTGGTATTGATATTGATTCAGCTGCACATTATCGAATTTTATATAGTGTTATTTTACTCACTTCTATTGTAACAATATTCTTTTTAATTATTATAATAGCCACATATCGGTTACGAAAAAAAGAAAAAAAGATTATTCAAATAAAATCTGATTTTATTACGCTTGCTGCACACGAACTTCGGTCACCATTGTCGCTTATGCGTTGGCGATTAAGTATGCTTGTAGAAAATTCTGAAATTAATGAAAATGTAAAAAAAGAAATTGAAGAAATAAAAATATCGACACTTCGTCTGATTACAATGACAAACTCAGTGTTAGTTACCACTGCGACTGAACATAATATTATTGACCACCAAAAATTTCAATTGGTAGATGTTTCAATTTCGATAGTAAAAGCTATTGAAGCGCTTAAAGATATGCAGAAACAAAAAAATATCTCAATTAACCTTTCTGAATATCTTAAAAAACCTTGCCTTGTTTTGGGAGAAATAGAAAAATTAGAATTAGTGTTTATTAATTTATTAAGTAATTCAATAAAGTATAGCCCTCAAGGAAGTACTGTTTTTGTTACGCTTTCGTCAGAAGGTCTTAAAAAAGTTATCGTAATTGAAGATCAGGGAATAGGAATTTCTAAAAAAGAAATTAAAAACATATTCGATGGTTTTTTTCGAGCCGAAAATGCAAAACGATCAGGTGTGCGTGGCTCAGGTTTTGGATTATACATGACTAAAAAGATTATTGAATTTTTCGGAGGAGTGATAGAATGTAGTTCAGAGATCAATAAAGGAACAACTTTTAAGGTTACTTTAAATACTAAATAATGGAACACAACAAACAAAAAACAGTTTTAATTGTAGACGATGAACCAGCATTTCGAATGCTGTTAACTGATTTATTTACAAAAAATAATATTCATGTGATCAGTGCAGAAAATAGCCAACATGCATTTGAAATTATTACTACTCAAAAACCAAACTTAGTAATTACAGATATAATTATGCCGGGGGAATCGGGCCTTGATTTGATTGAAAAAGTTCGAGCTACTCCAGAAATTGCACAAACATTTTTTATTGTCCTCACTAATTCATTAAAATCAATGGATCTAGTTCATGCACTCAATGAAAAGGTAACTATCTTTTTACAAAAATCTGACATTGAACCTAACTTTTTATTACAAAAAGTTAATGAAAATCTCAAGTAGAAATATTGTTTTGCATTTAAAATTTCGTTTTTTAGCAAAAATAGTGTAATCTTCTAGTACTATGGCTAGTAATGAAGTTGTTATCAGATTTGAAGGCGTGTCGTTTGAATACGGCTCTAATAAACCTATCTTAGAAGAGGCTACCTTTTCTGTGCGCCGAGGAATGAAAGTAACCCTAATGGGTCAAAATGGAGCTGGAAAATCAACCCTTTTTGGGCTTATTACCGGTACTTCACAACCAGAGGCAGGAAAAATAAATTTAAGCCAACAACTTTCAATTGCTACTGCTCCACAAGTTATTCCTCGAACTGAAATGGACTTAACTATTCGAGAATTTTTTGCAAAACGATTTTCAAAAGTAATCTACGATATTGATCCTCGTATTGATAAAATATTAGAAGTCGTTCAATTATCTGCTCCGCACGACCGAATTGTAAAATCATTTTCTGGAGGGCAACAAGCACGATTACTTTTGGCATCTGCATTAATTCAAGATCCTGATATTTTATTACTTGATGAACCAACAAACAATCTTGATAAAGCAGGAATTGAACATCTCACAGATTTTCTTAAAAATTATAAAAAAACTGTATTGGTAATTTCTCACGATGCAGATTTTTTGAATTCATTCTCAGACGGAGTTTTGTATCTTGATGTATTTACCCATAAAATTGAACAATAC
>JAYTUJ010000046.1:0-5028 GCA_043744615.1 bacterium
GGTGTATTTTCTGGCATATATATCCACCCTTTTACATTTAATTTCTCACAACTAAAGGCAACACCTTGCGCATGATTACCTGCACTCGCACACACGATACCTTTTGCTTTTTCTTTTGAACTTAAAAAAGACATTCGATTATATGCGCCTCTTACTTTATACGAACGTACTATTTGCAAGTCTTCACGCTTAAGATAAACTTTTGCTTTATATTTTTCTGATAATCTTTTGTTAAGCTCGAGCGGTGTTTTGCTGACGACGTCTTTTAACCTTTCGTAAGCTTCTTCTATTAATTTTATATTCATGATTTTATTTTTATTCTAATTTTTTATAGCAATACAAGAGATTTCTATTAATGCATTCTTTGGTAATTTTGAAACTTCGACAGTCACTCGTGCTGGTTGCGGTAATGAAGTAAATACATCGGCATATATTTTGTTCATCTCATTAAAGTCATCTATATTCTTTAAGTACACTTCTGTTTTAATGACCTGTGAAATATCTATTTTTGCTTTGTTTAAAATTTCTTTTAAATTATCTAGCGTCTGTTTTGTTTCGTTCACAATGCCACCTTTTACAAGTTCGTTGGTAAGCGGACTAATTCCGATTTGACCAGAACAAAATACAAAGCCGTTACTGATAATTGCTTGTGAATACGGACCCAAAACTTTTGGTGCTTTATCAGTTTCTATTTTTTCTATCTTTTTCATTTTTTCCATTCTTACAATTTTAGTTAATAAAAAAACAGCCCCGATGAAGGGCTGATTTGTATCTACTTTTGATTATCGAAAATTAGACGCAAATAAGACCTCCATCGGAAGGCTGAATAATAATCGCTACAATATTATTTGATTGTCGGAAGCTCTTTGATTGCATGAGTGTAGATTAGCAAATATATCTAATATTAACAATTCTGAATGCAGAACGATGTGAGAACTGTGACCACGGAGAATAAAGTGTATTCATATTCCAAACTTTACTATTTAATCCATTGAACAATGTCGTGTATAGATCTTCTTGTTCTTTCCTTTTTGGGAGGAGAAGTTCTGTAGCCAAACGCTACCATACAAGCGACCCCAAAATGATTAATGTCTAGTAGATTTTCATCTTTCAATACTTTTTCAACTTCTTTTTTATTAAACCCTTCTATCGGGCAAGAATCTATCTTAAGCAAAGCAGCTGATGACATCATGTTTGCTAGTATTATATAAACTTGTCTACATGCCCAAGAAAAAAGAGACCTGTCATCATTGATCTCAAAATCTTTTTGCTGAAAATCTTTCAACCTCTTTAATCGGTTAACAACAATATCTTCAGGGCTTTTTTGGAGATTTATCATAGTGTCTTTTATATACTCTGAATTAAACCTCATGTCGTTGCCACTACGTGCCAACAATATTATGAAATGATTTGCTGTTTCTAGCTGAGTCTTTGCTCCCCAACAAAACGGTTTTATTTTCTCCCTAATAGATAAATCATCAAGTATTAAAATTTTCCAAGGTTCAAAACCAAATGAACTGGGAGACATGCGAGCAGATTCTAAAATTACATTAAAATCATCGTCTAATATTTTCTTCAGGACATCAAACTCTTTACATGCATAACGAAAATCAAGAGAATCTAGAATCTGTTTCTTTGTATCCATAGAATCAATTTTAACATCTGGAAGTAAACCTGTGAATTATATTAAGGATATATTTACATTCCAGATCTTTTAAAATCTACTCCCCGGTAATTCACACTATATCTTCACACCTGTCAGCTTATCCAAAAAATTAAAAAGTGATTTATTCATTTCTGAATAGTCATACGCCTTCAATTGATCTGCTGTTTGTATATAAGGTAGGTTTTTATACTCTTCCAATTCATGAGAATTGTTTTCTATCATTCCATTTATAGCATCAATGTTAAATTCAAAATGACATTGAAAACCATATATTTTTGAGGTGTAACGAACTATTTGTCTTGGACACCCTTCACTTGTTGCGAGTATTTTTGACTCTGGAGTAAGCCCTGGCATATCACCATGCCAATGACCGACCATAAATTTTTCTGGAAAATTTCCAAAAATAGAATCTTGTTTTCCATCTTCTGTTAAAGTAACTGGAAACACACCAATCTCCCTATTTGGACTATGATCAAATGTAGCACCTAAAGCTTCACCGATAAATTGAGCACCGAGACATACTCCGAGCAATATTTTATTTTGATCAATAGCTTTTTTAATAAAACTGATTTCTTTTTGTGCATCAAAATGAGAACATTCTTCGATGGTTGTAGATGGAGATTGAGGTCCTCCCATAATAACCAGAAAATCAAAATTACATTCCTCTGGAAAAATATCTCCACTATATAATCTTGTATAAGTTATTTCACAACCTCTGTCTTTTGCCCAAATCTCAATCGCTGCCGGAGACTCAAAACTTTCGTGCATTATTATGTGGGTTTTCATATAGTTAAATATTAACATAGTTCTACACTCTATCACTCTAAAGAAAAAAACCCTGATTTACCAGGGTCTTTTTCGATTCGAATTGCGCGGCTGATGGGTGCTGACCCCACGGCCTCTCCCGTGACAGGGGAGTGCTCTACCGTTGAGCTACAGCCGCAAACTTGTTCCTACATTATACATACTTTTATGCAATTTCAAAACAATTATTTATTTGTGTCGGAGGTGGGGATCGAACCCACGACCCCAGGCTTATGAGTCCTGTGCTCTACCAACTGAGCTACCCCGACATGTGTACCGAATATCATACCCCAACGCAGAATATGTATGCACAATATAATATAAAAACAACGAAAAAACAATGTTTTTTCGTTGTTTTTAGTTCTAATGCGTGTTGCGGAGGCTGGAATTGCACCAACGCCTAGAGGTTATGAGCCTCTCGAGATACTACTTCTCTACCCCGCTGTCAACATTAAATCACAATATAAAGAAAAAATCAACAAATTCTAAAATAAGTTCAACAAGTGACAAGTCGGCTTCGTACTCAACATTAGTACCCTTTCAAAGGATCAATCATGTTTTGCTGAATGTTGTCAGCTTTCGACATAACTTGTGTGCCGTAAAATGTATTACTGCCACTACATTTTTTTCCAGAATAATATTTACATGCCGCATTTTTTTCTGCACTCGCACTTTGATTACTTGCACCGAGATCAGAAAGATAAATAGCTGAGGCCATAAATGCATGTTCTGCATTCCATGGATCTGCAATTGATGTGCCGAGCATTTGTTGAATACGGTCTTCAAATAAAACCCATGTTGAAGGAATAAACTGTGCAGGACCCATCGCTCCCCCATACCCCACAGAAAACGGACACGATACTTTTGTTTTAAACGGATCACGTCCAACTTTTTTTGTAATATCTAAAAATGGTTGAACATCACGACTTGGTTTCATCACACCCGTTACCGCATCACCACTTTTAATTCGAATTCCGTTTCCGGTAACTGGATCAGTCATATAACATGTTCCTACGTTTGCACCTAAGTTTGTTTCTTGAGTTAAAATTGCAAGCAAAAATGCGGGGCGAATTCCTGTTTTTTGTGATGCTTCATTTGCATATTCAAGGGCAGTACCAAACGGAATCGCCGCACTATCACGCAATGCAAATAATGCGGTTCTTATTTGAGCAGCTTTTTGTTGCGCGCTCGTAAGATTTTTTTGATATGTTTTTTGCTTGTCTTGGCTTAAACCTAAAAGACGTTTTTTTTCTTTTTCGTCTTTATCAATACTTGCTTTTTCTTCTTCAACGTTTACTTTTCGAAACACTTCTTCGCGGCGATTATTATCAAGCTGGGTTCTTTCTTTTTCGGTTTGGTCTTTTGCTTCAACCACTTGTCCGAAAAACTTCGCCAGCGATTCACGAACTAATCGAAACGAATCAAGGTCGAGCAAAAACTCAGACAACGCTTGATCACTTAAAATAATTTCTTGGATCGAATGAGTTTCGATTTCATCAGTTTTGCGAATAATGTCTGACAAAGATTCTTCTCCTTTATTAATTTTGTCGGTTAATTCACCAATCTTTACAGTCCGATTTTGTATGTCTTTTCCGAGTCTATCAATTGTAAGAGCGTGTGCTTTTATTTTTAATTTTGCCTGAGTTATTTGAGCATCAAGAATAGCAATATCGCGAACAATCGATACTCCTTTAGCTTGTTCTTGAGACAAAATAACTGTTTGGTCTTTTATTTGAGATTCAATTTGTGCAAGTTGTGCTCGTAAATCGGCTTCATTTGCAGAAATTTCTGATTCAGTTAATGCATAGACTGCTACGGGTGAAGCTAAAGGCAATAGCAAAGTCAGTACCAAACAGAGGTTTGATAAAAAAAGAAGCATGGGTCGTCGAAAACGATTCATGCTTCTTATTATACCAAAATAAAGAGTCTCTCGAAAGAGTATCTGATAGCTCAGTAGAACCTATTTTGCGTCTGCGTCTGCTGCGTCTTCACTTCCTTCTTTAGCTTCTTTACCTTTCTTTGCAACTTCGATATCAGCGATAGATGCTGGAGTTAATTCTTCTACTTCTTCTTTTGCTTCGTTAACTGCGGCTACAATTTCTTCAGAGTCAGTAACAAGTGTTACACCAGCTGGAAGAGAAAGATCTTTTGCATGAAGTGGTGTATGGAAATCAACAATTTTTGATATATCGGCGTCAATACTATGTGGAAGGTCTTTTGGAAGTGCTTCGATTTCAACTTCGTGAAGAACTTTAATAAGAACTCCACCCATTTCTTTAACAGCGGCTGAAACCCCAACGAATTCGAGGTGAATAGAAACTTGAACTTTTTTACCTTTTTCAAGAATATAAAAGTCTGCGTGTCGAACGATGTCAGTTGTTGGATCGAGATCAAGTTCGTGGATAAGACATTCTTTGTCTTCTCCAAGACCTTTGAGGATAACCACTGTTGATTCTCCAGCTTGTTTAAATACCTTATCAAAATCTACTTTTGAAACAGTAATAGCAGTTGAAGGTTCTTTTTTACCATAAAAAACAGCAGGAATTTTTCCTTGTTTT
>JAYTUJ010000047.1:0-19530 GCA_043744615.1 bacterium
TTTTATTAGTCCGTTTGGATTGGGTACAAAGACTCCCTTTGGAAGTTTTTTAAATTCGTCAAACAACCGTTTGATGTTTAAAGGGATTTTTTGTTGCATGTTTTTTAATTTTTACACAACACTAATGAAGTTTTAGTGGATTAAAAGTAAAATCTATAGTTTTTAATATACCCCTAGGGTATTTGACTATTATCTTAAAGTGTGATACAATACTACAAGAGTAAAAAAGTGTTCTTTGATAACTGCTGGACGAATGAATGGAGCTTTTTGAGACCGACCCAAGTTAAACACAATTTAAACGCATTGTTTTTAATGAGGATTTCCAAAAAAGCGGCAGTCATTCGTCCAGCAAACGTGAGTTTATTATGCCCTACCAAGGTGCGTGAAAAGCTTTAAGTTCGCTGACGATCTAACCTCTTGAGACCACAATAATTAAGTGGTCACAAGAATCAACAAAAAACCAAAGTGCCGACGGAATAACAAATACCTCCGTTGGCTTACTGAAATGAAAATCCTAAATCGTCTCACGAGCTTTACAGCTCTCTTCATCGCCACGGTCGCCATGTTGGCGCCCGCTCAAACTCAAGCACAACAACGCCCTCAGCAAGGCGGAGTCAGCTACCCCGGCTTTTCAGTTGGTGGTGGCGTTCGGCCAATCAATGGCGACTATAGCCAGTGGCAACCAGGTGTTAACACCGGCGAATATCGTCGGACGTTTCCCTCGCTTACGGGTTCGAACACTCGTCCTCAGGGACAGCAAGGGTATCCACAGGGATATCCGCAGAATCGTCAACAAGGGTCGTCAGGAAAAGGCTATTTTCCACAACAACCTCAGTATCAAAGTCGGCAGCAAATGCCCACTTTAGCTGGAAGGTCTTCAGGCTACGGTGGTTATGGTGGTTCCGGAAAACAAGTTGTTTCCCCTCGGTGCGAACAGTATCGTCCGGCTGATTGTCTCACAACACCACCGCGTCCAGTAGTTATCAGGCGTGAAGTGGTCGAGGTGCCAAAAATTGTTTATCGCGACCGAGTTCGTGTGATCGAAAAATCGACCAAGTCCTCGACTGCTTCGGTAAAACGTTCCATGCCGTCCGGGTGTGGCGACAATTGCCATCACAATGCCTGTGGTTGCGGCCACACTGCCGGCATAACAAGTGCTTGCTCGTGTGGCGGAAGTCAGACTGTTACGACGGGAGTATTAGCCCCTAGTCAATACACAGTTGTATCCGGAGTTTCGACTTCAGTAGCTTGTGTTCAGTCGCAGTCACAAGTTTTGACTGTTGCGCCAACACAAGCTGTGCAAATGGTTCAAGGGGGAATTCAACCCCCAAACACTATTTGGGTGAACGGGCAAGGTTGGGTCGCATTAAGTGATCTTTCTGCTCAAGGCTTCGTCCAAGTGCAATAAACTCACATCTCCTGCTTAGAGGAGAGCCGAAAAGGCAACAACTCACCCCTGTAAAAAGGGAAGTCTAAGCACGCATAACCGCTGTTTCTTTGAGATCATATCAAAAAGACCAGCGGTTATTTCTTTGGATAAGTATTGACAATATAGTAAAGTATGCTATAATATACCCAGAGTAAAACAGTCCTTTGAAATGTAATGCTATATCAATTTTTTGACCGAGGAAGAGTAATCTTCAGAGTCGAAATAGCAAAGAAGAACACACTTTTGGTCGCCGAAAGCGATTATTTGAACCCGTCTGGTTTGATCTACGGATCATGAAGACCTTCTTGCAGAGAAATCTGCGACAATGAAAAGGATAGAGTTTTATCCAACCTGTTATGGCTGATAAAGCACCAAAAACTACCAACACCGACACCGACACCGTGACCGTGACCGATGAACAGAAAGAAACAGCTGGCCATAAAATGGACAGCGCACCAAACAATTTTGGGTGGATGATACTCATCATCTTTCTCGTCATTGCAGGCTTCGGTATTGTGATCTGGCAACAGAACACCAAAGCCCAAGTCGCCGTCACTATCAAGGAAGGCGACCTTCCAACGATTACCACCAAGGTGAAAGCAGCAGCAGATGCTGCCGCTGAAGCCAAGGCCGCGATTGCTGCCAATACCGTGAGTAACGATAAGGTCGCTAATGCCCTTATCGGCGTCGCGACTACTCTCACTGCGCAGTCGAACAAGCTCGACGAAGCGCAAAAGGCAATTGCTGAGCTGGTCAAAAAGCCAGCCTCAGTCGTTATTGCTCCGGCCCCTACAACACCTGCTCCTGCTACAACTGTAGCGGTTCAGCAAGTTGCACCGGTTGTTCCAGTCGTCGCTCAACCTGCTCCGGCAAGTAGTGTGATGAGCAACGGAAACGTTGTTCTTATCAACGGCCAGCAAGTCTGGTCGAAAGATGGTGACTGTGGTCTGGTCTGGTCTTCACAACGCAATGGGCTTACCCACGTCGCGTATGAAGTTCTAAAGTCCGGTCAACGGAACGAACCTCCGGTTCGGACCTTGAAATCCGGCGCCAAAGTTCGTTGCTACCCCGACCAATCGGTCGTGGTAAGCGGTCAAACCTTTGCTGCTGAGGTGGTCATCACACCAGCAGGCCAAGCCTTCATTGCCGCAAAAACAAACGGGCAGGTTGCCCGATAGCATTACATCCCTAAGTCAGATTGGGAAAAATATCTGACAAAAACAACAACGGCTCACCCCAAAAAGGTGTGCCGTTTGTCTTTTATATATCTTATATACCTACTAATTCTACGTGCTAAAATAGGGCTATGGCTCAAACTGAAATACATATTCATTCAATTTTTGAACTTCAAGAAAAGGTTATTCCTCAAGTTGTTCTGTGCTTAAAAAATATTTTTAATACAAACATAAACACAAACAAACCTACAAACACAACTATAACTGCAGATAAAGAGGCTTGTGTAATTATTCGGTTATCTGGTGAACTCGGTGCGGGCAAGACAACATTTACCCAAACACTTGCCCGCACACTTGGTGTTGTTGAAGATTTGCAAAGTCCAACATTTGTAATTATGAAAATATACGACGCATTATTTTTAAATGAACCAAAAAACTTTTTACACGTTGATGCGTATCGATTAAAAAATTCAGACGAGCTTAAAAAAATAAATTTCATTGAATATGCTACAAAACCTTCGACAATTACTTGTATCGAATGGCCAGAAATTGTTGCAGATATTTTTGATGAACTAAAAAAAGTTTCGATCGAGAAAAATCAAGAAACTTTTTTTATTGATATCGACATTAAACACGTAGAACAAGACAAAAATAATCCCGATGCAGTTAATTATAGAAAGGTGTATATTAAAACTAATGCGTAATACTTTTTATAAAATATAAGACACCAACATACTTATTATGAAACTTTCTAAACCAACTCAAGGATCATACCGAATAATTTTGCTTGATATGCATGCGATTTTGCATCGAGCATATCATGCGTTACCTGATTTTTCTTCAAGTAAAGGTGAGCCAACGGGCGCGTTGTACGGCCTTTCTACAATGGTAATGAGTATTATTACCGACCTTAAACCAGATTATATTTGTGCTTGTTTTGACTTGCCACAACCAACATATCGACATATTGCATATGACGCATACAAAGCAGGACGAAAGAAAACAGACAGTGCACTTATTGAACAAATCATTCGCTCAAAAGATGTGGTAACTGCAATGAATATTCCGATGTATGAACTTGTTGGTTTTGAAGCCGACGATATGTTGGGAACAATTGTAGAAAAATTAGCACACGACAAAAAAGCTGAAGTTATTATTGCTTCAGGTGATATGGATACGATGCAATTAATTGAAGGAAAAAAGGTTCGAGTATTTACTTTAAAAAAGGGAATTAAAGATACAATTTTGTACGATGAAGATGCCGTAAAAGAACGATTTGGTTTTGAACCAAAATTATTAACTGACTATAAAGGATTACGTGGCGACCCTTCAGATAATATTATTGGAATTGCAGGTATTGGTGAAAAAACTGCAACCGATTTGATTACAAATTTTGGAACTATCGAAGATATTTATAAAGTTCTTGAATCAAAAGATGGTGCTGAAAAAATGAAGAAAGCAGGAATCAAAGATCGTATTGTTGAACTTTTAAAAAATGGAAAAGACGATGCAGCGTTTAGCAAAATGTTGGCAACGATTCGCCGTGATGCTCCGATAGAATTTTCACTTCCTGAAAAATCATGGCGAGAGTCAGTTGATATTGAAAAAGTTTCTGAACTTTTTAAGACACTTGAATTTAGAAGTTTAATTGTTCGTGTAAAAGAAGTTTTTTCAAACACACAAAACGAAACACAAACTGAAGAAAAAACAGATGCAAAACAATCGACAGAAGCCGGCGCCGAAAAAACTTCAAAAGATTCTACGAAAACTAAAGAAGCTTCTGCAAAAAAAGAAAAAAAGTCTGACAGTCAAATAATGGCCAACGTCTTACCAATGGGAATTTCTCAACAAGAAATCGACAAAGTAGCGCTTGGTGTTTGGGTTCTTGATTCCAACGTTACTAATCCAACACTTGAAGATATTTACCGATTTGCTGGTGAAACTGATTTTGAGAAAGCTTCAAAAAAAGTGTTTGAAGCACTTGATGCACAAGGACTACGAACGGTATATGACAATATCGAATTGCCCCTAATGCCAGTAATTAATCAAATGCATGAGGACGGTATTTTAATTGATGCAGATGAACTTTCTCGACTTTCAAAAGAATATCACGCACAAGTAAAACAACTCGAAAAAAAGATTTTCAACGAAGCCGAAATGGAATTTAATATTGCGTCACCAAAACAATTACGCGAAGTATTATTTGATAAAATGGGTCTCGCCGTAAAGAATCACAAAAAAACTTCAACAGGAGTTAAATCAACCAAAGAATCTGAACTTGAAAAATTAGTTGATGCACATGCAATTGTTCCTCTTATTTTACAACATCGAGAATTATCAAAATTACTTTCAACATATATTGATGCGATTCCAACATTGATTCAATCTGATAGTCGACTGCATGCATATTTTTCACAAACAGGAGCAGCGACAGGGCGAATGTCTTCAAGTGAACCTAACTTGCAAAATATTCCAATCAAAACAGAGCTCGGTAGAAATATTAGAAAAGCTTTTATTGCACCACAAGGAAAAATGCTTTTAGCGATTGACTATTCTCAAGTTGAACTTCGAATTGCTGCAATGCTTTCGGGGGATGAAAAATTAATTGAGATTTTTAAAACAGGGGAAGATGTTCATACCTCGGTCGCCGCATTTGTATTTAATGTTTCTCTTGCTGAAGTAACAAAAGATATGCGACGAAAAGCCAAAGTAATTAACTTTGGAATTTTATATGGTATGGGTGTTAATGCGCTTAAAACAAATTTAGGAGGAACTCGAGACGAGGCCCAATTATTTTATAATGACTATTTTAAAACTTTCAGTCGGCTTGCAGAATATTTAACTGAAGTAAAAGCCTTTGCACTCAAACACGGATACACAGAAACCATGTTTGGACGTCGAAGATTTTTTGAAGGTATAAAATCACGATTACCATTTATTCGAGCCGCAGCAGAGCGAATGGCTATTAATGCGCCGATTCAAGGAACACAGGCAGACATTATTAAAATAGCGATGCGAAGAATTTACGATTATGTGAATAAAAAAGTTGCTGACGGTGAATTAAAAAAAGGTGATATAAAGTTGATGTTACAAATTCACGACGAACTTGTTTTTGAAATTCCAGAAAAAGATGCAGAACAAACCGCAGAAATATTTAAAAAAATTATGGAATCAGTCGCAACCGATATGAAAAATACTCGAGGTGTGCCAATTCAAGCAAATTCTTCATTGGGAACTAATTGGGGAGCAATGAAATAATGCCTAAGGTATAATAAATTTAAGATTAGTTTATATTCATGCTTTACTTTATTTACGGAGAAACAGAACCTGTTATCGCAAAAGCTCAAGAGCTTGTAGCAGGAATGCGCGCAAAAAAACCAGACGCACTTGTTGTTGAAATGTCTGCCGAACAAATTACTTCTGATCGGATTATTGAATACACTCAATCGCAAGCATTATTTAACGAACGATATATTGTAAGGGTTTCCCATGCGCTCTCAACCGCCGATGCAAAAAAGTCAGACGTAAAAGATTTAATCCTTGAATCGCTTGAACAATTAGAGGCTTCAGAGAATATTTTTATTTGGACTGAAGCCGACTGCGATGAAAAAACACTAAAAATAATTTCAGATATTGCTCAAAAAGTTCTTCCGTACCCATCAAAAATTTCTAAAAAACCAGCGTACGGTCCGGGTGCTGAATTTAATATTTTTTCATTAGCTGATGCATTTGGTACTCGTAATAAATTAAAAGCTTGGGAGATTTTTTTAGAAGCGCGCAAAAAAAATATTGCAGCTGAAGAAATTCATGGTGTATTATTTTGGCAAATCAAAAATATTCTTTTGGCGTATAAAGCAAAAACAGCAGACGACGCAGGGCTTAAACCTTTTGTGTGGTCAAAGGCAAAAACCTCGACAAATTATTTTTCAGAAAAAGAAATCACTAGTATTTCAGTAGACTTTGTTGATATGTATCATAAGGCACATCGAGGTGAGCTTGATTTTAATCTTGCCCTCGAAAAAAGTATTCTTTCGCTCTAAAGATAAACTGAAGAAACTAACAAAAGAAACTCTAAAAATAATTGTCCGCTCGACAGGAATCGAACCTGTGACCCTCTGCTTAAAAGGCAGGTGCTCTACCGACTGAGCTACGAGCGGATAACGAGAAATATACACAAAATATCAACAAAATGCAATTTTTTAGAACTTTTATAACTATCTTATAACGGGTTTGCGATAGATTTATTATAGAAGAAGCTCTAATGCATGTGGTCCGGGGCCTAAAAACAAAAAAGCAACCAAGATTGTAAAGAGGATTTCGTATACCAAATAACTTTCTTTAAGAAGATCGTGTTGTTTAATTTTGATACATGCTGCGACGAGCATCATGATTGCGAGTGTAAAAGAGGTTGCTTGAAAATAGAAACCGAGAATCAAAAAAAGCCCACCGAGGATTTCAACACAAGCTGTTGCGATTGTAAAAAATCGAGGGAAAGGGAAGTTAATTTCCGTGAAAAGTATGAATTTCTCACCCCATCGTTGTTGTAAAGTTGAGCCTCCTCGTATACAAAAAATGATCCCAACCACCGCTCGGAGGATTAAAAGCCCATATTGTGAATTCTGATAAAATACCGGAAATATACTCGTTAACATTCTTTTATTGTACACTATTGATATTATGAACAAAAATGCCTCATTAGAACCTCAAAAATCTAAAAAAGCTCGGTCAGGTAACGCTTCGTGTGTTGTGGTCGCCTATAATTTTCGTAGTCGACATAACGTGGGTTCTATTTTAAGAACATCTGATGCGGTTGGAGTTTCTAAACTTATTTTTGTTGGTACCACACCTGCTCCGATTGACCGATTTGGTCGCGAAGATGATGCAATTTCTAAGACAGCGCTTGGTGCCGATAAAACAGTTTCGTGGAAATACGCAAAAACAATTACACCAATAATCACGAAATTAAAAAAAGAAGGATACACCATTGTTGCACTTGAACAAGATAAAACATCGATTGATTACAAAAAGTTTACAGTTTCAAAACATAAAAAGTTTGCGCTTATATTAGGTGAAGAAGCAGAGGGGATTCCTAAAAATATTTTATCGAAAGTAGATATTATTTGTGAGATACCAATGAAAGGGCAGAAAGAATCTTTAAATGTTTCGGTTGCGTACGGTGTAGCGATTTACAGAATGTTGAAAATTTAATATTGAGAATACTATAATTTAAATTTTTAATTATTTTTGCAATTTTTGATGTATGTTACAAAAATGTGCACTTCTACCACCGACAATTTTTCGAGTGATGATGCCTTTACAATTTGATTTTTTACAAGGTGTATTGGTCAGACGATATGCATTGTGGTGCGCTTGAAATTTTCCTCGCTCGCCATCGATATTTCGATAATCTGACATTGAATCACCGCCAAAATTTATTCCTTTTTTTAAGGTTTCTTTTATTGCGGTAAACATATTTGCAAACGTTTCTGTTTTTATGTTTTTTACTTTTTCTTCGGGGTTGGTATTACTTCGCCATAAAATTTCGTCTGAATAAATATTTCCAATACCAGCGATCAATGATTGATCCATCAAAACAGTTTTTATGTTTCCGTTTGGTTTCTTTTGAATTCGAGATATGAATTCTTTTAAGGTAAAACTTTTTTCTAAAGGCTCTGGTCCTAAGTGTTGTAAATCTACAGAATCAAGGTGTGAGTCGGTGTTGAGCAAAGTTACTTTTGCAAATCGACGCATATCTGACAAGGCAATATGGGAAATGTTGCTACGTTTATCAGATACCGTAAAGACGAGACGAATGAAGCGGTTGAATGGGTCCGCAAGCGGACCCGTCTTTGAAACAGGCTTCCACGGATCTTTTTTAATTTCAGGGTCAGTACTTTTTTGTTGTTCAAATTTTCCACATAAAACATGCCCGGTCATTTTCATGTGAATTAATATTGTGAGGTTTCCTTCAAGATGAATCAAAACATTTTTTGCTCGTCTCGAAACAGATATTATTTTTTTGCCAATAATTTTTGTACGAAACTTTTTAAAATAAGTAGGATTTTTTATATTTTCTTTTTCAGAATAAAATGCACTATTGTAATTAGTCCATACATCAGTAATCGTAAATCCAGAAACTGTTTTATTTAGACCAGTTGCTGTTGTATGAACTTCGGGTAATTCGGGCATAGTAAAAATTATTATTTAAATTATTTTGTACAACAAATGCGTTTTGTTATTTTCCTAATAACTTAAGAGCGTGTCTAATTCGATCACGAGTTTCTGTAACTTCTTTTGGAATATCTTTTAGGGCGTCGCGAGCTGCTTTACTGTCGAAGCCTAAGGCGCGAAGCGCCTCTATTGATTCTATTTCATCTTTCATATTCGATGAAAATTCTTCATCGTCAAATTTTCCTCGAAGTTCAAGCATTATTTTTTCTGCATTCTTTTTTCCAATTCCCGCAACTTTAGTAAGCATCGTCGCATCGCCAGTAGCCACTGCTTGTTTAATTGTCTGAACACTTGCAACCGAAAGAACACCAAGAGCAGTTTTTGGACCAATCCCAGAAATTGAAATTAAAAGTTCAAAAAAGTTTCGTTCTTCTTTTCCACTAAATCCATAGATGTCTTCTGAGTCTTCGCGAACCACATGATGAACCCAAAGCACTACCTCTTCTTCAGTATCTGCTTTTTGTCGAAGGGTCTCGAGACACTCAAAAGTAGACCATACTTGATAGCCAATACCCGCAACTTCTATAACCATTGATTTTTCTTCAATATCAACAATTTTGCCTCGGAGCGATGAAATCATGTTTATATGATAGCAATATTTGCAGAAAACTGCGATATCTGTTATATTTCTGCCATATATGCCAATTACATCATCAGCAAAAAAGGCACTCCGAGTGTCAAAACGACAACAAGTGTTCAATATTCGACGAAAGAAGAAATTGACAGACTCTGTTAAAGAAGTAAAAAAACTTGTAGCCGCTGGAAAAAAAGACGAAGCAAAGAAACTTTTACCAAAAGCCTACAAAGCAATCGACAAAGCAGCAAAAGGAAATACTATTAAAAAGGGAACTGCTGATCGAAAAAAGTCTCGACTTTCAAAAATGACAAAATAGTCATTAAAAATAAAAAACCTCTGATTTTAATCAGAGGTTTTTATTTTGGATTTTTAAAATATATTTATTTCCTTGTCCCCCCGCTAGGAATCGAACCTAGATTTTGAGTTCCGCAAACTCATGTCCTATCCATTGAACGACGAGGAGTAAAAAAAGATTATCACAAAATACTAAAAACCCAAAAAATCGCTAAAATAAAAAATGTTTAGAAGCCCAAATACTCCATTACTTTTTGAGACATCGGCTCGTGCATTTCTTCTTCAACTATATAGTTAAGCAAAAAATCACGGATTATATCTGGCTTTGCTGCATCAAATGGAGCTGTTGGAATGATAATAAACGGCATACTAAATTTTTGTGAACGAATTAAAATTTTCGGTCGTTCGTATCCGTTGTCTTCAATCCAAAATGATTTTATAGAATTAAATGCAAAAAAACGATCATCAATTGCGATTCCTTTTTTATTAATTTCAAAATAGACTCTTTTAGGTTTGTGATTTGCATGTAATCCCATTGCAAGCGCAGCGACAATAATTAATATTGAAAATAAAAGATTGTCATATAAAAAAGAGACGATTGCAATTGATACCGTAATAATTCCCAAAGCCCAAAACCAATCTTTTGTTTTTGGTTCATGATCGTATTCTTGTGCTTCCCAATGTAGTTTGTCTGCTTCGACTGCCATGCAAAAATTATACCACTAACCCGCTGTTCATAAAAATGATAAAATATATTTATTACACATAATCTACACATCAACATGGCAACAATTAATCCTAGTATAAATTTTAACGGCAATGCTTTTGAGGCATTCACTTTTTATAAATCAGTTTTTGGTGGAGAGTTTACAAATGTTACTCGTCTAAAAGAAATGCAAAATCCTGGGTTTGAAGTGACAGATGTTGATGCAGATAAAATAATGCACATCGCACTTCCGATTGGCGGTAATACGTTGATGGGTAACGACGTTCCTTCTTTTATGGGTACAGTAAATGAGAATGAAAACAGAAGTAAGATTTCAGTAAACTGTAGCAGCAAAGAAGAGGCAGACAGAATATTTAATGGTTTATCAGTCGGTGGCGCAGTTGAATTTCCAATAGGAGACAGTCTATGGGGATCATATTTTGGAATGTTCCGCGACAAATATGGTATTGAATGGATGGTAGATTTTAATTCAAAAGAATAACCTATGGCAAGATAAATATAGACTCATGCAAAAAACCACCGCCACAACTATATCTCAGTACAACAAGTTACAAACAAAACAGATTAAAGATATCTGTATTTTTCTGCAAACAAATATAGATACATACTTAAAGAAAAGTGAATCAAAATTGTGGCATGCTAGCCCCGTATGGTTTTTGGATGGAAATCCAATCGTGTCATATTCTGTGCGAGCAAGTGGTAAAGTGTCGCTCATGTTTTTTAGTGGAAAAAGTTTTGAAGAGAAAGATTTAAAACCTGAAGGTAAATTTAAAGCCGCAGAAATATTTTTTACTGACAGTAAAGAAATTAAAGTAACTCATTTGAAAAAGTGGCTCAAGAAGGCTTCTGCTATTCAGTGGGATTATAAAAATATCATGAAGAATAGGGGACTTTTGAAGAAAATCTAAGTATGCCAACATTTTGAATTTAGCCTTGCGGTTTGGGGGTGGAAGGAGGTTAAGGGTAGGTGACTCTTGTAGAATAGTTGTGCTATGTACTACTATCTGATACTATCTACTATATAAGGTATATCACTTATGAACGAACACACAGACAAATTCAACAAAAGAATTAGTACACCTGAGCCACATATTGTGGCTATTTTGGCTGAGATTGATGGTATTAGGGGTGAATTTAAGTCGGGTCTTCGAATGTCTCCACAAGCAATCACAAGTCTCAAAAAGTCAGTATTAATAACTTCTGCTGGTGCATCAACTCGTATCGAAGGTTCAAAGCTTTCTGATGAAGATGTTAAAAAGATTCTTAGTAATTTGTCGATTTCAAAATTCTCTGATCGAGACTCTCAAGAAGTACAAGGATATCTTGAGACTTTGCAAAATGTATTTGATTCATACCAAACATTAGCACTTCGTGAAAGTGTTATCACATCACTTCATAATGAATTGATGAAATATTCTGACAAAGACAAACTCCATAAAGGAAACTATAAAAAACAAGAAAACCTTGTCGGTGTTGCGAATGAAAAAGGTGAAGTTACTCAAATAATTTTTGAGACGACACCGGCTTGGCTTACTCCAAAAGAAATGACCGAAATTGTTGAGTATTCATTTGATGCACTTGAAAAAAGATATTTTCATCCACTTCTTGTGATTTCAAATTTTCTTGTAGAATTTCTAAAGATTCACCCATTTCAAGATGGAAACGGTCGTATGTCACGTGTTCTTACAAACATGCTTTTATTACAATCAGGGTATCAGTTTGTGCAGTATGTATCACACGAACAAATTATCGAGCAAAGAAAAGATGAATATTATTACGCACTTCGTACATCTCAAGAAAGTTTTAAAACAGAACGCGACACTATTTCGCCGTGGCTTAATTATTTTCTTTCAGTAGTTAAAGAGCAAGCAACGAGAGCTCTTGTGTATTTACAAGAAGAGCGGTTCGAAGATACGCTTTCGCCCAAACAACTTGAAGTATGGAAATATCTTGTAATACATAAACAAGCAAGTCCGATAGATATTGCAAAAGAAACAGGAATAATTATTGCAACAGTTCGACAAGCCTTACTGCGATTAGTAGAACTTGAAAAGGTTAAACGAGTTGGCAGGGGACCGCAGATAAAATATTGGGTTAATTAAAGAGATGTATCTGGTCGCTAGTTAAAATATCAACAGCTGTTGCCCAAGCCTCGTCAGGAGTTTCAAAAACCGGGTATCCATATTTTTCTGCTTCATTTTTATAATGAAGTCGTTCACCGTTAAAAAATGCATCCGCTTCTAATTTTTGTAATTCTTCAGTTGTGCCCCAGCGTGGCTCTTGCATATTTCGCTCGAGTGTTTCTTCAAAAGATTTGCCGATTATTACTATTCCAGGAATTTGTAAATCTTTATATGCTAAGTGGGGAAGTATGTTTACTCCTTCAAAAATAACAGGTCTATCTTTATCAGTATATTGAGCAAGTTTTGTAAGAACCCCTTCCCATAATTCTTCAGATTGGGTTACTAAATTTTTCCACTGCTCATCATACGTAGTAGTTGTGTAATATGTATATTCATCTTGATCAAGATAATAATTGATCCACTTTTTATATTTTTCATCTTTCGATAGTTCTTCACGCATATCATCAATAGATATGCAGATACCATTAACTTCTTCGGCAAGTTTTTTTGCTAGAAATGATTTTCCAGCTGTTGGTATTCCTGTTATGAATAGTCGTTTGTTGTTCACGGGTTTGATTTTGAGAAAGTTCTTCCATGTCTGTATCTTAACTCAGATATAAAATTATAGTAATTATATTACGCCTTAAATAATATAGTTAATCATTTTTTATTAAACCAGAAAATATATTAACATCTCTATCTGCTATTTCTCTCAAGTAATTGGGTACCGTTATGTCACGAGGCTGAAATGTAAATTCTAGATTTGTTTCATTTGTAATTTTGTTTATTTTCTCTACTAAATCTTTATCTTCTAGAATTGCATCACTTATAACCATATTTTGACAATAACAAATAATAACTGCAGATAATGCACACTCTAGAGAATTTGTATCTAGTGATTTTAAATATTTAAAAAATTCTCGAAATGACGACTCATCTTCCTTTAAAAAACTTAATAAAATATAAGTTTTTCCTTTGCTCGGGAAAATATTTACATATAACAGTGGTTGTTTTTTATAATTTAAACCTTGAGAACTAATTTTTTCCCCATTAAACCCAAACCATATTGAAACTAAAGAACTGCAGGCAATCTTATAAGCAGCATTAAAGATAAAGACCTTACTTTTAAAGTCTTTGTATTTTCTTTTTTCATGTACATAAATTTTACGCAAACTCTTCTGAGTCCCTATTAGAACTTTATTTGCTTGCTTATAGCCAATAAAAAGAGGATTCATATTATTCCCATTAAAAACTGTATTAGAAATACCCGTAATATGTTCTTTTGTATAAGTCTCTTTAAGCAGGCTTCTAATTGCAAATGTTATTAACTGTTTTTTATTTTTTATATCTAAATCTTGATCTTCTATACATTCAAAAAGTGCTTTGTCGTGATTACCACACATGCCATTTCCAAAAGTTGTAGCTGCATTTCTACCGATTTTTTCAAAATAAATTAGTTCGCTCTGTCGATTTTTATCCGATTCAATTCTTCTATGCAGTATGGTCTGGGAACCCTTTGCTATAAAATCTAGGACCCCATTATTTTGTATTGAATGAGCGTTTATAAGTTTATCGCATTTAATAAGTGGTAGAAAATCAGCACCCAAACATTTTTTTGGTCTATTCTCAGTAACTATTTTTTTAAAGTCTTTTTCTATATTCATTTACTATATTTAGTTTAAGATACAAAAAAGAAGCGGACAATCTGTTTACTATATCAGAATTGAGTACTTTACTGACTCAATCTGATAAGTAGATTTACCTGCCCAAATTTGAATAAGTTGAATTGCACGCTACATGTTTCTTAGTCGATGATAAACCCATATTTTTTTGCGAGATATTCGTAGCAGAAAGCATATTTGGTTAACAAATCTTGCTTTAAGGCAAGATTTGCCCTAATAGCATTTTGATAATTAATCTCAACCTCACTCATTTTTGCTTGTGCATTAGGTAGGGCAGGGTCATATTCACCTTTACCCGCCATTTCGATTGCCTTTAATTCTGCCTGAGTATAAACAGGTGTTTCTTTAGCTGGAAGAGCTCCTAAGGATTTCATCTTCTCATAAAACGAAAGACAGGTTGAATTTAAATTATCATTAACAGGTGCTGTTAGATTTTTTACTGGAGAAGAAACCAGCTTAGTTGAAGTGTTAGGAATCTTAGTAACTCCTCGGACAGAATCTTCTGAAGTTGTCTCTGTAATTTTTACTTCAGTTTTGACTGAAGATTTCTGTCCAGCTTCATATGCCATATAACCAGTAGCACCAAGCACTGCTATACCAACAAGTATGGTTACCAGAATCGGTATTTGAATAAATCCTCGGTTCATATTATTATTTTAACTCAAATCTCTATACTTGAATAGTTGAGCCGTCTTATTTTAGTCATTTAAGTTTTGCTGATAATAAGTTGAGGAGAGGGTTCGACCCGAATCTCTCAGTACCCACCCCTGAAATAAAAATAGCCCCGCAGAAGCGGGGCTATTTTTATTTGGCGGAGAGGGAGAGATTCGAACTCTCGATACCCTTTCGGATATTCCAGTTTTCAAGACTGGTGCATTCAACCGCTCTGCCACCTCTCCATTTGGGTGCTATATGCTAACTTTTGGCGACCTTCGCCATACATACGCGGTCAAACCATAGTATCAAAAAATGCGGTACAATACAAACATGAACTTATTAGCAATTGATTACGGCACAAAACGCATTGGTATTGCAACAGGGAGCACTCAAACCAACACAGCTTTTCCTCGTGCAGTTTTTGAAAATAATAAGAAAATAAAAGGTGAAAAAAGCGATTTAACTCCGGTTGCAAAACAAATTATTGATTTTGCTCAAGCCGAAGATATTAAAACAATAATTATTGGTGAATCGAAAGATTTTTCGGGTCAAGAAAATGCAATTATGCCCGAGGTTCGCGAACTTACTTTGCTACTGACCGAAGCCGGCTTGAGTGTTTTGTTTGAACCTGAATATTTATCATCAGCCCAAGCCGAGCATTTGCAAGTAAAAAAAGAAATGCTCGATGCATCTGCCGCTGCGGTTATTTTGCAAAGTTATTTTGATAAATTAAAAAAAGATTAAATATATAGTAATAAAAATAATTTAACTAATATGATTACATACGAAGATTTTAAAAAAGTAGAAATTAAAATTGGAAAAATTTTGAGTGCTGAAAAAATTCCTGAAACTGACAAACTATTAAAGCTCAGTGTTGATTTTAAAGAAGAAATTCCTCGACAAATTATTTCTGGAATTTCTGCATACGTACCTGAACCTCAAAGTCTTGTTGGTAAGAAATGTTTTTTTGTTACAAACCTCGAGCCTCGAATGATAAAAGGATACGAAAGTAATGGAATGCTTTTTGCAGCGGGTGGGGGAGAGATTCCTTTTTCTTTTATTTATGCAGACGATTCTCTTTCTGAAGGAACAATGGCAAGTTAGACTTTGATTTAAACAATTTAAACATATTTTATTTTTAAGTGCGCATCTCTGTGTGATATAATAATAAGCATGGTAAGCTCTTCGGCTTCATCGAAAGCTCAAAAAAATTCAAAAAAGTTTCTTGATTTTTTTCCGGCTCCTCAATTTTTAGAAATTCCTTTTACGGGGGTTTCTATTTCTTCTGATGCGGTTCGTTGTGTTGAAATCTTAAAAACAAAAAATGGTGCTGCATATAAACTTGGATCATACGGTGAAGAAAAAATCGATGTAGCAAAAAGGGGACATGAAGAAGAAATCAAAAGAGCATTAATTGTTCTTAAAAATAAATTCAAATTAAGATATATAAAAGCATCGCTTCCTGAAGACAAAGCTTTTTTGTTTAGAACTAAAGTTGCTGGTTCAACTGAAGAAGAAATTCGGTCAAATATTGAATTTACTCTTGAAGAAAACGTTCCTGTCAGTGGGTCAGATGCACTTTTTGATTTTCATATTATTAGTAAAGACAAAGCAACAAATATGCAAGAGGTTGCGGTGTCGGTATTTCCTCGACAAATTATTGAGCATTATATGGATTTATTTCATTCGTGTCAGTTGTATCCAATTGGGTTTTTAATCGAAGCTTCGGCGTTTGCTCGAGCGATTGTTTCTCGACAAGATGACGGTGCATATATTTTAGTACACACTGACGAGGCTCGAACGATGCTTGCGATTATCAGCGAACGATTTGTTCAGTTTTCTTCAACGGTCGATGTTTCTTCAAATAGTTTTTTAAATGCAGAAACAAAAGACAATGCCATTGAAACTATTCGAGCAGAAATTGAGCGTCTGTACACATATTGGAAATCTCGAGATCAACAAAAAGATGATATCCAAAAAGTAATTTGTAGTGGAAAGGTTTTTATGGAACCACACATTATACAAAAAATTGCAGAGCCATCGCGATTGGTTACTTCGCTTGCAAATGTGTGGGTAAATGTTTTGGATATAGAAGTTTCGACTCCGCCAATTGCTTTAACAGAATCATTTGGATACACAATTCCAATTGGTTTAGCGATTCCTAAAAATTAATATATGTTTACACTTCTTCCCGAACAAGATCAAGTTAATTTAAAAAAAGAGTATACCCGAAGGCTTTTAATTGTTGCACTTTGTTTTTTTTCAGTCGCAATTATTATCTCGAGTGTTTTTTTATTGCCAACATATATTGCAAGTCGTATTACTGAACAGCAAATTAAATCAAAAAGGGATGAAGTAGCTACGTATGTTCAAAAAGAAGAAGAAAAGAAATTAACTGAAAAATTAGTTTCGTACAATACGCAAGCAACATTAATGACTCCCGCAGAGAATTCTTTTTATAAAGTGACACAACATATTATTTCATTAAAGTCAGAACAAATTACAATAAATGATTTTTCTGTAACGTCTAATACTGACAATTCTACGATTATTATTTTAGGTCGCGCGCAAACTCGAAACTCTTTAAAAGAGTTTGCGCATCAACTTGAAACCGACCCCTTGTTTTCTTCAGTTGATTTGCCGGTTTCAAGTTTGGCGAAAGATACCAACTTAAATTTTAGTATCGGTTTAAAATTAAAAGGATCTTTTTAAATATATGAACCAACGAGCAATAAAATCAGCCTTAAACATTGTACTAACCTTTACGCTTTTGCTTGCGGGTGTGTATGCCTATGGACTTTTTGAGCTCGAAAGAAAAGCAGTCAATGTTGATGCAACATACAATGATGTGCTTGTTCAATTAAAAAAACAAGATGATTTGCAAGTGGCTCGAAACGTATTTCGTGAGACATCTTCAATCCGAAGTAACATCGACTCACGAATTATTGCTTACGAAGAAATTCCAGAATTTTTAGCGTCAATCGAAAAGCTCGCATCTTCTTCAAATGTTTCGCGAAATATCACACAGGTAACAACAAGTGAAAAAGAAGAACTATCTGCGCTCGACAAACAATCACTTGATGTTAGTTTTTCAGCAACAGGAAGTTGGGATAATGTATTTCATTTTATTTCACTGATAGAAACATTGCCGTATAAAATAAATTTACGTACAGCTGACCTTGCACGACATACTGAAATAAAAACTACTGAAAGCGGAACCGGAAAAGATAAAAAAGTAACACAAGAAGAAATAAAAAATTGGAGTGTCGACGTAGCTATTTCAGTAATTATTCATAAAAAAAAATAATATGAAACTCTCTTTTGAACCAATAAAAAAGTTCTTCGTATATCGACTCAAAACATATATTGTTTTTGGGGAAGACCCTTCGTTTGATTGGCAGCGAGTTCTTTTTATTTTTCTCCTGTTAACTATTATCGGAAGTTCGATTTCGGGGTTTATTTTCTTTTCACAAAAAGATTATAAATTTAGCAAAGATGAAATTGACGCAATAAACTCAACATCTTCAGTTGTGATTAAAAAATTAAATTTTGTTAAACAACAGTACGACGTAAAAGAAGAAACTCATAAAAAATTGATTGAAGAGCCAATTATTGTGCCTGACCCGAGTTTGTAGTATTGTCTGTGTTATGCCCCTGTAGTTAAATGGATATAACTACGGACTTCTAAGCCGTTATTCGAGGTTCGATTCCTCGCGGGGGCACAGCTAAGACTAGTATTTAAACTTCTGCTATACTTTAAAATATGAAAAATAGACAAAAGGGATCTATCTTGTTGATTGTCGCTGGTGTTATTACTGTTTTGGTAATCGGTGGATTTTACACATATAATCACGTTGTAAATAAACCCTTACTAGTTGTCCAGCCACAGGTTCAAATAACTGCTAATACACAAAGTACGACTACAACAAACTTATCCACTAAACCAAATGTCGTTACACCCATTGTTCAACACAAACTAAAAGCTACTACCTCTATTGTTTCTACCAAGACCAACCAACCTTTAGTTGTAAAAGTGATAAGCCCAAATGGCGGGGAAACTATAAAAATGAATGAAACTATTCAAGTAAGATGGATTGCAAATAAAGTACTTTCTCCAAAAAATATATTTTTGATAACCACTAGCGGAGGCTCACTTACCGTAAATGCTTCAGCTACAACTACTACATACAGTTACCCCCTTACTATAAAAAGCACTGGAGTGAGCAGTGATATTTTTTATGATGTTGAACCTGGTGCTTATAAGATGAATATCTCTTTATATGACGGCGTAGCTCCAACAGATAAAGATGGAAAAACTTGTTCAGAAAAGCTTAATCTATCCTGCAGTCCAGCAGATACTTTTGGTAAGCTTATTGTAGAAGATGAGAGTGATAATACTTTCACGATTTCTTAAAATTAAGAAACCTTAGGAGCATCCTTTATTAAGAAAAATAAAGAGACTTAGAAGTAAGTTAGGATATAGAAATCCATGAAATCATACATAAACCCTAAAGCAATGAGAGGAGCTCCGAGCAAAATACATGGTTCAGGATTGATTGCAAAAGAAACGATATTAAAAGGTGAAGTGATAGCGATCAAGGCGGGGCATATTCTTAATCTGGAGCAGCTCAAGAA
>JAYTUJ010000048.1:0-19417 GCA_043744615.1 bacterium
GTACGATTTAAAAGTTGCTGTGTCAGCTTCTTTGAGGGCAACTGCGACAGCTGCAATTTGCCCGATATGCGGACCACCTTGAATACTTGGAAAAACTGCTTTGTCTATTTTTTTATGTAATTCTCGCCCATCAATTTTTGAAAAAATAATTGCAGAACGAGGCCCTCGCAACGTTTTATGAGTTGTTGTTGTAACAACATCGGCATACAAAAATGGTGATGTATAAGCTTTTCCTGCGACTAATCCGGCAAAGTGCGACATATCAACCATGAGTAGTGCTCCGCACGCGTCAGCAATTTCACGAAACTTTTTAAAATCAACAGCTCGAGGATATGCAGTAAAACCTGCAACAATAATTTGTGGCTTTTGTGTGATTGCTAAATTTTTTACGTATTCATAATCAAGCACTTCTGTTTTTGGATCAACAACATATGGAACAGATTCCCAAACTTTTCCAGTAATTGAAACTTTTTGTGCGTGTGACAAATGCCCTCCTGACGACAAAACCATTCCCATGATTTTTCCTTTTTTTCCATCGGGCATTTGCAGTGGAACAAGTCCAAGGTACACAGCCAAGTTTGCATTGGCTCCTGACCACGGTTGAACGTTTACGTGCCATTGTTCTTTTTTGAGACCAAATAATTTTCGAGCTCTGTCTTGTGCAAGAATTTCTATTTCATCAACAACTTCGTTACCTCCGTAATATCGTGCATGCGGATACCCCTCTGCATATTTATTATCGAAAATTGAACCAAGCGCAGTGAGTGCATCTTTTGAACAATAGTTTTCTGATGCGATAAGATTGATTACTCCTTTTTGTCGTTTTGCTTCTTTTTTAATGAGAGCTTCTACTTTTTTGTCTTTCATGGTTTTGTTGATTACAGTTAAATTAATCGGTTGAATTAATATGAGAAATATTAAAAATTCGTTCGGCGAATAATGAATTACACAAAAATGTAGCGAGCTTATATCATGTAGTAATTATAGCACAGGCTAATATACTTGATTATGAGTACCGATATTGATAAGAAAAACAAGTGTATATCCATATTCTTCTCGAAAAATAACTCGAATATCGCTTGAAACTGAAAAAGCACATAAACCTTTTAAAGGTCCAGAAAGTTTATGATTTTTTAATTCTCTTTCAAAAGGAGACCTCATAAACAAAACCAAAACTTCTTCTGTAAGAGTTTTTTGTTTTGCAGAAAGTTTATTAAAACTCTTGATAAATTGTTTGGTGTAAATTACCTTCATCAAGAACTTTTATTTATTTTTTCGTAAACTTTTTATTAAACTTTTACTATCATCAAAAGGCCCTACCCAATTTTTTAAATCATATGAATCTTTTGTAGCCTCGCGAATTTGTTGTTCTTGTTGTTTTGAAAACTTATAGTAACTATCCTCAACTCGTAGATCAAATGGCATACCACCAACACTGGTAACTTTTTTTAAAAAAGCCCGAAACGCAGTCGGTAAATCAAGACCAACGAGCTCAAGAGCTTTTTCTGCTCTTTTTTTAAGATCAGTATCTACACGAATTTGTATATTTGTAGTCATATGCAAAGTATATGCAATATGCATTACTTTTGCAAGACTTTGTATGTTCTTTATAAAAAAGACCTACGACTTATTTTCTTGTATCAAATTTTTCTTTTGCACCTTCAACAACATACACATCTTTTATTCCTGCCCGTATCATATTGTCCCAACACGGCTTACAGCACCACCAATGACCAGCAAGATAAACATCGCTACCGTTCAGATCAGCCAATCTTCCTTCTTTTTCCATATTAGTTACCAATCGACTTTCACTATGATTTTTATTTGTAGCGCATCCAGGGCACATCCAATATTTTGTTCCTGTTTTTGCTTTAAACCATCTTCGTATACAAAATCCTTTTTGATGCAATTTGATGAGCCACTTCCATCGGTAACCAGCACGATTATGACCTAGAGCTATAATTTTTTCATCTTTAACTGCGACTGCCCCCGTTGGAAACTGTGCATCTGTGCTTTTCTGCCGTTCTTTCATCGCTTCAAGATAGAAAAGGTTGTTTTCTTGAGTAAAAAGTATCTCTCGCCCTTCGGGTAAATATGGAAAAAGGATATTCTTTGAATACTGTTTCATAAGTACTATAATATCACCATGACACCCTTTGATAAAACATATCAATCTATACTCAAGCAGATAATTACCAAAGGAATAAAAGAGACCTCGACCCTACAAAAAGTAGAGACGTGTTCACTTCCTGGAATTCATTTTTCACACGACATTGAAAAAGATGGCTTCCCTATTTTAACACTCCGAAAAGTTCCGATTAAACTTTTTGTTGCTGAACAAATTTGGTTTATCTCTGGCGCCCGAAAACCTGAAGATTTTTTGCGTGACTACACTAAAATTTGGGACATGTTTACTAACCCTAATGATGTAGTCACTGTTGCTTATGGATTTAGATGGAGAAAATATTTTGGACGAGACCAAATACGCATGCTTGTTGATTTATTAAAAAAAGAACCGCTTTCAAGACACGGTGTTGTTATCGCATGGGATCCTAAACAAGATGGTCTTTCATTGGTAAAAAAAGCAAATGTGCCTTGCCCGTTTTCTTTTGTCGTAAATATAATTGGAGGAAGACTAAATATGCACAACATTGTTCGTTCTAACGATATGTATCTTGGGGCACCAACTGATATTGCTGGCTTTGCTTTTCTTCAATGTGTTCTTGCACAAAAGTTAGGATATAAACCTGGAATATACAGTCATTCAATTTCTAATGCTCACGTATATCAAAATCAATATGATGCGGTAAAAGAATTAACTAAAAGAAATAATTCTCATAAAAAAATAAATTTGGTTCTTCCAAAAAATACATTCGACCGTGCAGAGAAAAAAGACAAGCGTTTAGTTGAAGAAATTTTAAGCAGTCTCGAAAAACAATACAAACCACTTGAGGCAATAAAGGGTATAAACATTGTTACCTGGAACGATCAAGTTAAAAAACAAAAAAGAAAATAATCTGCTATTATTAAACCATGTCAATTCTTACCAAAAACCAAATACTCGAACGAGTCACTAAGGGTGAAATCGCGTTTAAGCCAGGATTAGATCAATTTCAGGTTCAGGCGCACGCAATTGATATGCGATTAGGCTATACGTTTCTTCTTCCAAAAGCATGGCATATGACAGATAAAGGCCGTGAAGCTTTAATGATTGACCATTTTGACAAGCAACGACCAGACTATTTTGATGTTATTGAACTTGAACAAGGACAATTTTTTGAACTCTTACCCGGAGAATACGTACTCGCATCTACATTAGAAAGTGTAAAACTTCCGATGGATATCGCTGCTGTCCTCTATCCTCGATCATCGACTAATCGAAAGGGTTTATCTGTTGATCTTACTGGAATTGTAGATGCCGGCTGGGAAGGTCAGCTTGTTATTCCTATTCGTAATAATACTTCTTCACAAGTTGTAAAACTTTATCCCGGAGAACGATTTTGTCAGATCGTGTTTGAAAAACTCGAAGATCATGTTGATGCTGAAAAATCTCGATATCACATGAAAGATATTGTCGAAGGATTTATAAAAACAAAAGATGCTAAAAAGAAACGAGATGATGATGAGCAGTCATATCTTCGAACCGGAAACATTCGAGAACTTAAAAAAGAACGTCCGTTTAATTAATTATCTTTAAAGTTTCTTGCCAGATTAATTCATGAATCTCCTCAATTGAGAGGAGATTTTTATTTGACATACAGTTAATTCTTTTCCAAAAGTTTTCTCGCTCAAGCATATACAAACCTGCTTCTTTAGAATTTTGTAAATACTCAAAGTCAGAATCGGCAGCGTCCATAATCCCCGCTCGCTTTAAAATTAAATCTTGAGAAACTTCAAAAGGTACGTCGAGATAAAATACTGCGTCAGGCTTGATAATGTTGAGTGTATCGTATTCCATTGCATCCAACCAATTAATAAAATCGGTTCGCTCTTTTATATCCTTAATTTTTCCACCTTGATGAATTTGATTTGAGGTAACATACCTGTCGGCAATAATAACTTTACCTTCGTCGAGCCATGATCTTATTTTCATTATCGTCTCATATCTATCACATGCAAATAAAACCGAAGTAATCTTAGGATCAAGCTTAATAAAATCGCCATGTTTGCCGTCGAGACATTCTCGGATAAGACTGCCAAAAAGGTTTTTTTCATATTGAGGAAACCGTATTGATTCAGATTCAATTCCTTCGCGTTTTAAACGCAAAATAAGCGCCTCTGTTTGAGTAGTTTTCCCAGATCCATCTGTTCCTTCAATGACAATAAGTTTTCCTTTTTTCATATTCAAATAATTATTCAACAATAAAAACTTTATCGGTACCAAAATATTCTACCCAATGAGTGTTGTAAAATGCAAACATCCGTGCGAGCCTATCTTGATCGAGCTCGGCTACGCCGAGCTCTTTCATCAGTGCATATAATTTTTCTTTCACCACAGGTACTGATTGAGCATCTGTAGTAACAATTTCAAATTCTGCCAAATATCCGTACCCTGCATTTTTATCAACACAAATAGTTATATCGTCTACTACATATATTTCTCGTTCTCGTGACCATTTTGCTTGATAAGTAAAACCTGTACTCAAAATTAACTGGTCGAGAATATCCAAAGTCATTGGCATTTCTGCTTCAAATTCTATTCGAGAAATTCCATTTGAAGAAGTTGTATCGTCGATTGACGCTTTCATTACCATCAATACTTTATATTTGTTAATCTCTCGAGCTCGGACTGATATTTTCTTTCCGTGTGTTTCAATCTTTTCTAATTTAGAAATTTCATCTGCTGACAAAAGAGTTTTTAATTCTGTTGCAAGTCTCGTAATGTCTCCATTTTCAAAATAACAATTGATTTGTGTTTCAAAAGAATCAAAAACTAATTCTTCTGTCGCGGGAATATTTTTTTTAGCTTTTATCTTTTCAATAAGTGCATCCCGATTTGTTTTTTCACCGAGCAGTGTTTTAATTTCAATTTCGTATGATTGCATATCTTGCTGATTATTTGACTGACTATCTGTTTGGCTCATTTGATTAAATAGATTGAATATATATACTAAGTATATCATTATGGACCAAAAAAATCGTATCAGTATTATTGTCGCTCTTGCCGCACAAAATCGTGCCATAGGCTTACAAAATAAGCTTCTGTGGGATATTCCTGAAGATATGAAGTTCTTCAGAGACACCACAAAAGGACACCCTATTATTATGGGACGTAAAACATTTGAGTCTATTGGGCGCGTATTACCAAACCGAGCAAATATTATAATTTCAAATACACCGCCGAACGAAAGTGTTGGTACAAATACACCTGATGGAGCAATTTGGAAAAACACTATCGAAGAAGGGATAGAAGAAGCAAAAAAACATACAGGTTCTGAAGAAATATTTATTATTGGTGGAGCAATGATTTATAATCTAGCAATTAAATTTGCTGATCGAATATACCTTACTTCTGTTACAAAAAATAAAAAAACAGAAAGTGATGTTTTTGAGGGTGACACATTTTTTCCTGACTATTCTGAATTTAAAAAAGTTGTCTCGTCACGAAAATCAGAAGACGAAAATTATACCTACGAATTTTTAGTTTTGGAAAAAGAATAACGTTTGATAAAAAATCTAACGTGTAGAGACATAAAAAAGAGACGGGCATCAATATGATGTCCGCCTTTTTGTTGATTACATAAACCTCCTTTGTTGTTGATTGTTATTTATCCAATGACAGGAAACACATGTGACTGAATCTGAAATCCTTGACCTTCAAGTTCTGTAACCATAGAACTAAAAAAGCCTTCCCTTTCTGCAGGAACATCGTATTCAACCACAAAATAATATTCATCGTCACCAACGTGAATCGATTGAATATATCGAGAATTAAAACCTATCGAACCAAATAGCGTGAGAAATAATCCTAACCCATTTGGTTCGTGTGGAGTTGTAAACACAAGCAAAGCTCTTTTAAGCTTGCATGGCACAAAAGAAGCTCGACTTCCTGTTGAACGAGACAATAAATAAAACGTTGTCACCGCCAGTTTATCTTCAAAATTTTCTTGCGCGACAAAACAATTTTGAGGAACCGAAGAAGTCGGACCCAGAGCTGCATAAGTTTGATACAAAGGATCATCACTTGAGACCTTTGCTATTCCTTCTACATTACTCTTAGCTTCAACAGCAATTGCTCCTCGTGATTTAATATTATCTTTACAAGCAGTGATCGCTCGTTCATGCCCAATAATGTGTGTAACTTGCTCAGGTGTAATACCTTTTCGCAATATCAGTGCAAAGTTAATTGGAATACGAACAGCTCCCAAAATACGAGGAAGTATCACACTTTTATCATTTTCAGCAAAAGCTGTTGCGAGTGGTGCAAGTGTAGAACTCAGTGCTCCCCCAGACGATGTGTGACCAGCAATAAGTGCAAAGCCATGATTTTTTTCAATCATTGTAGGAATAATTTCCGCATTTGCCGTCACATGAAAACACTCGGGCTTTATAAAATCAAGTCCAAGCGCTTTCATGACAGCAGATATTGCTAAGTGCGAAAAAGTCCCAGGCGGAAGAACAGTAATTATGTTTAATGGGATTGGATTCATAGAAGTTTATGTAATTGTAAAAGTGCAAAAGAACTAATATCTACAACATCGTTGTGATGTTGTCAGACAGGTGTTTGTGTTGCACGCACACTCACCTTCCTAACAATATCGGTATTACAAAAAAACACTGGCCGTGGACCAGTGTTTTTTGTTCAATCAAAAAAACTTTTGGTCCTAAGCCAGTGTGCTAAAGAAGTTAAAGTTTTTTGTAATTAATTTCATATCTGTATTTTATATCAAATTTATTTTACATCAACACCCATTGATCGTGCTGTTCCGGCGATGATATTCATAGCAGCTTCGATTGAAGCGGCGTTGAGATCAACCATTTTCTTTTCAGCAATTTCTTTGATTTGTGCTTTTGTGATTGTTCCTACTTTTTTAGAGTTTGGAGTTCCTGAACCTTTTTCTTGACCGATAGCTTTTAAGATAAGTGCAGATGCTGGTGATGTTTTGAGAACGAAATCAAATGATTTGTCTTCATACACATTCACAACTACGGGTACAATTTCGCCCATCATTTTTGATGTTGCGTCATTGAATCGTTTTACGAATTCACTAATGTTTACTTGTGCTTGTCCAAGAGCAGGACCAATTGGGGGTGCTGGGTTAGCTTTACCTCCGGTGATCTGCAATTTGAGCTGTTTTACTATTTTTTTAGCCATAAATGTATATATTTGTATGTGGATATTACCTTAAATCTTCTTTACTTGCAAGAAATCAAGCTCAACTGGTGTTTCTCGTCCGAACATTGATACTAAAACCCTTATTTTACCTCGTTCTGTGTCAATTTCACCCACTTTACCTTCAAGGTCTTTAAATGGTCCGTCGATAATGTTTACTGCATCATCAACCTCAAGATCGATATCGTGTTTCTTTTGGTCAGAGTTCATTCGTTTGAATAATTCATCAACTTCTGATTTTTGAAGTTGTACAGGTGTTACTCCTGAACCAACGAATCCGGTAACTCGAGGTGTGTTTCGAACAACGTACCATGAATCATCAGTTACAATCATTTCTACAAGAATATAACCTGGATAAATTTTTTGTTCTTCTTCAACTCGCTTACTTCCTTTCATCTTTACAATTTTTTCAGTTGGAACAAGAACGTTAAAAATCCGGTCTTCCATTCCTAATGATTCGATTCGTTGTTTTAGGTTTCGAGCAACTGCATTTTCGTATCCTGCATATGTGTGGATCGCATACCAGTTTCGTTCACCGTCTATTTGTTGTTTTGCCATAATATTTTATTAGTTTTAGTTACAGATTGTATTATTTAACTCCAAGTATAAATTTTGTAAATCCGAGATGAAATACGTAGTCACAAACTGAAAGAAATACTGCAACAAAAATTGATATTGTGATTACTAAAAATGTATACGATGTGGTTACCTGTTTTGAAGGCCATCGTACATGGTTTAATTCTGCTTTTGTGTCTTGAAGATATTGTTTGATACCCATAAAATTTTTGGTCAATTTTAAAACCCCTTTCGGGGCCGTTAATGAGCATATTACGCCTTATTTAGAGACCTGTCAACCAAGAATAGGTTACCTTTTATTGAGAAGGACAAAAAACTAAAAACTTCTTCTATCACAGAGTAAGTCAAATCCCTCAAAAATTTGTTCAAGTTCTTTTTGAGTAACACAGCCTAATTTTTTTATAATTCTTTCTTGAGAAATTGTACGGACTTGATTAATAAGAATTTCAGAATCTTCTGACAAACCATTGAGTTTATTTGCTTTAATAACAAGATTACCTGCGTATTTTTTTATTTTTGTAGTGATGGGGCAAACTATTGCCACACCCGAAACAAGAAAAGCGTTTCCTGCAATTATTATTCCTGGGCGAGTTCCTTTTTGTTCTTTACCTTGAGTAGGATTAAAATCAATAAGTACAATGTCTCGTTGTTTTATTTCTCCCATAGTTGAATATTTTTATTATAATCACTAAGACCCTCTTGTGAGATATTTTTCCATTCAAAATCATCTCGTGCCGACGCGTATGATTTTGCAACAAAGCTTTGTTTTCGAGCATGATTCCAATTAAGAAAAGCTTTTATAATTACTTCGTTTTTAGGAATGGCTAAATCTTTAGAAGCAATATCAATAGCATTTAATATATAGGCAGGAAGTGTTGTAGTAAAGTTTTTTACATGTGTAGACATATGTGTATTATACACGTGTAAGATAACGTGTCAATGCTAATCCGCCATATGTGTGTACCTAAAACATACAAATAAAAATACCCTTTTAAAAGGGTATTTTTTGTTTATTCAGATTTTATAGGTTACTTTAACTCGTACGACACTGTCACATTTGAAACCACCTTATCAGTTCCTGAAGGAAGTTGTGGTGCGATTGAAGGAGCTCCTGCCATTGCACTTTTTACTTGCATTGAATCATACATAGGACCAGGGTTACCATATGAATTATCATTATCATAAAAACCTGTTAGATCGCCAAGTTTTTTGCCAACTGCCTGAGCAACAGCTTCTGCTTGTTTTTTTGCATCTTCGATAGCTTTAGCTCGTGCTTCTGATTTGTATTTAGAAGGATCTTCGATTGAATAATTAGGTCCGTACAAATTATCGATTCCTGCATCATTAAGAGCAGAAAGAACATCAGATGCTTTTTCTTCAAGATTTTCATCTTTGTTTAGATTGTGAATCTTGATTGTAATTGTTCCTGAAATTGTGTATCCAACTTTAACTGGTTTTTGATTACAGTTATATGGTGTACATGTACCAACGTATTCTGTTTTAGGATATGTTGAAATATTTTCTACACTTACATCGTCTGCTTTTATTCCTTTTGACTTTACAATCTCGATGATTTTATTTTGTCGTGCTGCGAGTTTATCTTTAGCAGCTTTTGTAGTTGTTGCGTCTTCGGTAAGAGAAGTTGAAAATACTGCCATGTCTGGTTTTGCAGTTACCTCACCCTTTCCGGTAAAAGAAACTACAGTTGGGCCAATTGGGTATGATCCCGCTGTCTTTACAGATTTAATTGCAATGATGATTCCAACAAAAGTAAGGATTGTTAGAAAAAGAGCAAGCAAACCTAACGCTTGATAAAGCATTCTTTTAGCACATTTTTTTGATCCACATGATTTATCACATGAAGAACATCCGTTACATCCTTCTGTTGAACAAACTTTTGTATTATTATTTTCCATACAAATAAATTAACCATTAAAACTAATATGGCTTAAGTATACTATTTTTGTATATTGTATGCATCTAGTAGATTTTCAAATAGACAAGCAATTGTCATTGGCCCTACTCCCCCCGGAACCGGAGAAATGGCTTTAACAATGGGTGAAACTCGATCAAAATCAACATCGCCTACTAATGTTCGGATTGCTTTTGTCTCGATTTCTTCATCAAGTTTTTTTGTTTTTTGAAGGGAGTTTTTTGAAGTAACAACATTGATGCCAACATCGACAATAATATGCCACGGTTTTACATGAATTGAACTAATTAATTTTGCTTTGCCGGTAGCGACAATAATAATGTCGGCGTGTGCACAAAGTTCTTTTAGATTTTTTGAATGACTGTGTGCAATTGTCACGGTTGCTCCTTGTGACATAAGTAATGCAGCAGTTGGTTTTCCAACTAACATTGAACGGCCAATCACCAGCACTCGTTTTGCTAAAACAGAAATATTGTACGCAGAAAGCAGTTCAGAAACTCCTCGAGCAGTGGCGGGAATAAATCCTTTTATATTTGTGTTCCCTGTTAACCAATTATGAATACTTTTTGAATGAAGCCCATCGACATCTTTGTGTGGATTGATTGATTCTAAAATAATATGAGTATCGAGATGTACTGGTAGTGGCATTTGTACAAGAATACCGTGAACATTTGGGTTTGTATTTTGTGCTTCGATTTCTTCAATCAGTTTTTTTTGTGTAATTTTTTCGGGTAACTGAATATGAATAACGTTTGCAGCAATTTTTTTACCCATTTCTTTTTTACGTTCAATGTACGCGCTTGATTCGGCATTTGTACCAACTTGAATAACAACAAGTGTTGGTTTGTTGCCTTTAATGCGAGCTATTTTTGTAGAAAGTTCGGCAATAACTTTTTGTTGAATTTTTTTACCATCAAGAATCTTAACCATGCCAAGATAATAGCATATTATCTATTTAAACCAACCCAAAAATTCTTTATTACCCGAACCACCTAAAATTGGAGAGTCGATAACTTGCACTAAAGAAAAACCATTTTGGTGTGCATATTGAGTAACGTCAGTAACCGCTTTTTGATGAAGAATAGGGTCAGTGACTACTCCTTCTTTTATATTTTCTTTTCCAACTTCAAATTGAGGCTTAATAAGTGCAATAATATTTGTATGCTCTTTTGTGAATTTTTTTAGATGAGGAAATATGTGTGAAAGAGAAATAAAAGAAACATCGATAACAATAATATCTACTTTTTCTGTAATACATACTTCTGCTTCTGTTGAGCGAATGTCTGTTTTTTCTAACACAACAACTTTTGGATTAATACGAAGTGACGCATCAAGTTGATCAGTGCCGACATCGACTGCAAAAACTTTTTGGGTGCCATGTTGCAATAAACAGTCGGTGAAACCTCCGGTTGAAGAACCGATGTCGAGGGCGCTTGCGCCCTCGACAGAAATACCAAAAACTTCTAGTGCTTTTTCTAGTTTTTCTCCACCTCGTCCAACATATTTTTGTTTTTCAGAAATAAAAAAAATTGTTTCATTTTCAAATTTTTCATTTGGTTTTAAAACCTTCTTTCCAGTTACTGAATCGACAAAAACTTTCCCCTCTTCGATTAAACGCGCTGCGCGCGTTCGACTCGAAACATATCCAAGCAAAACAAGTAATTTATCTACGCGTTCTTTCATACTATAATTATAACCTTACAATATTAATATCCTATATCTAACCTGTTACCTCTACTGGCTTATGTAAAAATCTCCAAGAAAATATAAAACAAAGTAGTGCGAGAAGAGCCATTGTCGCACCAAAAAAGAAAGGTGCTGAAGGGCCGATTTCTTTCCACAAAATTCCGGCAATTAAAGAAGCAAAAAATGCGCAAAGCCCCACAACCATTTGATGTAATCCAAAAGCCGTTGCCAAATGATCTTCAGGAACAATTGAAGAAATATATGCTTTCCCAACACCGTCAGTAAATGCCATGTACACACCGTACAAAGGAAAGAGTACCCATAATAATTGAGGATTTTGAACAATACCGAAACTAAAATATACAACACTGAAAATTAAAAATCCAAAAGCCATTACTTTTTTCTTTCCAAGTAAGTCGGCAATAATTCCTGCGGGAACAGAAAGAAGTGAATACGAAATGTTATACGAAACATACGCGAGAATCGTCATCGTCAATGTAATACCAAGTGAATTTGCTTTCAGAATTAAAAAAGAATCTGAACTATTTCCGACAGCAAATAACGCTGTAACTGCAATAAACAAAAAGAATCTTTTATCGAGATGTTTGATTGCAACTCGCTTTGAAGTTTGAATAGTTGTTTCACGTTTTTGTTCACGAATATAAAACATCAAAAGAAGAACTGCAATAACTGAAGGAATTGCACTTAATATAAAAACTCTTTTAAAATCATTTGGGTACGAATTTAAAAGCCACAACGCAATAAGTGGTCCCACAACTGCACCAAGCGTATCCATTCCTCGATGAAAACTAAAAACTTTTGCTCGATTTTCTTCAAGAGAATTTTCGGTAATCAACGCATCACGTGCAGAAGTTCGAACCCCCTTTCCAAGACGATCTGAAAAACGCCCGAAAAATACCGTATGCCACGAACGTGTAAATGTAGCAACAATAAAAAATGGTTTTGCTAATGTTGAAAGCATATACCCCGCAACAACAAATGGTTTTCTTTTTTGAGTTTTATCAGAATAAAAACCAGTGACCACTCTAAAAAAACTTGATGTTGCTTCGGCAGCTCCTTCGATCAAACCAACAACAGTAATCGGCGCTCCAACAACAGTGAGCAGAAAAATAGGAATAACTGGATACAACATTTCGGATGCAATGTCGTTTAAAAAACTTACAAATGACAATATAAAAACAGGTTTAGTGATACCAAGCTTTCTTTTGATGTAGTCCATAGGTTCCTATTGTATCAGAGCGCTGTCAGGTTTAAATACTTCATGATCTATTGTCGCAGTAAACATTTTTTCATTTGTCGGTTCAGCAGACATTGGGTCGTTTGAGTTTCGTATTTTTATTCGAGCGTATGCTTGTAATATTTTTGAATCGGCACTTTCATCACTTTCATCAAGACGAAGACCCAGCACAGGAACCCTATCTTCAACAAATTGAGAACTTAAAAATGTTAAACCTTTTTTTGTTTCTTTAAAAAGCCATAGTTGTACAAAGTTTCCAGTGCCACCAGTATTTACAAAACCGTAGGTCAAAACATACGTTCCATTAGGTCCAACATGCAAAAGTGCAATATCGCCAAGACCAGCAAAACCTTTTAAGGTGTATTTTCCTTGATCATCTTGCAAAGAAATATCTGCTCCACCCTTAACAAGTTGAACCTCTTTTCCGTCTTCGGTTTTTATTTTTGCACTCATTAACCGATTAAGTAAATCTTTGTTAGTTGTTGCCGCAGTTACTTCGGTATTATTTGAATTCGAACGAACAAGTTCAATGTGTTGATATGTTCGGCTTGCTTGATATTCAACTAAAATAGTTTCGGTTCCAAGTTTTATGCCAACTGCAAAAATAATCATACTTACTAAAATGGCAAGCGCGATGTGACCTTTATTGTATTCTTCCAAATTTTTTAGTTGTAACATAATAATAAAAAATAGAAATAAAAAACCAAACACGAAAAAGATATTTTGTCTTTCTATATTGTATCAAATGTAATTGGGGCGACTAGAGGGAATCGGACCCTCGATATCAGTTCCACAAACTGAAGTTTTACCACTAAACTATAGTCGCCATGGCAACTATCTTGCCATAGATTGTTGGTTTCTCAAAATTTTATGAAGCAATATATTTGTATGCCTGCATTCCACAAATAGAACCAACAATTGGGCCAACGATGTACGCAAGACTTAAACCTTTTAATGGAGTACTTAACACAAGTGCAACAACAGGGTTAATTGCCCCTGCAGAACCAAGCATTGACGCAATCATAGCACCGATTAACAATGAACCTCCGATAACTATCCCGCTTGCAATAGCAGGTGTTTTACCAAAAATAACCGAAGCGATACCGAACGTAAGAATAAAAGTTCCAATAGCTTCAGACGCAAATGTTGCAAGTGTGCCTAATCCTTTAAATGAAATAGTGGCAGTTGTTGCTTCTGCAAATACATTAGCAACTACGACAGCTAAAAGACCACCAAGAATTTGAACACTTACGTAAATCGCCATATCTTTTGTAGAAATCTTTTTGATTGAATACGCACCAATAGTTACCGCTGGGTTAAGATGTGTTCCTGAAACATGTCCAACTGTGTACACAAATATCCCAACAGTGATTGCTGCTAAAAATGGAGCAAGTGGATTATGACTTAACACTGAAATCAAAACAACAAATGAAAGAAAAAATGTTCCGACAAACTCTGCAATATATTTTTTATACATAAAAATAAACTATACTTTATAATAGTTTAAGTATATCAAATAAAATCTATCAACTTTGTGCGCGGGAGAAGACTCGAACTTCCACAACCTTACGGCCGCTACCACCTCAAGGTAGTGCGTCTACCAATTTCGCCACCCGCGCGTATATCTAACTAATTAACTCTAACTACAAGAGTGTAATCTATTTTGTATAAAATTTCCAGCTGTATTGAAAGATGTTTAAATACATTAATAAAAATTCGCGTCCAAACAAAGTTTGGACGCGAATACAACTGTAAACTACTACAATTCAAAACAAAGCATATTGAGCATGGCTTGTTGTCGGTTCTTCCCAAATAGAACTAAATCGACTTGGGTCAAGTTTACAGAAATCAGAAAGAAGGGAAATGTTTGTTTGATACACGACATACAAAATAATATTATTGTCGATCGATATTTGTATATCTTCAATAAACATTCGTTGTCCATCTTTTATCCCCTTTCTCCATAGACGACCTGTTTTTATTTTTACAAAAACGGGTTCACCTAATTTTTTTGCTTTTTCTACGGCTTCTTGGTTTGTATGCGCAACTCCAATAAGCTTACCTGTGTTGGTTACCACAAATGCAATATATGTTTTCATGTTTTAGATTGTTTTTTGTTTCAGTGAAAAGAACAATTTTATTAACATATTGCCATGCAAATAAAAACGAGTCCTGAATTAAGGACTCGTTTTTATATTCTTTGAGATAATTTAAAAATCACAAACACGAATCCTTAATTGGACTCGGTTGGAGGAACTTCGTTAACTTCAGTTTCTGTTTTTGCAACAGGCTTCATCATTTCCATCTTCATTCGTTTGTTCATTTCTTTAACTGCCTTTTCTCGAACGAAATATAGTTTAGCTCGTCGTGTTTTTGATCGTTTTGTTACTTCGATTTTTTCGATATTTGGAGAATACAAAGGGTAGATTTTTTCTACTCCAACACCACTTGCAACTTTTCGAACAGTGAAAGTAGCACCTGCTTCTGTTCCGTGTTTTCGAGCAAGAACCATACCTTCGAAGATCTGAATTCGAGTTTTACCTTCTTTATCTTGAATTTTTTGGTGAACTTTAACGGTATCACCTGATCGCATATCAAGAGTCTTTCGATCTGCTCGATTTTCTGCGACAAGTTTTACAACTTTCTTTTCTACTATTGCTGTTTTTGTTTTTGTAGCCATAAATGTAAGTGAAAAGAGTGTATCATAAACAAATTAAAACGGCAAATCGCAAAGCGATTTGCCGTTTTAATCTACTTCCCAAAGCTTTTTAAAGCATCTTCAAAGTCTTGTGGGTACGGCGCCTCGTATTCAACTTCTTTACCTTTTGGGTTGGTAAATGTGATTTTTCGAGCATGTAATGCAACACGATCAAAACCTAATATTGTTTTTTGTTGTAATCCATACAACGTATCGCCAATTAAAGGCCTATTGATTGCCTTAAAATGAACTCGAATTTGATGAGTTCGACCGGTTTTTGGCATAATCTCAACAAAACTTGCTTCGGGTGAGCGTTTTAAAACTTTATACAACGTCAAAGCATCGCGAGCCTCGCCTCTTCCTCCGGGTTGAGCAGACCAAAGCCTAAAATCTTTTTTGCTTCGTGCAATTGGTCGGTCAATTTTTCCTTCTGACTCTTGCATGTTTCCTCGCACAAATGCGTGATACACTTTTTCAACTTCTCGATTTAAAAATTGATTCTTTAACAAGTTGTATGTATCTTCATTTTTTGCAACAACAACAATTCCTGAAGTTTCTCGGTCGATACGATGAACAACTCCGTATCGCTTAACTTCTTTTCCTTCATTTGCTCCCCCACTTAAAACGATAACATCGCCAATGGTAGAAAGTTTTGGATAATGTTCCGCAAGCCAATCACACAAAGAATATTCTTTGGTACGCCCATCATCATGAACAACCATACCTGCTGGTTTGTCGAGTATTAAATAATTTGTATCTTCGAAAAGAATTTGTGGAGCTAATTTTTTTGTTGTCATAAAATATTAAAGAATTATCGTTACGCTGTTTTATTTTGTGAAATATGTTTTTTTGATTTAAAGAAAAAGAAAAGAATTACTGCAACTGTCGTAACTGGTGAGACCCATTCTGGAATATGAACTCCAAATGCATCGGTGAGCATAATAATTCCAAGAAATAAAATTGAGTACATCGCACCATTTTTAAGAAACACATATTTCTTAATCCGATCAATGTTACCAACGGTTAATTGGCGTAGTACATACGCACCAATACCGTTTCCAATCAAAATTAAAGGGACAGAAAGTGTAAACGCAAACGCTCCAAGCACTCCGTCAATAGAAAATGTTGTGTCGATTGCCTCAAGATACATAATTTTTCCCCAATCAGAAATTGAGCCTGAATTTTCTAAAAGTTTTCGCTCCCCTTCTTCGGCACTTTGTTTAAAACCGTGGGTAATGAAAAATGCAGTTGAACCAATGACTGCGCCAAATGCCATTAAAGGATTTATTTTTAATGCAAACCAAACAATCGAACAAAGCAATGCAGAGACTACCGCATAAAACCAAACTCCTTTTGAAAGAAAAAATTCTTCGGCTTTAAGACCAAAACTTTTTGGCTCCAAAAAAAGCCAGTGGAAAAATAAAAAAACCATAAACGTTCCACCGCCTGCAAGTAATATTGGTGCAGAAGCATCGATTGCTGCATGAATACTTGGGTCATTACTAAACGTTGCGGTCAGTGAACCAAAAAAACCAAGTGATGGTGTCGTGAAAAAAACAATCAACCAAGGAAGAAGTCCTCGAACAACAAACACTGCAAATAAAAGCCCCCAGAGTAAAAACCATTTTTTACCTTTCTCGCTCATTTTATCGAGCACTTCGGCATTAACAATTGCATTGTCAACACTTGAGATAATCTCAAACAATGCCAGTCCGAGAATTGTGATGATTGATGGAATAAGATGCATAAACTATGAAACTATGTGTGGGCGATGCAGGACTCGAACCTGCGACCTTCTCGGTGTAAACGAGTTGCTCTACCAACTGAGCTAATCGCCCAAAAACCTAATAAAAGCAGTTTATCAGATTGTGCTAAATAATCAACTTATTTTAGATCCGAAAGATTGATCAAATAACCACCTGTTTGATTGAGTGGTAACATTGATTGCATTTTCTTCCACTTTAAAGCTAACCCATCTTTTGTTGGAGTAAGTGTAAACAATACATCTCCTTTTGTATATGGAGTAAACATATTATCAGGACCATATGAATCAAACACCGCATCTATCGATTTTTGAGAGACAACCCCTTTTGCACGTATTCTTGTCTTGGTTTGAAACCCATCAACATTAAGAGTTATTTCACCAATACCTCCATTATTTTTTATATTCAATTTATAATTCCATGACTGCTCAGATGAGCCTGACCCTATAGATTCTCCAAATTGATATTCACCTTTTTTGATAAATACTTCGTCTGAATCTAATTGTGGATTAATAGTAGTTTTTTCTTTAGTCTCATATGCAACTTGCTCTACACAAAAATTATAACTCTTTTGCCCTTCTGTTTTACATAATTCTGGTTTCCTCTCATATTTTGCAATTTCGGTTATACAATAGCTTCTTGCAGATTCCTCACTATAGTTAATACTAAATTGTACTCTTATCTTTTTACACCCCTCAACTCCAAGATTATCGTCTTTTATCTTTTGAATTACCTCTCCGTAGGTTGGATGATCATTATCTCTTACCAAAAAACCATCGTCAATCAAAAACGGATTTATTATTGATGCTATTAGACTAATAAGCCCTACAAATATAGCGCCTAGTTCTTTAATATGTTCAATCATAATTTAAAAATTATATTATTTCTTAACACACGCGTAGGTTTCATAATTCACATCACCCACCAAACCCATAACTGTAGCTGAGGAACAAACTTTAGCAGAACTTCCGTCCTCAAGATCTACAGGCATGGAAATAACAAAATTATCAGAAGTGGCTTTGCATAAAATCTGTTCTATGTGATATGAAGACAGATTAATCCCAAGTGCCTTCATAAGACCATCGTTTTCATCAATACTTTTCTTAATATCTGCTTCGATAAAAGTTTTAGCGTTAACACATACATTATTGAAAAAACCATCCTTACTTTTTATTTCTAGTGCTTCTGTAAAAAAAGAACTAAATGATGCTTGCACTCGCAGTTTTGTTAGTCTGTTAACGAATGGTGTATTCTTATATTTTTCTGTAACACCTTTATTAAGTTGTTCTTGATTAACCACAATTGAAAGATCTTTATTTCGTTGAATATTTGATTTAACAGAAACTTCTGCCGTAATTGGTGTTTTTGTTTTAGGAGTTACTCCTAAAACTACAGTAGTTGTTGCTTGTGTAGAGGAAGCTTTTTCAATTTCTTTCTTGAAGTTATTTTCAATATTTATATTTTCTTCTGCTTTCTTGCTTTGATTATAAACATATGCCCCACCTAAAACAGCCGAAAAAGCAATAAAGATGACTAACATTGCTCCAATAAATCCTTGTTGTTTGTTTTTCATATTATTTAATATGGCTTAAATCTTTCACTTCTTGATACTGCGTTCCGATATAAAAAGTCAATACGGGCAATATTCCAATAAAAAAAATTATTGCTGCTAATTTTGAGTACCACGTAACTTTGTTCCATTCGATCATGTTCATATATATTAATATTAACTCACATATTACAAATTTGATATACTCATTTTATGAAATCTTTTGCAGTTGTTGGGCATCCTCTCTAAATTAGATTTTTTATTTTTTCGAGAAGATATGCAGAAAAATAATTACCGTATTTATCCTGCAATTCAGAAATCTTCCAATCAGTACCTTTAATTATTTTTCTGCAATCAGATGAACCACAAGTACATTCAAACTCATATTCTCTAGAATTAATGGTTGCATAATCTTGTACCAACTCTTCTCCTTCCTTAATATCTCTCATCGCAACACTTACTATGTTACCCATCATTCCTATATTTGGATTACAACTATGATTTATATATATCATGCTTTCTACAAATTCTTCCTCTGTCATTGGAGAAATAAAAAGGTCGTTGGTAATTTGTAACTCAGCATGTTTTTCAAAAAAAGGTAATTTCTTGAGCTGCTCCAGA
>JAYTUJ010000049.1:0-4682 GCA_043744615.1 bacterium
TTTAGTTAGCGCTTTAGTCTTTTGCATTGTTCATAAAATTATATAATAAATTATTTCTTATTCCTAGACTTCACTGAAAAATTACTATGGAATTTATTGAAACTATTTTCCAAATGCGCATTTGAAATGTGTGTGTATTTCTGCGTCGTAAGAATAGAAGAATGTCCCAACATTTCTTGAATACTTCGAAGATCGGCTCCATTCTCCAAGAGATCAGTAGCAAAGAGATGACGCAGTGTGTGAGCGCTCACCTTCTTGGAAACAGAGAGCATATCAGCACGGTTTTCAATAATCTTCTGTAAGTAGCGCTTACTCATACGGTTACCCCAACGGTTTAGGAAGATGGGACCAATTTTTCTTTCCCCAATATAATCGGTCAACATCTTACAGACTTCAGGCGCAAGAAAAACAACGCGATCCTTTCCTCCTTTTCCCCGGATAGCAAAACTGCATGTTCGAATATCCTCGATATTAAGTTGCTCAAGTTCGAAGATGCGCATGCCTGTTGAGAACAGCATGTTTGCCACGAGGTCACTTTCAACATCAAGGTTATGGGTCAGAAACTTTTGAAGCTCCTCTCGTGATATAAGATCAATCTTTTTATCTTTCACTTTTTTATATAGTTCAACTTTTGTTGGATTGAGAACTTCTACGCCAGATGCTGTGAGCCACTTCAAGAATACTCGAATGCCGATGAGGTAGTAATTGATTGTCTTCTTACCAACGCCTTCTGCGGTGAGAACAGATTTAAAGTTTTCTATGGCTTCGACAGTAATGTGGTCGAGTGTCACAATCAGTCCAATCTCTAACTCGCCATTTTTTATTTCAAAGGTTCTGACATCATTCTCTACTTCTTTTGTAAGCAATGAAGTTGAGACCGTGGAAATGAAACGGTCTAAATATGAGACATAGTTTCGAAGCGTGGACGTATTGATACTTCTCTGATCGACCATATACTTTTTAAAATCTTCTACATGTTGTGATATGTTTTTCATAAATTAATTATAGCATGGCCATGTTCATAAAACAAGTACACTTGTGGATAACTAGTGAAAATTGAAAAAAAATAAAATGGGAATTTGGGAAATGAAATTCCCGGTAAAAAATGGGGTACCCCACCCTTAAAGTGAAAATGGACGTGTACTCCGACAAACTACCCAACGGGGTATTTTCCTCGACACGGGGGGCGACGTCGAGGGGTATACCGCCCTCACCAACGCCCCCAAACACCCACAAACAGGCGACACATACGCTATTCATATACTATGTTCATAAAACTATACATTTTATGAACAGGTTGGTATTGCTATATATAGGTATATGCTCGCTCGCACACGCCCGACACGCGAGCAACACCCAAAAATCCGCAAGAAAGTCCAAACCGAGGTTTTTACCTATATATATATGTCAAAATAAAAACTTATTTTTTTTTTTTTTTTTTAATTTTTTTACTTGCAATCTTTTTTTGAAAGTTTTTTTTTTCGAGGATATAAGCAAAAATGTCCACAAAAATAAAAACATTTTTTAAAACGATCACTCTATCTGGGTAGGAAATGTCCAAAAAAACCCTTTAAAATAGCCTTATTTATCAACGAAATAGTTGACAAAAACGTTCAAAACGTGTTGTAGTGTTGTATATTTCAATATTATGCGTATGAATGATTGACATATGATACACATAAGTTTATACTAATCTACATACACATACTAGTCATATGTTGTATGAGTTCATAAAACGTTTTTGGACAACACCGTAACACATTAGCTTACAGTTTGTCAAATCAATAAATAATAATTTATGCAAAATATACAAAAAAACGCATTGCAAAAAGTTTACAGTTTAGTCGGCTTTGTGGTCGTTTGGACACTTACCCTAGCCCTAGTCTGGTCAATATTTCATCAAGACCAGACTATCGCTTACTTAGTAAAAATAGCAGAAGCGTTACAATAATATGATAATAACACCCTATCTAAAAATAAATAACTGGTACTTGGCATCATACGTTTTTATGACAAAATATGGCACGAGGGCAACGGCAACAGGCAACGGTAGAACACACAACGAAGCACTTGCAGACTGTTTAAAAGATTATAATTTAATACAATCACAATAATTTTATGGCACAAAAACAAACAAAAAGAGCAGAACAGGGAAAAGATCCGTTAGTGTGTACTTATGGGAATTGTAAATCTTTACAATGTGAAGACGGAGAGTTTTGCAAAGACCACATGTTCGACGACAAAAATGGTACAGCTTGCACAAAGTGTGGAAACCCATTGCTGATGTTCTGGTGTTCAGATTGCGAGATAAATAACGAACGCCATAATTGTGACGAATGCGGAAACCCTTGCAGTGTAGATAAAGAATATCACGATAATTGTAACTAAATAATATCTCGCTAGGATATATCATGTGTTGGTATATCTTGTGCGGTACATTATTATAACACCGCAACATGCTAACAGTATTGCTATTGTACATGTTGGTACATTGACAAATGAATACAAAAAAAGAGATAGATTATTATGGTAATAGTGATAATTATATCCATTTAAAATTTGGAGATTGTAGGAAAAGCTACAATTTCACAAGTGATTTTATAAGTAAATATCCTACGTTTGCAACAGAATTTGAAAAGTATTTTAATTTTGACGAAAAACGTCAATTTAAAAATGTTTTCAATGTTGTAACGTATATATTTAACAACAAAATCCCTGTACACTTCTACTATAATTATACTGACATGCCAGCAAAAAATAAAAAAGAAGTTATGGAGTATTTATTAAATGAGAATAATTTCACTAAACTATATTAATTTATGAAAACAAAAACAATCAAGCTATACGAGTATAGCGAGCTTTCAAAAGAAGTAAAGAAAAAAGCCTTGGCAAAGTGGAACGAAACAAACGATAATCCGATTATGCAATCTCATATGATAAACTTGCTCAAAGAAAAGCTCGACGAGCGAGGTATCAAGTATGACGTAGATAGCATAGATGTTCGTTATTCTCTCTCATATTCTCAAGGTGACGGGTTCATGTTCGAGGGGATAATAGAATGGGAAGGTGCAAAGTTAAAAATCAAGCACTCTGGACGTTATTATCACTCTTATAGTAAAAACGTAGAAGAGATAGAACAGTTTAAAAGTGAAAATCAAGCCGTAGCTTTTGAAAAAGTCTACCAAGCCATTTGTAAAGAAATGGAACAAGCTGGTTATGACGAAATCGAATACCAGCAAAGCGAAGAGATGTTTGTCGAAACTTGTGAAATTAGTGGTTATACCTTTCGCGAGAATGGTGTAATGGAAAATCTATGAAACACTACTACATACGTGCTGAAGTGCAAGAAGGTTATCCTGATTATGATTTTGTAATCAAGGCAAAAAATGAAACAACAGCAAGGATACATGCAAGAGCTATCCTAACGCAAGACTACCCCGATGTTTTTATTGGAAAATATGCAGAAAATTTCTCGTGTGAAGAAGTAAATGGTCGTCAATTACTAGAAATTATGACGATATCATAATTTATGAAACTCGGAGCAACAATATCCTCTGAACGAGGCAAGGCGGTCATAAAGACGGGGAATGAATATCTAAAAGTTACAATACTCGATTCTACAGAAAATGAAGTAATGGAATTAAAGTTTGTCACAATAAAAGATAATGTAATTCTAAAAAACATATGGGTTGGCGACATGAACGCTGGCTCGTTAGAAAAGTATATAAAAGAAAACGGAAATCTAAAACACGGCACAGTATGTAATTTTGGCTCATGTCAAAATACAGCATACAAATACGGAGTATGCAAAAAACATCAATCCGTAGAACAATAAGCCAAAGTGTAAAAGAAAACCGCACACAAAATAGCAGTGTGCGGTTTTTTTGTACCTTATTTTTCTTGGAGGATAATATCCACAAAGATGAAATGAGGGCTTTTGATCCGGTATGATTTCCACGGCCACGAGGATATGAGGGATTTGGAGAATAAATTGAGCGCGCTTGTCGAAGTGCGTTCATATATTATCAAAGTCTTAATTATTTAATTTATTATGGAGCAAAAAATGTATTTAGTAACAGTAGAAGGTATGAAGAGAATTCAGGTCGAGGTTCTTGCATCAAGTCCTGAAGGCGCGAAGCAAAACATTCAAGATCAAATGGCCGTTAATGGCACTGAATGTTTTGAGTTCGATGACATGTGGGACAGTATTGCATTAACTGCAGCAGTTGAAAAACCTGCGCAATAATGCCATGAAAAATATACTTGACGTGAAGCGCAGTCTTCTTCCTGGTCAAATTGAGAAGAAAGATGAAGGGGATATTGAAATAGTTTCATTCAGTGTAATTGATGCGCCTAAAAAAGAATCAAGGATTATTCCTAAAGGCACATTAAAAGAGCAGATTGAACTGGCCGTTGAAGATGTTCGATTAACCATGTTGGAGAATCTAAAAGCAAGTAAAGCATTAGTCGATGCTGAAACTAAAAAGCGTAAAGCTCATTATTTATTACAAAAAGCCAAAGAGCGTTTGAACTCTTTGGAAAAAGAATTGATGGAATGAAATACATAATCACTAACCAAAATGAAGTCGCAATTGGCCTAAATACATACCACCAAACAATTGCCGATGAGACAAAAGTGAAAGGGCGAGTTGTTGCTGCTGGTCATTGTCTTCAAAAAGATG
>JAYTUJ010000050.1:0-4464 GCA_043744615.1 bacterium
GTTATAGGCAGTTTCAAGATTTACTCCTTCGATAATAATATCTCGAATTTCATTTGCAAAGTCTTCTGTTAGTAATTCTGAATTTTCTTCGAGGATATTTTGAATTAAGTTCATACCAAATTTAAGGTGTAAACTTTCATCTCGAATTACCCAGTTGATCATTGAGCCAAGGTTTCGTAATTGATTTCGTTGTCGGAAACTGAGTACCACCATGAAACCACTGTAAAACCAAATTCCTTCCATCACAATATTTGTTGCAACTAAGTTTCGGATGAAATCTTTTTTACCTTCAACGCTTGAGATATCAAGAGTTTCTTCAGTCATTCGAGATAGGTATTTATTGATGAAAGCTTCTTTTGCTTTCATTGAAGGAACATCGAGGTGAATTTCATACACTGAATTTCGATCGATTGGAAATGTTTCAAGAACATATTCAAATGAAACACAATGGTTTGCTTCTTCCCACATTTGTTTTGCTAAATACAGGTGACATTCAGGAGATTTAATATATGGATATACTCCAAGCGCAAGAGATCTGTTTACAATGAGTTCTGCTGGATTAAAAAATGCCATCAAAAATTTTACTGCATGTTTTTCATCTTCTGTCATTTTTTCCCAGTCTTGCAAATCTTCTTTGAGTGCAATTTCATGAGGAAACCAAGTGTTTCGCACTGCTTGGTTGTACAAATCGTATGCCCATTGATATTGAATCGGGTGGAGATTCATATCTGTTGGTGATGGTTTTCCAATTAACATATGTGTATGAATTAATGATTAATTTTTAATAAATTTTATTGACAAGCATCACACTGCAATCGTTCTTGTGGGTCAATCGGGCAAACTTTTGCTGCACTACTAACTACGGAAGCAACAGTCTTAGATATTTCATTCTTTATATCTTGCGGAAAAGGTGATGGTACTGCAGGTGCCATTGGTGCTGCAACTTCTTCTATAACTTGACTTGGATTTTGATTAAATGCTGTTTTTGAAAATCCAACTGCACCAAAACCTTTTTTACCCATTTGTTCTGATTTATTTACTCGAGTTGTACTTTGTTCAGCGGTATGTCGAGGCTTCATGTGAAGATAGTATGTTGTCTTTACTCCTTTTTCCCATGCAGCCATGTAAATATTCATTGTTTCTTCAACATCTCGAGTTTCAAGATACATGTTTCGAGAAAGTGCTTGGTCAATCCATTTTTGCGCTCGAGCAGCAACTTCAATAAATCCGTATGGTGAAGTTGTAAATGAAGTTTTATATACTCGTTTGATTCGTTCTGGAATAATTTCAATTTCAGAAATATCTCCGTGATTTTCGATGATTGCTTCTTTTACTTTTTCCCAAATTCCTTCAGCTTTTAATTCGTTTACAAGGTTATGGTTGATATCAAGATATTTTCCAGAAATTTTATTTCGTGAAAATACTTGTGCAAACCGAGGATCAATACCAGGAGTTGTTGCAGCAACCAAACCAATATTTGCATTTGGAGCAACTGCCATTAATGTTGCGTTTCGAATTCCCTTTTTAACTTTCTTTCGAAGTCCTTCCCAATCAAGTTTATCTTTCCAATTACTTTTCTTTGAAACAGTCAGTTTCATTCCTCGGTCTTCTTCAAGTAATTTAATAGAGTCGAACGGAACCATACCTTTTGACCAACCAGAACCTGGGAAGTTTTTGTAGGCACCCCGGGCTTTTGCAAGATTCGCACTTTCATCAATTGCATGGTAACTAATAAACTCAAAAAGTTTATCGGTAAGATCATAAGTTTCATCACTATCGTATGCAAAACCAAATTGTTCGATAAGATCTGAGAATCCCATCACTCCCATTCCAACTGCTCGGTTTTCTTGGTCGGCTTTAATCGCTTCTTTAATTGGAAGTTCATTGATGTCGATAAGATCATCTAATTGTCGAGTTACTGTTCGAACAGTATCTTCAAGTCGTTCCCAATCAACATCATCTTTTGATTCGTTAATATGTTTTGCAATGTTGATAGAAGCAAGGTTACAAACAGCAACATTATCTTTATCTTGTGGTAAACAAATTTCTGTACACAAGTTAGACATGTGAATTGTCCCTGTATTATTATTCAACGCTCGAAGGTTAATTGGATCTTTCCATGTTAGCCAAGGGTGCGAAGTACTTTGCATTGAAGTAATAATTTGTCGGTATTGTTCACGGGCAGGAACTTTTTTGAACACACGCATTTTTCCTTCATCTGCCATATCAGCATACTCTGTGTATCGTTTACTAAATTCATCGCCGTATAATTCATTGAGGTCTCCAGTTTCTGCGGGGTCAAACATGTACCAATCTTGTTCTTTTTGAACACGCTTCATAAATTCATCAGAAATAAATACTGCGGTATTTGCTGTTCGCATTCTCATATAGTCGTCTCCTGCATTGTGTTTCCAATCAAGATATTCTGGAAAATCAAAGTGCCAGTTTTCCATGTAAAAACAAAGTGCACCTTTTTTCTTTCCTCCTCGTTGAATTGCTCTAATTGCTGTGTCGATAATTTTTGCAAATGGAGTTGGTCCAGATGAAGGGGTGTTGTTTGATTTAAGTGGTGAACCTGTTGCTCGAAGTTTTGTGATCGATGCCCCGATTCCTCCACTCGCTTTTGAAAGAAGCATTACGTCAGAAACTGATTTTGCAATATGTTGCATGTCGTCGTGAATTTCAAGCAAAAAACAGTTACTGAGCCCTGGTCGAGTGGTACCGGCACCTACGTTTGTTGAACCCCCCGCAATATACTCAAGTTTAGACATTTTGTCATAAAACTTTTTTGCCCATAACGTTGGATTTTCTTCGTTGTATGCCAAGCCCATCGCAATTCGCATAAAAAAGAATTGTGGAGTTTCAAGAGGTTTTTGTTTTTTTCCTTTGATTGAATATCGATCAAGAAGCCCAGATAAACCAGCATATTGAAATAGTTCATCTCGATTAGAATCCATGTGGTATGCAAGATCTTCGAGTTCAAAACATTTAATCATTCGTGCATCAAGAAGTTTTTGTTTTACACCGTCTCGAACATATCGAATAAAACTTTGAGCATGAAGTTCATTAAATGTTTCTTCATCGTCTTTATCAAAATCACCAATCACATTTCGATACACAGTTTTAAGAAGAAGTCGTGTTGCAACTTTATCAAATTCAGGATCGTCTTTTATGTTTTGAACAGAAGCATTTATTGTTGCCTGATCAAGTTCGTCAGTAGTGATACCATCATACAAAATAAGACGAGTCTCGGTTGCGATTTGTGTAACTTTAGAAACTGGATTTGTTAAACCTTGGCAAGCACGCTCAATAGATTTGTTAATTCTATCGGCGTTAAATGGATGCTTTGTCCCGTCTTTTTTGGTGATGTAAAAGCTCATACTCGGATGCTTAAAATGATTAAATATTTTGTTGATGTCGTATAGAGATATTAACATGAAATCAACAGTTTATTCACAAATTTTAGAGTGGATAAAACACTTGAGAACAGAATAAAATAAAAGTAAATTTTTTTTCTAAATTAACTAGAAAAGATTTCATTTTTCTGATATGCTTTTTAAACAAAGCGATTGATACCTTTACAAAAGTAAAAAGTTGTTCTGTATTGATGAAATTAAATAAAAGACATAACAAAAATATGAAATTCGATATAAAAGACATACAACTTGCAAAACAAGGTAAACAAAAAATTGATTGGGTTCTTAAAGACATGCCTGTTTTAGAATCTATCAGACAACAGTTTATTAAAGAAAAACCTTTTAAAAATAAGGTTATTGCAATGTGTATGCACGTAACAACCGAAACAGCTCAACTTGCACAAACTCTAAAGGCTGGAGGTGCAAGTGTTTTTTTATGCGCATCAAATCCCCTTTCTACTCAAGACGATGTTGCAGCTTCACTTGTTAAAGACAACCAAATTAATGTCTTTGCGATCAAAGGAGAAAACGAAAAGACATACTGGCAACATGCATTTGAAGTTCTTAATGCTAACCCAGATATTGTTATGGATGACGGTGCAGACTTAACAACTATTATTCATACAAATCCGAAATATTCGCACCTCATAAAATCAATAGAGGGTATTTGTGAAGAGACTACAACAGGTGTAAATCGAATCAAAGGAATGGTACAAAAAAACCTTCTTAAACTTGCGGTAGTTGCCGTCAATAATTCGGTAACAAAAAACTTATTTGATAATCGATATGGTACGGGGCAAAGTACTCTTGATGGAATTATTCGAGCAACAAATAAGTTAATTGCAGGAACTACTTTTGTAGTCGCTGGATATGGTTGGTGTGGAAAAGGTTTAGCCTCTCGTGCAAAAGGAATGGGTGCAAAAGTTATTGTTACTGAGATTGATTCTGTAAAAGCTCTTGAAGCTCATATGGATGGTTTTAGTGTTTTACCAATGAAAGACGCTGTAAAAATTGCTGATATAATATGTACAGTAACTGGCAACACTGA
>JAYTUJ010000051.1:0-4343 GCA_043744615.1 bacterium
TGCTTTACGGCGGCGGGCAAAAAGACAGGTATTATTTCAACCGCAAATATTCGCATTGGTGATATTGAACGAATGAATGAGTATCACATGAGCATGCCAAGCCCTTTTGCAATTCAAAAATTATTACATGAAATGATTAAGGCGGGCTGTACGCATGCAATTGTCGAAACTACGTCCGAAGGACTTAAGCAGTTTCGACATATTGGTATTGAATATGATGCTGCAATATTTACCAACTTATTTCCAGAACATTTACCGTCACACAATAATTCGTTTGATGAATACAAACGAGAAAAAGGAAAATTGTTTTCGGCGCTTTCTAATTCTGCATTTAACGTTCCTAAAAAATGTCTTGGTGATACACAAAAAATTGCAATCATAAATGCAGATAGTGAACACGCACATTATTTTGCATCACAATGTATTGATGCCGAACTCGCTGGAAAGTTGCAGGTAGTAACTTTCGGCATCGAAACAATACATGCAGAACCAATGCCACAGATAATTGCTCGAAATATTATTGCCCATCCAAAAGGTGTTGATTTTTCAATCGAATTTCAACGATATAGTTTATCGGTACCAGGAAAATTTAATGTTTCAAATGCGATCCCTGCGATTGTTTTATCACGTCATTTAGGTTTTTCTGAAGAAGAAATTACAAAAGGTTTATTTGATCTTTTGCTTATTCCCGGAAGAATGGAAAAAATAGATGAAGGTCAAAACTTTGTGGTGTATGTTGATTATGCACATGAAAAACAAAGTATGACTGTTGCACTCGAAGCAATACAAGCCGAATTGCAAACAGGTTCAAAAATAATTGTATTACTTGGTGCAGAAGGCGGTGGGCGAGACAAAGCAAAACGTCCTGCAATGGCAGAAGTTTGCGCACAGCTTGCTGATTATGTAATTGTTTCAAATGTTGATCCGTACGAAGATGATCCAAAAGAAATCATAGAAGACATTGCAAAAGTTGCCGAACAATTTGGCAAAAAACGAAACGAAAATTTATTCTCAATCGAAGACAGGCGAGAAGGTATTGCAAAAGCACTTTCACTCGCTGGAACAAACGACATTGTATTGATCGCATGCAAAGGTGCCGAACAATCTATGGTCATCAATGGCAAAACAATTGCGTGGGATGACAGAGTTGTTGTCAGAGAAGAGTTGAGGAAGAATTTATCGATTGAATAATTATAATTGATGGCCTCGATGGGTCTCGGATGGGGTGATACCAAACAGTGTAAGGGTTCCTTGGAGAATTTCCTAGCTTTGGAACAACGCCTCGGTATGGGGACTAGTTTTCTATAAATAGGATAAACGAGATGATTTATGGAGAAGTTTAATTTAATATGTCTTGCTAATTCCAATGGTTTACTAATCCCTTATTATTAACAATAAGATTCATGCACCCCGCTGTGCTAAAAACAATAATTAAAAATAGAATGACGTGAGGTATGGATTGATCAGTGATTATAACAAGCTTGTAGAATCCACATATCTCTAAGAATACTACTATGTAAAAAACAGCAAAAGTGAGCCATCCCTGCCAGGATATTGGGCGCCACTGCTTACTATTAGCCATATTATTAGATATAAACCAATATTTTTTTGACCGAGCTTCACTGGAGGTTAAACGCGTAGGTTCTTTGTTCATAAATAAAGTCTATCAGGTTTTAGTTAAAAATCCGAATAACGCTCCACCAGAGTGTCTAATTTTGAGATCAATAAAATGCCTCAAAATATGACCCTCTGCGTCTGCCTTGAATGTGCCCGGGGCGGGAATCGAACCCGCATCCTGTGAAGGACACGATTTTAAGTCGTGCGTGTATACCAGTTCCACCACCTGGGCAATTTGTATACTATCTATTTCTAGATTTGTTTATTTTAACAGTTTTTTGCAAAAGATAAAGTTTTTTTGACAAGGTGTATTTAATTATGTTCTAAGTTGTATTTCTTGTATTTATGAAGAAAAATTCAGTAAAACTTTATCTCGGTATTTTACTATTAGAGTATTAAATTTAAATTAATATTTGTTCATGAAAAAAGACATTAAACATAATCTTTTAGAAGATAAAAGCGTTCATCAAAAGTTAGATTTTTTAATAGAACATGCATTACATGTTGATCAAGAAATACTTGGTATAAAGGTGGATATAAAATCTATAAACGCTGATATTGGAGTTATAAAGGAAGATATCCTAAACATAAAGAAAGACATCATAACTATGAAAGGGGACATAGTGACTATAAAAGGCGAGATAGTAACCATGAAGGAAGATATTGTAAACATAAAGAAAGATATCATAACCATGAAGGGAGACATCGTGACTATAAAGGGAGATATAGTAGTCATAAAGTCTGATATTACGTGCATGAAATCAGATATTGTTTGTATTAACAACGAACTCGTTCGTTCGTCTCAAAAAATGGATAATGGCTTTCAATACATGATTGAAATGCGAAAAGATATTAACGACTTAATTGAGGCGTAGGGCAGAATCGAACTGCCGTATAAGAGTTTTGCAGACCCTTGCCTTACCACTTGGCTACTACGCCGATTTGGCGACCCATCTATTATTTATTTTATGTGGTTTAAATTCTAACTACCTCTGCATTTTAAACTCCGTTTGAAATGCGGTCAATGAGTTGTCGGTTTTTTTCGCCGATATCAAGTACAAAATCAACAAACGGAATTCGACCTAATTTTGTTTTTTCTTTAATGAAATGTTTAAAATCGGTTCGTTTTCTTTTTGCAAAATCAAGTACACCTTCTTCTTTTTCGGCAGGAAATACCGTGAAATAAATTGTAGCGTATTTGCCATCAGGACTCACTTTAGCAGAAGTCATTGTAATTAATGAAGTTCGATTTGATTCTTCAGCAAAAAACTTACCAGCATACTCTAAAAGCATTGCTTCAGTTTTTTCTTTTCGATGTTTTTCTTGATGAATTGGTCTTGTTCCCATGTGTGTTGGATGTATTATTTTATGACTACGGCAAATGCTTCTATTTTATCACCCGCAGCGATTTCTGTTTTTGATTCAATCATTGTTCCAAATTCATTTCCTTCTTCAATTTCATTTGTTTTGTTTTTTGCTTGTTGTAGTTCTCGTACTCTTCCGCGACCAATTTCTGCATCTCGTCGCATAATTTTAACCTCGCAACCAATAGTCACTTTACCTTGCTCAACTCTTCCACCCATAATTTGTTTGTCTTTTACTTTGCTAAAACATTTTAATATTTTGGCAACACCTATTTGTTCCTCGGCTTCCATTTTTGGAGTTCGTTCTTTGATTATTTCTTCTACGTATTCTGCTAGCTTGTAGATAATATTAAATGTTTTTACCGTAACGTTTAATCGTTCTGAAAGTTGTGCTGTTGTGTTATCAATTTTTGTATCAAATCCAAGAACAAGAATACTATCTTTTCCTGCTGCAATTTTGATATCGTTTTCAGAAATATCACCAATTGCACTATATACAATTTTTACAAATGCTCGGTCGGTGTGGAGTTTATCGATTTCATGTGCAATTGCCTCGATAACACCAGTTGTGGCAGCTTTGATAATAATAGGAACAACAAAACGAGATTCGTTAGATTTTATGTTTGATGAAATTGGTTTTTCGACATAATTAAGAGCAAGTACCTCGGCTTCTTTTTTGTCGGCGCAAGTTTTGAATGGAAGTCCAACCGGAGGAATATCTGACCAACCAATAATTTTTATTGGTTCTGAATATGTTGCCGATGTAATTTGTTTTCCTTCAAAGTTTTGCATGATTCGAACAGGGGAATGTGCTTTTCCAGACACAACATACTGACCTTGTTTTAAAGTTCCATTTTTTATAATCAATGTTGCAGAAATTCCTCGAGTTTTATCACGGTTTGCTTCGATGACGATACCTTCGGCAGGAGCATCACTGTCTGCTTTAAGATCACTAATATCTGCAAGAAGCAAAAGCATTGTTAAAAGTTCATCAACACCTTGTCCGTTTAATGCGCAGATTGGAACACAAGAAATGTCTCCACCGTAACCTTCAACATAAATTTCTGCTTCGGCTAATGATAATTTTGTTCGTTCAATATTTGCTTGAGGTTTATCGATTTTGTTGATCGCAATAATAAAAGGAATATTTGATTCTTTTATTGATTTCATCGCTTCGATTGTTTGAGGTTTCACTCCGTCATCTGCGGCGACAACTAAGATAGCAAGGTCGGCAACTTTAGAACCTCGTTTTCGAAGTTTTGAAAACGCCTCGTGTCCAGGGGTATCAAGAAAGGTGATTTTTGCTTCGAGCCCTTCAGCATCTTTATGCACAACTTCATACGCACTCATGTTTTGAGTGAT
>JAYTUJ010000052.1:0-16680 GCA_043744615.1 bacterium
GAAGAAAATAATTTACCCAAATAAATTTGTTCTGCAATAAACTTTGCGATATATACTCTTTTAGCACTGAATAATAATTCAATAGATTCGATTGCATAATCGATACTGTATTTATTTTCCAAGAAAAAAGAAATGTGTTTCAAAAAAGCACTTTGTTCTTTGGGTAAGAGTATGTATGAGGTATTTTTTATTTTTGCGTGCATACTAAAAATTGAGTATTTTTTATTCATACGAAAGTACACGATTAACTTCTGCCTGCGTAGTAATTCCCTTTTTTATTTTTGTTTGAGCAATAGCTAAAAATGATTGAAAGTTTTGTTTATATAAATGCTCACTGAAGTCTTTTTTGCAAACTTTTTCATGAATTAAGCTACGAATAATAGAATCGACCACAATAATTTCACTAATTGCTTCTCGACCAAAAAAGCCACTGCCTAAACAAGTTTTACATTTAAGATCAAAGGTGTGAGCACACATCGTACATACTCGCCTAACCAAACGCTGAGCAATAATTAATTTAAGAGAATGAGAAATAATAAAAGGTTGAACACCTAAATCATACAAACGAAACAGTGCGTCTACAGCAGATGATGCGTGCACGGTTGAACACACAAAATGCCCCGTAAGTGCTGCGTGAAAAGATATTTTTGCGGTTTCTTCGTCTCTCATTTCACCAACCAAAATTGTATCGGGGTCTTGTCGTAATATTGCACGAAGGCCCGAAGCAAAATCAAAACCTTGTTCATGATTAACTTGTATTTGTTTAATTAGACCAACTTGATATTCAACAGGGTCTTCAATAGAAACACACGAGACTTTATTGGAAATCTTTTTATTCATACAGGCATACAATGTGGTAGTTTTTCCTGACCCAGTCGGCCCACAAACTAAAACCATCCCTGACGGCTGTGAAAGTATTGGTTCAATAATTTTTAATTGATCTTCTGTAAAACCTATTGATTCAATAGACGTGCCAATACGTGATTGATCAAGTATTCGTAATACCACTGAACGACCATTAATTACAGGAACAATTGAAACTCGGATATCAAACTTTTTATCTTTGATTTGTTTTTGAAATTTACCATCAAGAGGTTTTACATGTTGATCGGTACGAAGACGACACTCTATTTTTATTCTTCCTAATAATTCTTCAAATGTTTGGATATCCAGAAACCCTGAATCTTGTAATAATCCGTCGACACGCTGAGAGATAGAATACTTTTCGGCAAATGGAAATATATGCACATCAGATGCACGAGCAGATACAGCAGAAAGAATAAGGGAATCTAAAATAGCGGGTGCTGGTCCACTGTATGAAATTAGATCTTGTTTTTTGGCTTTGTTTTTATCTTTTTCTTTCACCAAAAGAGCATACCTTTTGGTACCTAAAATAAATATAAAAAAATGTTATAATTTTACCTATGAAATACCGAAGAATATATAAAAATCACAGGGACCATCCAGGGTTAGGTTTTAAAGGAAAAGTTGAGTTTAGTCAAACTTGGTTAGATAAATTTTCAGACTCAATGACACAGTCATTTGGTACTACTATATTTTTTTTATTAAATCTTATAATTTTCTTGATATGGTTTTTTATAAACTCAAAGTACTCAGGGGTTCCAGCTTTTGATCCATATCCATACGAACTCTTAACAATGAGTGTGTCACTTGAGGCAATATTTTTAAGTATTATTGTACTCATGAGTCAAAATCGAGAAAATAGAATTGCCGAGGAACGCGCAGAACTTGATTTTGAAATTAATGTTCGAGCCGAACAAGAAGTTACAAAAATTATTACGATGATTCAAGAACTTGGGGCACATCAAGGCCTTACATTTAAAGATGATGAGGATATGAAATGGATGAAAATTAAAACTGATGTTGCACAACTTAAAAATGATCTCGAAAAAGAGATGGGAATGTAATTAGAAATTATACACAAATCAATATTTTATGCCGAAAAAACCAAAAAAAATAAATGAAAGGTCGGTGCGGCTTTCATCTAACGTAATACCAATAACATATAAACTTTCACTAAAACCAGATCTTAAGAAATTTACGTTTGAAGGAACAGAACAAATTGATATTGTTTTAAAAAAACCGACTGCTCAAATAACCTTACACTGCAAGGAAATACAGATTTCAATTTCTGAAACATGTGTAAAAATCGGCAAAGACAAAGTCTTTGCCGACAAAATTTCATACGACCATAAAACTGAAACCGCTACCCTTTGTTTTTCTAAAAAAATCCCTGCAAAAAAAACTTCGCTTTTCATTTCTTTCACCGGAATATTAAACGACACAATGCGAGGATTTTATCGGTCTTCATATACACACGACAATAAAACAAAATTTATTGCAACAACCCAATTTGAAGCGACCGACGCGCGACGCGCGTTTCCCTGTTTCGATGAACCTGCACTTAAAGCTACTTTTGAGGTTAATTTAATTGTTCAAAAAGAACACACCGCAATATCAAATACTGTTGTCTACAAAACAAGCGAACAAACAGATGGTTTTAAAATAGTACATTTTACACCGTCTCCAAAGATGTCTACGTACTTACTCGCTTTTATTGTTGGAGATTTTGAACACATCGAAGGCCAAACAAAAGAAAACGTACAAGTGCGTGTTTTTACAACTCCCGGAAAAATTCATCAGGCACAATTTGCATTAGAGTGCGCAACAAAAACACTTTCTTTTTTTAACGAATATTTTGATATTGCCTATCCATTACCAATTCTTGATTTAATTGCGATTCCTGACTTTTCATCAGGAGCAATGGAAAATTGGGGCGCAATCACCTATCGAGAATCTGCACTCCTTATTGATAGTCAAAATTCTTCTGCTTCAAACAAACAATGGGTTGCATTAGTTATCGCACATGAAATTGCTCATCAGTGGTTTGGAAACTTAGTAACGATGGAATGGTGGACAGATTTATGGCTTAACGAAGGTTTTGCATCATACATTGAATACTTAGCAGTTGATCATTTATTTCCTGAATGGGATATTTGGACACAATTTGCTACTCACGATTTAAATCGAGCTCTTGAACTTGATGCGCTCAAACATACACATCCAATAGAAATTATTGTTAATCATCCTGATGAAATTGGAGAAATCTTTGACGCAGTCAGCTATTCAAAAGGAGCAAGTATTATTAGAATGCTTGCCCATTATATTGGAGAAACAAATTTTAAAAACGGACTGCGTCATTATTTAAAGAAACATAAATATTCAAATACGGTTACGAAAGATTTATGGTCTTCTCTTGAAAAAGTTTCTGGTATGCCCGTAGCTCAAGTCATGAAAAATTGGACGAGTAAAGGCGGACATCCATTGGTTACCGTAAGTGAAGAAATAAAAAAAGAAAAAGGTGTAATAAAAACATCAATATTGTGTTCGCAAAGTAGATATTATTCAAGCGGAGTTTCTGCAAAAAAAGAAAAGGATACTACGATTTGGAACGTTCCCCTTTCTATTGCTACAAAAAATAAACATATCTCTACTTTATTAAAAATAAAAAATTCAAAAGTGTTAAAGCCTACTGAATTTGGTGATGCGTGGTACAAAGTAAATGCGGGCGAAACTTCGTTCGCCCGCATCGCATACAGTGAACCAAACTTTTCAAAACTTGTACTCGCATTTGAAGCCAAAGAACTTTCACCTATCGACCGCCTTGGTCTTGTTCGAGATGTATTTTCATTAGCAGAGTCAGGAAATATTTGTACGACTCAAGCACTCAAACTTGTGTCTCATGCAAAAAATGAAGACAATCTAACTGTGTGGACAGAAATTTTGTCAGGACTTAGTGAAGTTCATGCAATATTAGAAGGAAAAAATAAAATAGAATTTAAAACTTTTGCCCGAAACATATTGCAAAGAATTAAACAAAAAGTTGAAAATCAAAAAACAAACTCTCACACAGATATACTGCTTCGATCATTAATTCTTGGCTCATTAGTAAAGTTTAACGACCCAGAAACTATTTTATTTGGAATGTCTTTATATTCACAAATGAAAAAAGACAAAAATTCTGTAAAAGCAGATGACCGAATAATCGCATACGCTTCAGCAGTAAAATCAATTAAAGATGATAGTCCTGATAGAAAACAAAAATTATATACTGAACTAATTTCACTGTATAAAAAAGAAACTTTGCATGAGGAACAAAGTCGAATCGTTCGAGCACTTGCTTCGTTTGAAGATGCGACAATCTTAAAACAAGTTATCGAATTTAGTCTTTCTGATGATGTACGTATTCAGGATAAGCTTTCAGTACTTGTACTTACCTGGTTTAACTCATTTGGTAAAAAGTTAGTGTGGCAAACGGTGCAAAAAAAATGGGCTTTCTTTGCAAAAACATATGGCGATGGAGGCTTTGCTCTTGGCAGACTTATGCAAGGAATCGAGGCTTTTAATACTGCACAAGAAGCGAGCGAAGTAAAAGTATTTTTTAAGAAAAACAAAGCACCCGGAGCAGAACGTGCCTTACAACAGTCACTTGAAAAAGTGTACTCAAAAGATGCGTGGATTACTCGTGATACTAAAAAAATTCAAACATGGCTTGGAACACAAAACAAATAGTACAACACACTGAGGCCGCAAAAAAACTTTGCGAAGTAAAAAATGCTGCTTTACAATTTATTAGTGAACATACAAAAAATGTTTCTGAACAAGATGTTATTGATGAAATAAAAAAACTCTACAAAAAGTTTGGGTTAATTAACGACCACAAAAAAGAATTCTGTATTGTCGCATTTGCCGAACACACAAAAGAAGTTCATTACTTTCCGACTAAAAAAACAAATTCAAAACTAACATCGGGCTCACTTATTTTAATCGACCTGTGGGCCAGGCTAAATACCAAAGACGCACCCTACGCAGATATCACGTGGATGGCTTTTTATACTGGTTCACAACACAAAAAAACTACAAAAAATACTGTCTCAGATATTCAAAAAAAAGTTCCAAAAAAGATACAACAGACTTGGAATATTTTGTATGCTTCCCGAGAAAAAGCTATTTCAACCATACAAGAGTATGTACAACACAAAAAATTACCTCGCGGAGTTGATATCGACAGAGCTTCACACGATATAATTGGCAATGCAAAATTAGCAGAAGGAATCAAACATACAATTGGTCATTCGCTCGGAACAAAACATCCTCACGGAGAAATTCCCGGCATTAATTGGCGGGAATATTCTTCGTTGATTAAAAATATGGGCTACACTATTGAACCAGGAATTTATCTTGAGAAAGAAAAATTTGGTATGCGCACCGAGATTGATTTTTATATCAATAAAAATCTAGAAATTGTTGTGACTACGGACGAACAAAAAGAAATAACTTTGCTTTAGTTACAAGTAAATCCAACAGGACACACTTTTGTAGTTGTTGAGATTGGTGTTGTTGTAGTTGCAAAAACAGAAGCATTTATTTTATCTGTATCGTTACCAATAGATGCAATAGTTACTGCTTCTACTTTTCCATTTACTGGTACAATTCCTTTTGAAGTTTTATATGCAATAACAGCTGAATTTGTTTTGTCGCCAAAATAGTCATTTAGGTAATTTCCTGAAAGAAGTCCGATTCTATTAAGAAAACATTTAACAATATGAACGCTTGAACCATAACTCCCTATTAACATTGAAGACGAGTAACTTAACTTCTCAAGAAGAAAAGGACAACTTGAAGCGTTACTTGTTTCATCAATTAAAACTGGGGTACTGTATTTTATAGAAATACCGAAATTATTACTTTCTCCATTTTTTGAATCTTTTACTGTTAAAAAGTAGAAACCCTTACCGCTATCAGAACCGCCTGACTGAACTCCAGCATTTGCAATTTGTTGTGAAATTTGAGCTTCTGAAAGTGGAATTGTAATTGCTACTTTTGAAGTTCCTGTTGATGTACCAATTCGTAATGATCCGATGTATATAGACTGTCCCGCAGCAAATCGTACACCAGAAATTACAAATACTTCTCGTCCTGATACTGTTGTAAATTGAGCAGAAGAAATATATGGCGATGCTTCACCAATAACTGTAACTGCATCTGTTTTGTTAAATTTAGCACCTGTAGAAATTGGTTGGAATGCAACGTTACTTCCATTTTGATCACCAAATTTTACACTTGCTAATCGCGCTTGGTATCTTCCTGCAAATAAAACCAGTGCATTAAGTTCTGCTTTTACGGTAAATGTTGCAACACTATTTTCTTTAATAATGTAGTAATTACCGTAATCAACAACACCCGCTCCTGTTGGTTTTCCGTATGTAGTCTCTATCTGATTATTACTTACAACTTGCCCAAAATCACTTAAGGTACCAAATGATTGAAAATTAAAAGCACCTGTCTTTGCAATTGTTACTGCGCTTTTCTTTTCTGATCGAAGAGCAATTTTAAATGTAGAAGTTAACGATTCTACTTTTGTTGTTGTGTTATATGTTCGAGCGAGATCAGGTTGAGCGACAATAGAAATTTTATCTGCAACCAAATCTTCTGAAACAGTAATGTATACATCTGCTGCTGCATCAGAGTCTGGTCGTTTAATATGAAGTCGAAGATTTTGTCCTCCACTAAAATAGTTTGAAATATCAGCGCTCGTTAAATTTAAACCTTTTACACCTGAGACAGGGACAGAAACTAAAGTTTTCGCGGTATTTGAATCTATAAGAATCGGTCCGCGAATAACAGTATTGGGAAAAGTTCCAGAGTACAAGGTGATAATATTTCCTTTTGGAGCAAAGCCTGTTCCGGTCAGATCAACTGCTCCATTGATATCAACTGCGATAAAATCGTTATTAGTTAAAATAATTGGATTTGCTTTTACGAGACATTCGTTAAAAGAACCGCCATTATCTACAATACAACGAATGATTCCTACAAGAGTTTTTTGAGGAAATTTAAGTAATGTGGCTTCTGTTGAATCACTTATATATGATCCGGCAAATAAAGACACTGGAAATAAAAAAACTACTAAACTAAGATATATGATTTTTTTCATTTACAAATTATACCGTACCAACTTACTTTTACAAAACCAAAACCCTTGAACCTTTTATTTATCCCAGGTAAAACCATTTCCAAAATGTCCGTATTTTGCAGTTTGTCTAAATTGGGGTTTTCGTAAATCTAAAAATTTAATAATTTCTTGTGGGCGCAAATCGTATCCGGTTACTTTTTCTTGATATGTTTTTGTTCCGTCATTAATAGAAGCGACTGCCATTAAAGGTTCAGCTACTCCGATTGCGTATGCAAGATGTACAAAAACTTCTTTAGCGTTTTTAGCTCTCAAATAATCAACAGCGATTTTTCGAGCCATGTATGCACCACTGCGATCTACTTTTGTGGCATCTTTTCCAGAAAAAGCACCTCCTCCAACAGGAATATGAGGGCCGTAGTTATCGACGGCGAGTTTGCGTCCGGTGAGACCGGTGTCGGCGGCGAAGCCGCCGACCGTCCACGCTCCATTCGGATTTCTCATCCAAACTTTTTTCATATCTGCTCCAAATTCTTTTGAAAATTCTTCGACAACTGCATCAAGTTTTACATCTTCCATATTTCCGTTATCGCAAAGAGAAGTTAAAATCGAAACAATCTTTTTCTGCACAATATCATCTTCTTTTTTTTCTGAATCCTTTTCATCAAAAGCCTCAACGGTCACTTGTGATTTTGCATCATGAGCTGCCATTGCACGAGATAATCTTCGAGCAAGCATAACTTCAAGAGGCATCATTTCGGGAGTTTCATTTGTTGCATATCCAACCATAATTCCTTGGTCTCCTGCCCCATCATTATCAACTCCATGACCAATTTCTGGACTTTGTTCTACTACGTTTACTTGAACACCAACTGGCTCGGTATATCCGCATTCTCGATACACATCAAGAGCAATCTGACGCATGTTTACATACGTTTTTGTAGAAAGTTCTCCCGTAATCGTAATAATTCCATGCCCTCCCATAACCTCAATGGCTGCACGAGTATACGGATCTTCTTTTAGACAAGCGTCTAAAATCGCATCCGAGATTTGATCACAAATTTTATCAGGATGCGCAATTGAAACTGATTCTGCTGTTTTTAACATATATATAATCTAGTATACTATACTCGTCTTATCTACAAAAATAATCATGAATTCAAAGATTTCAGATAAAAAAATTGTACTCGTTTGCGGAACCTTTGATGGAATTCACGAGGGTCATCGATATTTTATTTCGAAAGCTCAAAAACTTGGTGACGATTTAATTATTGGTGTTTCGCCTGACGAATACATTCGTCAAAATAAAAAACGAGAACCTCGCAACACAATGGAAAAGCGAATGGAGTTATTAAAAAAAGAATTTCCATGTGCACAAATTATTGGAAGTGATAAAAAATTAAGCACGTGGGAAATTCTTGAGCGTTCACAACCAAATATTATTGCGTGTGGGTACGATCAAATTAAATTTAAAGAAGCACTTGAAAAAGTAATCAAAGAAAAAAATCTTTCTATTGAAGTAATAATGTTACCTTCTTTTGAACCCGACACATTTCACTCAAGTATTATTCATAAAAACGAACCCCTAAAACAATAATATGCACATCACCCAATACATTAACCCCGATTTTATTATTAAAACAACAGGTATTATTGGTATTACTGTTGTTATTTTTCTAGAAACAGCAATTTTATTTGGATTGTTTTTTCCTGGCGATACGTTACTTTTTACTGCTGGATTTTTAGCTTCACAAGGATATATGTCAGTACTATTGGTATGGATATGTGTAATGATTGCCGCTGTTATTGGCGATAATGTTGGATATTATTTTGGAGAAAAATTAGGGATATCAATATTTAATCGAGACATTCTTTTTCTTAAAAAAGAGACTCTAAAATCTTATGTAGAAAAAACTCAAAAACTATTTTTAGTGTATGGACCAAAAATAATAATCATTTCTCGTTTTATGCCTATTATAAGAACACTTGCCCCAACGTTTGCAGGTATCGGCAAGATGCCCTATCGAACTTTTTTTACATATAACCTTATCGGTGGTGTAACATGGGCAACAGGCTTTATATTTGCGGGATATTATCTAGGTAAACTTATTCCTAATGCCGAACATTACCTTTCAAGAATAATTATTGTTATAATCGTCTTATCAATAACTCCCGCTTTAGTGGAATTTATTAAATTAAGAAAAAAGAATTAAATATATGTTACAAGAATTTAAAGATTTCGCAGTGAAAGGAAACGTCATCGACCTCGCAGTCGGAGTTGTGATTGGAGCTGCATTTGGAAAAATTGTAGAATCACTTGTTAAAGATATTATTATGCCAACTATTGCAATGATTGCAGGAAAAGCAGATTTCTCTTCATTACACATAGGGCCAATTATGTATGGAAATTTCCTTACAAACGTTCTTGATTTTGTTATTATTGCTTTCTCAATTTTTATGGCTGTAAAAGTTATAAACAAAATGGGCGGAATAAAAAAGAGTGAAGAAACAAGTACATCAAAATAAATCACAACAACTCTCTATATTTTCATGATTATTTTTTAATCTTCTTCACTACGTACTCGAATACTCTTTCTTGTACGAACTTCTTAAGTTCAGGACTTTGATCAAGTTTTTGGTACAAGCTGAAGTGATTATCGAGCACACCTACGAGTTCGTCTTGGAAGAGCTGATCAAATTTCAATTTTGCAGCATCCTTACTGTTGTTTTGAACTGAACCAAGAAGCACCTCGCTTTCCAGTAGACGCTTGCTCAAGTCGTTAAGAATCACTCTATCAGCATCATTAAAGTTCGTGCCATATCGTTCATTTACTTCTTTTATGATTCTTGAGAGTGTGTCTTTTTCATCTTCTGCTGCGCTTTTTTCACCACCGCCACCCATGGGATCAATAATCCCTTCCGCGTTTTCAAGTTTGAGATCCATTGCACCCTTCTTTTCAATTCTATATGTTTCCATATCAATCACCTCGAGTACTTCATAAGGCAAAGGATTTTCTCTCTTCGGTAACTTCTTAATAAGATACTTCAAGAATATAAATAACTTCTCAAGTTGAGGATCTTCAAAAGTCACAATCTGCGAGATGAATGCATATTTTTTCAAGTAATCGAATACAGTGGATTTAAAACTCTCCATCTCTTCTTCTGTCAGATTTTCTTCATTAATTCTTGAAACTACACTATCGATAATGTAGTTGAGTTTGTCGGGAGTTGCTTTTGTATATAACTCATCGATAAATCCGTTCACTTCAAAATCAGTGAAGAATTTAAAGCCACGTACATCACGCTCAAGATCGTGCAGTATATTAGGGTTAGTGGCTTCTGACAGCACTGTAGTTGTGTAATACGGCTGAAAGGCTTCCTTAATAGCGTCTGTTTCGTTCACGAAATCAAGTACAAAAGTATCGTCTTTTCCATAAGTTGTACGGTTGAGACGAGAGAGAGTTTGGACCGCGCTAACGCCACCCAGTTTTTTGTCGACATACATCACAGACAATAATGGCTGATCAAATCCCGTCTGGAATTTTTCGGCTACGATCAAAAACTTGTAATCATCTTTTTTGAATTCCTCAGCAGTCTGACTTTCGGGTACTTTATTCATCTGGCCCTCAGTATATTCAAGTTTCGTATCTACATCTTTTACAGTTCCAGAAAAAGCAACGAGTGCTTTATGCCCATACCCTTTTTCTTTCATGTATTTATCAAATGCAATCTTATATCTGACAGCGTGGAGGCGAGATTTTGTCACTACCATTGCCTTCGCTTTACCCGCAATGAGAGATGTTATTTTCTCTTCAAAATGTTCCACCATGATGGCAACTTTTTTATCAATAGCATGTTCATGACGCTCCACATATCCGACCATCAATCGTTGTGCTTTCTTTTTATCAAATTCCGGATCATCCTCTACTTTTTTAAGGAGTCCGAAGTAGGTTTCATAAGTTGTGTAATTCTTCAGTACATCAAGAATAAATTTTTCTTCAATAGCTTGTTTCATTGAGTAAAGAGAGAACGGCACAAATTTTCCCGTAAGGATATCCTTAGTACCGAAAAGCTCAAGTGTTTTTTGTTTTGGTGTAGCAGTAAAAGCAAAGAATGATAAGTTGGGAGAAGCAACCTTTCTGGCTTTCATGCGGTCAATAATCTGATCCTCAATTGTCTTGAAAGCTTTTTCCTCTTTTTCTGTTTCTTTCTCTGCTTCATCAAGTGTAAGCACCTGCCTTAGATCTGCTGCCGACTCACCGGATTGCGATGAGTGTGCCTCGTCTATAATTACTGCAAAATATTTTCCTACTATTTTATCAATAGTGTCTACAATCACTGGAAATTTTTGCAAAGTAGTCGTGATTATTTTTACTCCAGACTCAAGTGCTTCTTGAAGTTCTTTTCCTCCATTTTCAATATGTTTAACCAAACCAGTAACCTGACTAAAGCTCTTAACTGTGTCTGATAGCTGTCTATCAAGCACTTTTCGGTCGGTAACAACAATCACCCCATCAAATGTATTTTCACCTTCCATGGTATGAAGTTCGGCTAAACGATGAGCTATCCATGCAATGGTATTACTTTTGCCAGAGCCAGCACTGTGTTGGATGAGATAATTGTTACCAACATCGTGCGAATATACATCTGCCACTATATTTCGTACTGTCTCGAACTGATGGTATCGGGGAAAGATTAGTTTTTCTTCTTTTCGCTTCTTGCCATTTTTATCTTCCTTTTCCTCGGTCACTTCTTGAATAAAATTGCCGACCAGATCAAATACACCATCTTTAGACCAAACCTCTTCCCAGAGATAGTAAGTCTTGTACTTACCCTTTGGCGCATCCGGATTACCAGATGACCCATTATTGCCTTTGTTGAAAGGTAAAAAATATGTAGCGAGACCCGCAAGGCACGTGGTCATGTATGCCTGCTCGGTATCTAAGGCAAAGTGGGTAAGACATCGTTTGAACGAGAGTAATTTTTCTTTTTGGTCTCGGTCCGTCTTGTATTGAGAAATAGCGTTGATTACATTTTGACCAGTAAATTGGTTCTTGAGTTCTGATGTAAATAGTGGAAGACCGTTCACAAAAATAACCATGTCGATAGAGTTTTCGTTTTTAGTACTATACTTCACTTGTCTCATGATACTCAGAATATTCCCGGCGTAGTCAGCAAGTGTCTCTGGATTCTTATTATTCTCCGGTTTGAAATATGCGAGGCAAATTCGTACGCCCCGGTCAGTAACTCCGTCACGAAGAACACTCAAAAGACCACGAGAAAGAATCTCCTCATCCAGTCGAGCCAAGAATCTGTCCGGTGTCTCGTCTCCATATTGCTCAACAAGTTTATTCCAGTTTTCTTTTTGTGTAGTCTGAATAAACTCTAGGACCAGTTCTATATCCATGCAGAGTTCTTTATTGTATGAAGAATTTGGTCGTGACCGATATCCATTCAGGCTCACCAGTTGTTCCTCAATAAACTCTTCAAATCCTGATTCTTTTGTGTTTGTTTTTGTAGGCATATGATTATATTACTGGGTCATTAATAATAATTTTTCCATCAAATTCCTCTTTTAGCGCATCCTTGAAATCACTGTCGTGTGTAAAGATTTCAATGGTTCCACCCGTATCAAAGAGTGTTGGATTAGAGGGGTTAAGAATTGTTTCAATACCTGCTAATATTGATATATCAGCCAAGCCCTTTAGTCCATAAAAAGAAACGATCTTGCTGTGTTTATTTATAAATTTCTTATAATTTTCTAAATATTTAGCTTCATCAAAATAACGATGCTCTTCAAGATTTAAAAACTTGATACTTTTAATCTTAGAACTATATTGAGGAGAGATAAATCCTAAATTTTCAATTTCGTTTCTCAGATCCTCAGTTGTGTAAAAAGCTTCAGATAAATTTAACTGAATTTCAGATTTTATGAATTTATTTAAAATATTTGTATCTATAATTTTCATATTTTTAATTTATAGTCACTCCATTTATCCTTCCTGAACCGACCGAAGATTATCATTTGCGCCTGATTAGGGTAAATCGTACTATTTTTTATAGCTGTATTGACTTTGTCAAAGGCAATATCGCCACAAAATTTTTTCACAGAAGTCGAGATATGCGGATGATTAAACCATTTTTTTATTTCCTGAAGAACACCAGATTCTCTTTCTGGTAGCTTCAACGATTCTTGGATATCTTTATCGATCTTTTTTCTAAAACGTAAAATAAATAGAATTGCAGTATAAGATATCTTGTATTGCTCCTTAATTTTATTAATTAAATCTTTATCAAGATCTTCGATCTTCAAACTATCTGTGACGGTTTTCGGTAAAAGAAATTCAGATACTATATCATTCATCAGCTTAAATTTTTTATCATCTTTTATTTTTTTGAATGAGTAACTTTCAATCGCGTGAGAATATTCTTCTGTCCCGATAACAACTAACAGATATATAAGTGTGTATATTTGCCTAAAATGATTTTCATCTGGATTTATTTCACTCGGCAAAAATATAAAGGGTATTTTTTTGTCCTTAACTACAAAACCACTCGTATTTCTAAACAATTCTAATGTATTTCTTATTTCAGGTAATATACCGTTTGTTCTTACCCCCTGAGACACATTAATATTTCCTTTTGATTGTACTTTCCCAATAAGATAATTTTTTGATTTTTCAGCAGTTTCTTGTGATCTAAATAAATTAATATCTATACCAAAATAACTAATTATTTGCCCAACGGCATCCTGAACATTTTTTGATTTTAGGGAGCCTGAAAAATCACACACGAAAGCTTCATCCAATTGGGATGCGACAAAAGACTGTATTCTAATTTGTCTATCTATAATTCTTTTAGATGTTGTTTCTCCTTTACCTTTTCTTTTGTGTATAGTAAGAAGATCTTTGGGAAATTTATCCAATCTATTTTTTTCAATATTTTCTAGTTCTCTTTTTAAATTAGTGGAATCCAATAAAAACATTTGCCAAGGAAGGTGAATCTTTTCACAAATATCCTTTAATTCATTAAGGGTAATTGAACCTTTACTAAAAGCATTTCTAAAAACCTCATGTTCAGCGAGTTTTTCTTCAGGATAAAAATTCAGCAAGATTTCAATAGTTTTATTATCCAATTCAGTTGATTTAGTTGTTCCAGATTTTAAAATCATAAATCTATACTTTGATTTTTCCCGTTACCACATTTGAAATTAGTGAAGATTTAAATTCTTTAAGAAATTCAATAGTAAACTCAGCTTTATTTATCGCCTTCTCAAAATAACCACACTTGGTATCAAGATATTCAGCAATCTCTTTTTGATGTTCCACAGGTGGGAACAATACTATAAACTTATTCAAGTCTGATACCCGTAGAGAAGGCTGTATGTGGGACGGAATATTATCTCTCATTCTTTTAAACCCTACTTCCAAAAGATAGTTAAAATAAGCAGAATCAGCCTTTTTATTTGGAATCATTAACACACAGTTTTGTGAAAGACTAAATTCCCCAACCAAAAACTTGGTGGTCATAGCTTTTGCACCGACCGTTGTTGAGAAAAGAACTCCTTTGGGGAAATTATATTTGTAAGTGTTTATTTCACCGAGGACACCATTATTCTCTGTTTGTCCGCTATATACAGGATATTCTCCTTTATTTTTCTCATCTCCAACAAATTCTTGAGTAAACTTTCCAGCCTCTTTTCCTTTTTCAAAATCAAAACCTGATTTTAATTTCCTTATCTCCCAACCTCTTGGTATATTTCCAATCCAATCAACATCACTATTGATGAGTTTAGATTTTGAGTCGAGACCTTTTGTAACAGCACAATTAATAACCGCTATGCGTTTTTCTCTTAAAAGCTCGATCAGCTTTTCTTTTTTCTCAATAATCTGATCAATTGAGGATATTTTTTCATCAAGATAACTTACTAATTCTGTCTGTTCTTTTGAATTCGGGACTGGCACCAGTTTTTCATAGGCACTTGCACGAGACAAACCAGGCACCCCAGTGTCTTGCGAAAATAAATTCAAACCAAGAATTCCTAGTGTGTAATAAAGCCATTTTATATTTTCTGAAGTATGTCGAGCATCTATATAGTAGGTTGTATCAATCGCGAACACGTTTTCTTGAGAATAATTAACTACCCCATAAGATCCTTTTCTACCTACTACAATTACAGGGCTTAGAGTATTTGCTTCATCGTGTGACCCAACAGGACCATTTGATCCAAAGACTTGTATATCACCATCTTTTCGTGTGTCGTCGGGTAGTGATCCTCCATATTGAAATCGAGCTAGATGTTTTAGTTTTTTTATTTCCCAATTTTTGGGAATCTTACCCAAGGACTCAACACCTGAATCTTTGTATTCAGGGTAGGTCTGATATTTTTTTGTAAGTTTGAGTGTTTGCATATTATTTTTCTTCATCCGTCTTCGGTTCAGACAGTTCAAGCGACTCAATTTTTTGCAATTGGACTACACCACTTAAATCACCATAAATACCAACCGTGTTTTTTATTACTTTTTGAATTTGCTTCTCTTTTTCCGCCCATGACTTTTCAAAGTAGAGTTTCTCTTTATCGAGAGAATTTTTCATGCTAGAAAATACTTCGACAATTGTTTCGATTCTTTGTTTGAATTCTGTCCCAGTTAGATAGCTGTAAAGTATCTCCATTTTTTCATCCTTACCCACAGACATTGTCTTTTCTTTTGAGACTGCTTCGAGCGTGTGTCTGAGGGCTGTGGCGATCGATAATGCAAGTTTGATATCACAGACCCATACACCATCTCGCAAAGTGATGCCACTAACACCTATAGGCAGAGCAGAAGATACGATGACTGCTATATCAGCTTTGATACTTCGCTGGTCTTCTCTTAATTTTTGTATCCATCCTTCAGTCCATGCTTTTGTCTTTTTTGATTCCCAGATGATAGTTCCGCACACGGCACCATTTTTTGTCTTTACTGTTTGGACCACGTCAGCGCCGTTGACACCTTTTCCGACAGGGGCAATATCGTCGTAGATAAATTCAGCCCTGAGTAATTCCTCAAGAGCCAGTTCTTGTACTTCGCCTTGGGTTTGCTGGGACCCCTGAGTAAGTTTTCTTGCTTGCTCATCATTCAATTTTTTGGAATCAGAAAGTTGCTTACTGAGTTGATCTATTTCTGCCTGCTTTGCTTCAGTCGCTTTTCTGGACGCATCTTCCTCGATTTGTTTTCGTTCAGCGTCAAGCTGTCTTGCCTTCTCCAATTCAAAAGCCTCTGTATCATCTTTCAGTTTTTGGGCTGCTTTGCGAAGTCCTAGCTCATTTTTATTAGCTTCTTTCAACTTGAGTTCTTGCTCTGCCAATCGTTCTTCCATGAATTTCTTATCTGACTCGGCGTCTTTTTCGAGCTTCGCTTTGATCTGCTTTGTAAGCTGTTCTTCTTTTCCTGCAAGCTCTTTCTTGGTTTCCTTTTCGATAGACGCGCGCATGTCTTTTTCTTTGTCCTCGAATTCCTTTTTGTACTTTGTTTCAATTTGATGCGTCAAAACATCATCAATTGAGATCGATTTTCCACAGTGAGGACAATTTATATTTTTTGTATTGTTAGTCATATATTTTATAGTTGTTTAAGTAGAGCTAGAAGTTCGTTCTCAACCTTTTCAATATCAATCTCTATCGCCTCAAGACTTCGCGGAGCTTC
>JAYTUJ010000053.1:0-4106 GCA_043744615.1 bacterium
CATCCATCGCATGTTCGATTATTAAAAAAACAGCATGCGTGGAATGCTAAAACAATTGAACGACTCAAACGACATCCAGAAAAACTTTTAATTACTATTTTAATCGGAAGCACAATTGCAAATCTTTCTACTGCTTCGTATGCAACTGCACTTGCAATTGAATCGTTTGATTCAGTTGGTCTTGGTATTATAACTGGACTAACCACTATTATAATTTTAGTTATTGGAGAAATTATTCCTAAATCATTGGCGTACGCCGACAATGTTCGGGTTGCACAAATTACCGGATATCCATTATTTATTTTTTCAATTATCTGTTGGCCAATTACATTTGTGCTTGATGCATTTAATAAAAAGTTAAATAAATTGTTGGGGGCAAAAAAATCAAATCATATTACTGAAGATGAGGTTTTAATTATGTCGCGAATGAGTGTTGAAAAAGGGGGAATCGGCTATGACGAACATGAACTTATCGAAAAAGTTTTTAAATTTGACGATACGACAGTGGGTTCAGTGATGACGCCGTTTGCTCGAATCAGTTTTGTTGATGGCGATGTTCCGATTGATAATATTGCGTATTATATTTCACAAACAGAACATTCTCGCTACCCTGTATTTAAAGGAAACAACGAACATATTATTGGATACATCCACGTTAATATGGTTATGAAAGCGTTGAACTCTGATCAACGTGAAGAACCAGTTTCAAAGTTTGTTGTCGCAATTCAACGAATTGATGAAAACATGTCATTAGAGCGTGCATTTAGAGCAATGAATAAACGTAAGGCCCACATGTGTTTGGTCCATACTCATAAAAATAAAGAAAACATTGTTGGTCTTATCACTCTTGAAGATATTCTTGAGCAATTGGTTGGAGAAATTGAAGATGAAACTGACCTATAATAGTCAGTGTAATGGTGGTATAGTAATCAAATATATATGAAAATAACATCCGCTACATTTTCTCGGGGCGTAACTGGTAATCTTGCCGATTTAGAGCTTTGTAGCCCCCAATTTGCCTTTATTGGACGGTCTAATGCTGGAAAATCAAGTATTATCAATACAATCACAAAAGTTAAAGATTTAGCTCGAACTAGCTCGTTTCCAGGAAGAACTCAAGAAATAAATTTATTTTTAATCAATAAATCTTTTTACCTTGCCGATCTTCCGGGATATGGTTTTGCAAAAGCTTCAAAAGAAGGACGAGAACGACTAAAAAAGTTAATCTCATGGTATCTTCGCGATTCACAATATCAACAAGAAAAAATTATTCTAATTATTGATGCCAATATTGGTTTTACCGACAACGATTTAGAGATGCTTGAAATTATGGAAGATCAAAAAAAGAATATTGTAATTGTTGCAAATAAGATTGATAAAATAAAACCTTCTCAAAAATTTACTAAATTAAAAAAGATTCAAGAGATTGCAAAAAATCACACCGTCATTCCATTTTCATCAAAAGAAAGAATTGGTATTGCACAACTTACCGATCAACTTGTTGTTTCGTAATATAATCATATTCACACATGACTATTTCGTGGTTTCGTATGTTTAAAAATATGCAGAAAAAAGCTCGAACAATTAATCGGCGTGTTACTGCTCAAAAAAGAAAATTAAATTTAGCCGAATACAAACAACAAGCCGAAGAAATTATTCACGAACGACTCAAACACTTTAATGAGTTTTATAATTTTACCTACGGTTCAGTACGAATTCGATCTCAAGCAACTCGGTGGGGAAGTTGCTCAATGAAAGGTAATTTAAATTTTAATTGCAATATAGTAAAACTTCCATCGCATTTAATTGATTATATTGTTGTGCATGAGTTGTGTCATTTGGCACAGTTTAATCATTCAAAAAACTTTTGGGAATTAGTTTCTCAAAAAATTCCTCGATATGCGGAATATCGAAAAGAGCTCCACGCAATTAAATTATGATTTAATACGAAGCCCCCACGGACTCGCTTCAGGGAGTCTTTCTCTTTTTGCTAATGTAAATTGATAAGAAGCAAATAACCACGTTACAAAAACTGTTACTAATTTACAAATAACCCACCCATTTGGTGAAAGAATGTGTCGAGTTATTTCGTTTGTTCCTGCAAGAATAAAAAAGAATATTGTCCATCGAACGGTAAGAATATGCCAACCCTTTTCGGTCATTGTAAAAAAGTCTCCGAATAACATTTTTAAATAATATTTTTTATACAGCAATCCGATTAAAAGAATTAGTCCAAATACACCAGCATATATAGTATCTTTTACAATAATATAAAAAGGGTTATGGGTAATAATAGAAATTATTCCAAATAAAAAAATAGTACTTGCTGCAAGAAGACCAAATTTAGGAATCCTTTTTTCTACTTTCCATGAAAGAAAAAGAGAAATTAAAGATACGACAACCAGTGCTTTAAGGCCAAGCATAAAACCTTTTGTTTCAGATACTGCAACAAAAGTTGTAATTGGTGCAAATTCAGAAATTACATTTGCAATTAGTTCTTTACGAGTCATGATATAATTATAATATATTTATGAAAATAATCACCACTGCTTTTTTTGGTTTTATCATTCCAATGCTTTTACTTGATAGTATTTGGCTTACCACAATGGTAAAAACATTTTATGCTAAATATATTGGTCAATTATTTGCTCCTACACCTTCGATTGCTCCTGCAATAATATTTTATCTTTTGTACACAGTAGGGGTTCTTGTTTTTGTTGTATTCCCAGCACTTTCTGGTAATTATAGTTTAGTAAAAGTATTTACATACGGGGCTTTATTTGGTTTGGTTGCATATGCAACGTATGATTTAACAAATCAAGCAACACTCAAAATTTGGTCAACAATAATCACCATTGTTGATTTAATGTGGGGAGCTTTTATAACTGGAACCGCTTCTACGATTGCGGTTTGGGTATCACGATTATGGAAATAATAACTTTCTCTAACATACTACTTACTTTACAATTTGCGTCATATATTATTTTTACATACATGACCGCATGGTTTTTTGTATCTGTATATACAAAACGAAATGATGTTGCAGATATTGCGTGGGGAATCGGTTTTGTTTTTGTTGTAATCGCTTCTGCAATGTACAACTCTTCTACGTTACATATTTTTGAGATATCAAGTCGAGTTACGATTGTGCTTATATTGGTAGCGGTTTGGGGAACTCGACTTTCTTTTCATATTTATAAAAGAAATAAAAATAAACCAGAAGATAAACGATATGCAAATTGGCGGTCAACATGGAAATATTTTTACACCCGATCTTTTTTTCAAGTCTTTATGCTTCAAGGGTTTTTACTATTGCTCATTATCGTACCTGTTTTAATAATTAATTCATATAGTTTTTATCAATCCGGCATCACTATGCTTGATGTACTGGGAATTATTATCTGGATTAAAGGTTTTGTATTTGAGTCAGTGGGTGATGCTCAATTAAAAAAGTTTATTAAAGATCCATCGAATAAAGGAAAAATAATGAATCAAGGTTTATGGAAATTTACTCGACACCCTAATTATTATGGCGAAGTAATGCAATGGTGGGGAATATTTGTTATTGCACTTTCAGTACCGTATGGATATTTCGGTATTATCGGACCACTTACGATCAGTTTCTTGATTTTAAAAGTTTCAGGTATTCCTATGCTTGAAAAAGGTTTTGCAGGGAGACCAGATTTTGAAGAATACAAACGAAAAACAAGTGCGTTTATTCCGTGGTTTCCTAAGAAATAACATCTACTCGAAGTTCCTTTGTTATAAAGTCGTTCCGTCTTCTTTATTACTTAAGGTATTTGAAAAACTTAACATATTTATAATTTTATGATTAATATAAAATATAATTATGATTGGTAAAATTAAGAATAAAATAATTAAACCAAATATAGGCCATAGTGGTATAGCTATCAGTGCTATACCTAGAGCTTCGTCGGCTTGATCTGGAGGTATCATTTCGAATAGTACATCAAGAGCAATTTTAAAAGTAATAATTGAGCATAAAATAACTGTTAAAAATGAGATAACTTTAAACACATTAAAAAAATTTCTCCGAAGATTATTATTAAGAATATACATACCTTTACCTTTTTTGTATTTAATAA
>JAYTUJ010000054.1:0-15834 GCA_043744615.1 bacterium
TGCACCTTCAAAGCAGAATATGAGCCAAATGAGCCGGTCCTAGGATATCCACTCATTTTGAAAAAGTGCGGCGTAACGCTTGCTATATAATGCTAATTGATTTAAAATGTTTATAGAACCTTGAAAATCAAATCTTCCACGAAACGATTCGGGTGTGTAGGGAAGAAGACTGTTTGTTTATAGCCGCATAATAGCGGTATTAAAAACAAGACACTATGTCGCACAATATACATTTTATACAGATAGTTTGTGCGACATATCACTATATATGCTTATACAGCAATCTATTTCATTTTTACACAATACTCTTTTAATTGTTTAAAGCTCAACACTTCTATATGTTTTGGTAACGGAGATTTTCTATTTGAAATATATTTTGCAATAACCTCTTCGCTTATTTCCTCATTCATAACAATAAATAATAATGGAAATTTTATAATCCCACTATTACTATATGTTCGAATTTTACTATTAATACATCCAATCATATTTTTTTGAGATTTTGGATAAAATACATCAATAGCAAAATTCCCTTTTTTGCAAAATATATAGAAGTCTAACCTAACTCGATTATCGTCTGTAAAAAAATATTCTCGATGTACGGATTCTCGACTAAAGTTTTGTACTAGATAGGTAAAAACTTCATGTTCAATTTTATGTGAACGTTCGTTTATTAATTGGGCACGTTGGGTGCTATGAAGTCCTGTGGTGTAGTCGGTTTGATCGGGTATCTTTAATATGGTACGAAGGGTTACGAGGCCTCCAAATTTTCGTTGCATTTGTCTTGATGAGGGTAAATAATCACACTCATCAAAATCTGTGGCGGTTGGGTATACTGCATGTTCTTTAAAATATTTTAGAATACGTTCTTTTACAAGTTCTATTGTCCATAGATCTTTTTTCATATATTTCTTTTTTTTAATTCAGCAATGATATCTTGTACCGAAGTATCGTTTATATCTTCTGGCTTTATGTTGAGTCGAGAAAATATTTGGTTCTCTATTGAATTAAGTAATTCAAATTTATGAATTCGCATTTCGTCGGTAATTTTATTTTTATGATTTGCATATCGTTTTGCGCCGTCTTCCATTCGTTCTTGAATTGATACAACTTTAAATGGCGAAACTCGCATGTCTGCATAGGCACATACCTTAACTTCATAATCTTCAGTTGCTTCATTTTCTTCAAATTTAACAAATTCAATGGCGTCCATAAGTTCAAGAACTCGATTATCTACACCGAGTTCTTTGGCGATAGATAAAGAGGCTTCATGCTCATCGTGGCCGTATGTTTCTATAAAATCTTTTTGAACCGATTGCCAATACGCTAAGCCTTTTTCTTTTGTTGTGTCAGGGAAGTATGAAAGATTAAATTTAATAATATTTCCCATATCATGGAGCAAGCATGCGGTTACTATATTGTCAGTATCGATAATAAAACCATCATTTGATTTTTGCATATGCTCGCAGATATATTGAGCAACTGCAGCAACTCGTAGTTGATGAATTTGTAGTATAGGCATTATACGATATGTGTCGTATATGTTTTGTATGTTTTCTATTCCCCGCCAAGTCATTTATTTTGTAGGAAACAATCCCTTAATTAAATCAAATAGATATAAAACAGCTTTGTATAAAGCCATAACAGCAGTCCAAACAATTTTTAGTAAAAGAATAAGTAGTGAAAAAGTTTTTTGAATAATTTCTCGTAAATCGATTCCGTAATATTGCAAAACAATTAATGCAACAATAATTAAAATGAGTGTTCGAATGAAACCTCGTTGATTAGATTTGTACTGTTTAGTATTGAAAAACATAATTTTATTTTATCACAAATTTAAAAGTTATTTTGGAATTACTGGTAAATAAAGCATCGGATCAAGATATGCTTTTGTGTCTGCTGTTGGTATTATAACATTTTTACAATGTATACTTGACGGGTTTGTAATTAATTTTAGACCTTCTGTTGCAACTACGGTTAAGTGAAGATGTGGGCCTGTTGCATACCCAGAATGACCACTGTAGCCAATAGTATCTCCAGTTTGAACTCTGTCTCCTTCCTGTGCTGAAATCGAAGACATGTGACCATATAAGGTTGAAAGTCCATTTGCGTGTTCAATAACAGCCCATTTGCCGTATGAATAGCAACCGTTTACGGCATCTGTATTCCCTGTTCCTTTTACTATTCCCGAAAGTGCTGCTTTAATTGGTGTTCCGTCAGGAACACCAACATCAATTCCATTATGAGTACCTGTTTGATATAGTCTTCCTGATACAGAAGTTTTTCCAAACAATTGTGTGATTCTTACTTTATCGACAGGCCAGATAAAAACTCCCGAACGCGCTGTTGGAATTTTAGAAAAATCAATTGCAATTTTAAGTTGCGATTCAAATGTATATAACTCTTTTTCAAATTGTTCTTTTTGTTTTTTCTTTTCTGCGAGCAATATTTTATAACCACTTTCTTTATTTTTTGTGGTTGCGAGTAATTTATCTTTTTCTTTTTGCGCGTCAAGAACAGCTTGTTTTTCGGTTGCTAATTTTATTTTTAATTTTGAAAGGTTATCTTTTTCTGCCTCAGTATTTTTCTTTTTTGCCTCAAGTGATATATGTAGGTTATCAAGTGAATCAACTTTTTCTTTGATTGAAAAAGATACAGAACTAATATCATTTATATATGACAAAGCGTCAGAATACGTCTCTTGTTTTAATAAATGTAAAACGGGAGTTATAGTGTCAAAACGATCAACCGTTTGTAATACAGATTGAATATATTGTTTATGAAGGTCAATATCAGAAAGTGTATCTTTTATGTCTTCTTTTGTTTGTTCAATTTTTACTGAAGTGCGGTCAATATTTTTTTGAGTCAGTTGGAGCGTTGTCTCAAGTTTTTTCTTTGAAGTATCAAGGTTAGTAATCGCACCTTTTAAGGTTCCGATTTCGTTTGATGTTTGAGTAAGAACTTGTTGATATTGAGCAATTTCTTTTTCTAAATTTGCAATATCAACACTTTTTGAATCAATTATTTTTTGCAATTCTTCAACTGACGCAGATTGTGTTGGTGAGGTAAAAAATAAAAATCCAAGGCAGAAAAAAACAACATAAAAAACACGACGAGTATATGTATTATATAGTAGTAAGTTTTTTAATTGCATAGTCTATACGTGTTAACGTTTGTTCTTTACCAAGTATATCAGCAATTGCGACTGGGTCGGGTGATCTTTCTTTTCCTGAAAGACAAATACGAAGCGGCCACAACACAATTCCCCTTCCCTTTTCGGTCGCATAATCCCAAATAGCATTTTTTATTGATTCTGCATTAAACGAATCCGCAGAAACTTTTTCAAGAAGTTTTTTAATTTCAGAAAAATGAAACACCATAGTTTCTGCATTCACTTCAATACCCTTTCGTAATTTTTCGGGACACCATAATAGATCTGTTGCATACTCGGGTTGCTCAAAATAGAAATCTAATTCCCCTGCTTCTTGCATTTGTTTTATTTCTCCAAAAAATGAAATTCTCTCACGAAGTGTGGGAATCATTTTTTTGAATATGTTTTCAAAATTATCTTTTTCTTTTAATTCTTCGGGGATAAATTCAAAAACTCGTTTTTTAAATTCCTCATCAGAAAGTTTTTTTATGTGTTCTTTGTTTATCCAAGTTAGTTTTTCTTCATTTAAAGCTCCTCCACTTTTTTGTACTTTTGTAATATCAAACAATGTTATAAATTCTTCGGGAGTCAAAATTTCTGTATCGGTTCCTGGGTTCCAACCAATAAATGCTAAAAAGTTTATTAATGCTTCAGGAAGATATCCTTCGTCTTTATATGCAAGTGTATCTTTTACATTATCTCGTTTACTTAATTTCTTTTTTCCATCAGGACCCATAATTGGTGGTAGCGTTGCAAACTCAGGTCGCTCGATACCCAAAGCTTCGTACAAAGCTAAAAACTTTGGAGTTGAAGAAATATATTCATCAGCACGAAATACATGAGTTACCTGCATGTATAAGTCATCAATGATATGTGCAAAGTTATAGGTTGGGTAGCCATCACTTTTCATCAAAATAAAATCATCAAGTGCTTCTGGTCCAGCACTTAATGTTCCTCGAACTAAATCATTCCATTCGTACGATTTAACATCAGTAATTTTTAATCGAAGAGGTTGTGATCCATCCCATATTGGTGGATGTTCTGGTCGATAGTCACGATATAAAAATGGTTTTTTTGCAATTTCTGCTTCGGCTCGAAACTCATCAAGCTGTTCTTTTGTATACGGGTCAGCGTAGGCTAAACCTTTTTGTACTAAAATATCAGCATATTTTTTGTATGTGTCTAATCGTTGTGATTGTAAGTATGGGCCATTTGGACCACCAATATCTGGGCCCTCGTTCCATAAAATTCCTAACCACTGAAGCGTTTTAATTATTTGTTCTATTGAACCTTCAACTTCTCTTTCTTTATCGGTATCTTCAATTCGAAGTATAAAAGTTCCGTTATGTTGTTGTGCAAATGCCCATGTAAAAAGTGCGCTTCGAACACCTCCAACGTGAAGATTTCCTGTTGGCGATGGTGCAAAACGTGTCACCACTTTTTTATCTATTTTTTTATGATTTGATTCAGAAGATGACATGTTTTTATTGTTGTTCGTGAGTGAGTGCGATTTCGATAAGTTCTTGAGCAATTTTTTCAGCCGCGTCTACTTTTGCAAATGCAAGAGCTCCTTTTGACATTCGTTCTTGTATTTTTTGATTGCCTAAAATTGTTTTTATTTGTGCAAATAAAATATCTGTTCCAAGGTTATCTTCTTCGATAACAACACATGCTCCTTGACGCGCATAATTAAAAGAATTTTTTCGTTGGTGATCTCCGTTTGAGTCGGTGATTGGAATAATAATACTTGGCACTCCCCATGCAGCAATTTCAAAAATAGTTGAACCCCCTCGTGAAATAACAAGGTTTGATGCTCCTGCAGACATTTGCATTGCGAGTGTGTTTAAATAATCAAATGGTTTATATCGAGATGGAAATTGACTGTGTTCAAGAATAACTCCCGCAGTTCGTTTAATTTCAGCGATATTATGTTTTCCAACTTGATGAATAATTTGAAATTCTTTTACAAGTTCAGGAAGACATGCAAGAATTGTTTCGTTAATTTTTTGGCAACCGAGTGACCCGCCTAAAATTAAAATTGTTGGAATACTTTTTTCGAGTTGTAAATATTCATGAGCGCCATCTTTGATTGGATGTGTTAATTCTTTTCGAATCGGTTGCCCAATCCATGCTGTTTTTTTTGCATCAAAATATTCGATTGCATCTGGGTACGACAAGGCAATTTTTGTTGCAAATTTTGCCGCAAATAAATTTGCTCGCCCTGGGACACTGTCTGATTCATGAACTACAATTGGAATCCCTAAAATTTTTGCTGCAAGTACAACAGGAACACTGACTCCTCCACCTTTGCTAAACAAAACATCTGGAAATATTCGGTATAAAGTAAACAGGGCTTTTAAAGTTCCAATTCCAATTTTAATTGCATCGAAGATGTTGAGTACAGAAAAATATCTTCGCATTTTACCCCCCGGAACATATCGATATGTAATATTGTTATCAAACAATAATGCTGGATTATATGGGTTTGGTGCAATATAAAAAATATCAGCTTCAAGTAGCTTTTTTTCTTTTGCGATAGCGTGAATTTCTTGGGCGACAGCAATGAGTGGATAAAAGTGTCCTCCCGAGCCTCCTCCTGTAAGTGCTATTTTCATGATTTCTGTTGGTATTTTGAAATATTAAGAATGATACCGACTTCTGCAAGTGCGAGTAAAAGTGCCGATCCGCCTTGGCTTACAAACAATAACGGTGTGCCTGAAAGTGGCATTACTCCCAACATTGCCCCGATGTTAATAAACGATTCGGATGTGATAAGTATAACAATTCCGACTACCATTAGTCTACCAAACATATCGTTGCTTTGAGCGGCAATTTTCATGCCTCTAATTCCAAAAAACACAAAACAAAGGATTATTAAGGTTGATCCAATAAAGCCGAATTCTTCACTTGCAACTGCAAATATTGAATCCCCAATTGGTTCGGGTAGAAAGTTAAATTTTTGAATACTTTGACCAAAACCTCTTCCAGTTAAACCTCCTGATCCAACTGCAATGAGCGATTGTTGAATTTGATATCCAGTCGTGCGTGCATTTGCAGAGGGATGAATAAAAGTCATTACACGATCACGTACGTATGGTCTGAAAGCTAAAATAATTGCAAAAGCAACAACTGCACCTGCGCAAATTAAAAATATATCTCGCCATTTACAGCCAGCAGCAAGATACATAGCGAGCCCAGCAAAAAATATAATAAAATATGTGTCGGTATCGGGTTGGGTCAAAATAAGTGAAGCTGCAATTGCTAGTGTAATAACAAATGCACCTAAACCAAATTTTGGATTCTCTATTTTTTGTTTTAATGAAGAAAGAAGTGCTGCAAAATAAATTACAAAACCAAGTTTAAATAATTCAGATGGTTGAAAAGTAAATCCACCAATTGATATCCAACGAGTTGCCCCTTTAAGTTGTATACCAATATGAGGAATAAATAAAAGAAGTGTAACTATAATTGACCCAACAAAAATAAAGAAAGAATATTTTTTAAGAAGTTTATAATGAAGGTTTGCCGCTGCAATACAAATGATACTTCCACAAACAATACCAATAATAAGTTGTTTGAGTGCGATCATTCCAAATCGATTTTCATCTTTTGCAACAAGCCCAAGTGATGCAGAAGTAAAAATAAAAAACCCGCCGACAGTCAGAAGGATGATGATAAATAAAAATGTTCTGTCGACTTTTTTCATTTAGATATGTTATTACGAAATTGCAAGTACGACACCAAGCAATGCACAAATTACTGAAAATACCCAATACCGCATAGTTACTTTGTATGCAGGCCAGCCAAGTGCTTCAAAATGATGATGAAGCGGAGCAACTAAAAAGAGTTTTTTATTTCTAAACTTTTTTGAAAGCATTTGGAAAATTGAAGAAAGTGAAGTGATAAAAAGAGGAAGTGCAACAAGTGGTAATACCGCTAATCCCCGACCGTCTCCAAGGGTGTCAGTCATAAATGCGATAATAGTAAGAGTGATTCCAAGACTCATGCTTCCTGTTTCTGACATATAAAATCGTGCAGGAGGAATATTAAACCAAAGAAATGCAAGAATAGAGCCCACAATAAGTGCACAAAAAGCAGCAATATCAACTTGATGTTGAAAGAATGCGATAACCGAGTATCCTCCAAACATAATTGCATATACACCACCAGCAAGACCATCGATACCATCGATAATTCCACCAGAATATACTGCAAGCATTACTATTATAAATAGAATTATAATTAACCAACCAAGATGAATTGTTCCTATGAAAGGTATTGATGCGGTTACGACATCAAGTTTGTACCAAAACCACCATCCACACAAAAGCCCAACAATACTTACAAACGCAAGTCTTTTTCGTAATGGTAGACCACCGTTTTTGCCACTGATTGAACCTTTGATTTCATATATATCATCAAGAAGTCCAACAATTGCACCAAATAATAATGCACATAATGGAATCCAAGTTTGTTCTCGACTTAAAATATCAAATCGATTACCAATTAAATTTGGCATTGCGTGAGTTAAAAATGAAATACAAAGTATTGTAAAAAGTGTGCTAAACCAAATTATAATTCCACCCATTCGAGGAGTTCCGACTTCTTTGTGTTCGTGAAGTTTATTAAAGATTTCTGTTGCGTTTCCTTGGTGGTCAATTTTACCCGACTTTTTTTTCCAGAGTTTATGTTTATATAAATATGCAGAAACATAGGGAGTAATTGATATTCCAACAAAGAAACCAATCGTCGCTGGAAGTAAAATTTTTAATGCGTCTGTCATCGGTTCATTTTAACAGATTTTTCAATAAAATCGTAGATCTTTTGAACATCAGTAAAACGGCCAGATTGTGTTGAACCAAGAACAGCTATTCCGTATTTGTGTCCTTGTATATTTATGGCAACAGTTAGATTTCCATTTGCCAACGGCGTATAACCAGTTTTTGATGCAACCATATCGGGCATATTATCAGTGATTATATTTGTATTTTTTGCGGTGTATAAAACTTTATTTTCTGATTGGTATATTACCAAACTATTTTTTGATGCAGCAAAAAATTTTGGATATTGATCTGCAAGAATTGTAATTAATTGTGCCACAGAACAGGCACTTCCATATCCTCCTGATTTTGTTTTACTTACGTCAAGTCCAGTTGAGTTGTAAAACTTCAAATCCGGTAAGCCAAGTTCTTGAGCAAGCATATTCATATTTTGCACTAAACTAATTGAGCTTTTTGCATTGTAAGCTTTTTCAATTGCAAAGGCAGCTTGATTTGATGATGCAGTGATCATTATTTGTGTCAGATCAATCAGTTTCCATTTTTCTATTGAAATAATTGCAACAAGTGAAGCTTTTACAATTCTTGTCTCAGAAAATTCTGTTGAAGCAGCAAGGGCTGTCATTAATTTTGTGATTGATGCAAGAGGAAGAATGTCGTAGCCTTTGTCAGAATAAATTACTTTTTGATTTTCAACATCAAATACACATGTACTTGAGGCAAGCGTTTCTATTTTTTGATCAGGTTGAAAAATAATCTTTGGCTCAGTTGAAGTTGAGCTTGCGTGAGTAATATAAAAAGACGCTAAAAAAAGACTAGTTGCTAGAAGTAGAATTACCCTCTTCAATAACTTCTTTTGTGCTTGAGTTTGAGACTGAAGCATCATTTTGTTTTTCTGAAGCATAAGATTCTATATTATTAATAATCTGTGCATATTCGGGCATGTGAGAAATTTCGGTAATTCCTAAATGTTGAAGCAAATCAGTTGTTGCCCGATAAATAAAAGAACGTTGATCATCGGGGTCTGCTAATTTTTCAACAAGCCCTCGAGTCATGAGGTTTCGTAAAATAAATTGTGAATTAACTCCTCGAATTGAATCAATCACACTTCGTTTAATTGGGCCTTTATAAATAACAATTGCTAATGTTTCAAGTGCCGGTTTACTAAGGTCTTTGCTAAGCTCTTCTTTTGCTATTTTTTCGAGCAAAACACCTGCGTCTTTGTGTGTTGCGAGCATAACAGATTCTGCATGTTGAATTAACGAAATGCCTCGGTTTAATAGTTTTTCAGAAAGAATTGATATTGCCTTTTTTATTTCTTCAGAAGAAACCTCAAGTATACGAGAAAGCTCTGTAATGGTTACAGGTTCGCCTTTAAAAAACAGTATTGATTCGATAAGGACGTCTAAGTTCATAGTTTTATTATACCCTGTATTACCCTTTTGTTAATTGTACTTAGGCACATCAATTTTATCAGTTTCAATATCAATATCACTAAATAAGTTGCTTTGGGTCACGGCAATCATTCCTTGTTTTACTAGTTCAAGTAAAGCTAAAAACCCCACAATAATATTGTATTTTTCTTCGCGAGTTACAGGACCACTTTTGTGTTTTGCAAATTCTTTAAATGAGAACGAAAGCGATTTGCTAATTCTGTCGGTCAATTGATCCATCATTTCTTCAAGAGAAACTATTTTTCGGATGACAGCTTTTGCAACAATTTCTTTTTTAGGAAAACTTTGGATAACTCTTTTAATTGCTTCAAACATTCCCTCTTTATTTGTTTGTGGATCAGGAGCAAACACAGGTTGGGTGATGATCACACTTCGTGTGTGTAATACGTTTTTACCAAACATATTTTTTACGTGAACCGAAAGTTCTTTTATTTTTTGATATTCTTTGAGTCTACGTTCGAGTTCTTCGATACTTTGTTCTTCTTCTTGAGAAAGATTAAGTTGAGGAAGTAATGAACGAGATTTAATTAAAAGAAGTGTTGAAGCAATTAAAATAAATTGTGCACTTTCGCTAATTGGAAATTGATTTACATTTTGAATATATTTTATGTAATCGTCGGTTACTTGAGAAAGTGAAATTTCATTTATAAATAATTTCTTTTTTTCTACCAAAGACAAAAGTAAATCAAGAGGCCCTTCAAATATTTCTGTTTTTACGGTAAAACTAGATGTCATTTTATTTTTTCTTTGGCAATTCGATACCGAGTTCTTTGAGTTGTTTGTCTGAAACTGTTAACGGTGCATCCATCATAAGATCTTTTCCTTCCCCTGTTTTTGCAAAGGCAATAACTTCTCGAATATTCGGTTCTTGTTCCAAAAGCATCATTAATCGATCAAATCCCCACGCAATTCCACCATGTGGTGGAGCACCAAATGAAAGCGCTTTAAGCATGTGTCCAAAATTTGTATTTATTTTTTCTTCACTATAACCCATGATTTCAAAAGAAGTTTTTTGGTCTTCTGGTTTATGATGTCGAATGCTTCCTCCACCAATTTCATATCCGTTTACGGTAATGTCGTATTGCGTAGTTAGAATATCACCGATATTTTTTTTATTTCGAAAATCTTCCATTGATTTTTCTTGAGGTTTTGAAAATGGGTTGTGGGTAAAGGTCCATTCTCCTGTTCCATCAATATTGTCTTCACTTGTTTTTTCAAATGCCGGAAAATCAGTTACCCATAAAAAGGCTAAAAGATTTGAGTCGTTTCTATCTTCTCGAATATCTGGGCGATCGTTTCCATACTTTTCAATTGCCTCTTTGTAAGTTATTCGCGGAAATGGAATTTGCTGGATTCGTTTTTCAGGATACAGTTTTGTAACTACTTCGATAAGTAATTCTTCGTTAAGACTCATCACATCTTCTGGTTCAACAAAAGACATTTCGAGGTCGAGTTGTGTAAACTCTGGTTGTCGGTCGCCTCGAGTGTCTTCGTCTCGCATACAATGAGCAAATTGAAAATATTTTTCAAACCCTCCAACCATTAAAAGTTGTTTGTACTGTTGTGGTGATTGTGGAAGTGCGTAAAATTTTCCTTTATAAATTCGAGAAGGAACTAAATAAGAACGTGAACCCTCTGGGGTGGGTGCAGACATAAGCGGAGTTTCAATTTCACAAAAACCTTTTTCCGAAAGATAGTCTCGAACAAATTTTTGAACTTTAAATCGATTGCGGATATTTTTTTGTAATCGTGCTCGACGTAAATCGACGAATCGGTATTCAAGTCGTTTTGCTTCGTCGATTTCGATTCCTTCTGTATAAATATCAATCGGTAATGTTTCTGAGGCGTTTAAAATTTCAATCTTTAAAATTTCAAGTTCGATGTCACCGTTTTGTTTATCTGCTTGAATGTTTCGTTCTGGTCGTTTGTTTACTTTTCCAGTAACTGAGACAACCCATTCAGATCGAAGTTTCTCGCCCACTTCGTGGGCGTCTTTTGCATTTGGTAAGATAACACCTTGAATTTTCCCTGACATATCGCGAAACTCAAAGAAAATCATTTTTCCTTGATCACGACGAACATCAACCCATCCAGAAATTAAAACTTCTTGATCAATATAGCCCTGTAAATCTTTTATGTATGTTCGTTTCATATAAAATATTTTTGTATTTTTATTCGCTTACTCCAATCATCTTTCGTACCAACTTCATTTTTTCTTGTGCCTGCTCTTTTGCTTTTTTTGCTCCATCTTCGAGAACTTTTTTTATAATACTTCTGTCTTTTGCAAGTTCTTCTCGCTTATCACGCATCGGTTTTATAAATGTTTTTAAATCTTCAATCAACGCTTCTTTTAGTGCTTTGTATTTTCCTTCATTTTCAGCATACAGTTTATCGAGTTCATCTTTAGGTTTTAGTAATGCATGAATGGCATATACGTTTTCAGGTTTTCCTCCTGAAGAATCAGTAACAATAGACATGACCGATTTTTGAATTTCTTCATCTGTTGCAAATAGTCCAATAGTATTAGCATAGCTTTTACTCATTTTTCGTCCATCTGTTCCTGGTACAACAGCAACATCAGTAATAATTTTTTCTTGAGGAAGTGTAAACGTTTCTCCAAATATTCGATTAAATTTTTCTGCAGTATCACGAGCAAACTCGACATGTTGTTTTTGGTCTTGTCCAACTGGCACAATATCTGGACCATATAAAAGAATATCCGCTGCCATTAACATTGGATAGTTAAAAGTACCAACACTAATTTCTTTGTTTTTTGCTTCAGCATCTTTGAATGCATGTGCGCGCATCAGATACGGCATTGTCGTGATCGTATCAAAAATCCAACAAAGTTCGGTGTGTTCACAAATATCTGACTGTTTAAATATTATTGTCTTAGCAGGATCTAAACCAATCGCAAGAAAATCCAGAAGCATTTCTTCGGTCATTTCACGCATTTGTTTTGCGTCTTGAATAAAATTTAAAGAGTGATAGTCGGCTATCATACACATTGCATTGTATTCGTGTTGATAATCAACCCACTGTTTCATTGCGCCGAAGTAGTTTCCAATATGAGGTTTTCCTGTTGGTTTGATTCCTGAAAGTAATTTTTTCATATGTATATATTTTCTATGGTACCCCAAATAAGCTTATTTTTCAACAGTATTAAGCTCTACGGTAAATGTTGAGCCTTTACCCTTCCCTTTTGAATCAACCCATACACGCCCGTGATGAGCTTCTACAAGTTGTTTTACGAGATATAAGCCTAATCCGGTACCTTTTACGTTAACTTTGTTTGCATCTTGCGACCGATTAAATTTTTGAAATAATTTGGTAATCATTTCGGGTTCAATACCGATTCCATTATCTGAAATAGAAAGACAAACTTTTACTCCAGTTTTTTTAAGAGTAATTATAATGTTACCTTTCGGACTGTATTTAATTGAATTATCAAGTAAGTTTGAGACGACTTGTTTTAGTTTTCCTTGATCAGCATTTACCAAATATGTTTGAGTTGCATCAAGATCGATTGTTGAAGTCATCTCTGCTTTTTGTATGACGGGAATATATTCGGTATGTACTTGTTTTACAAGAGTGCCTAAATCAAATGTTGTAAAATCATATTTCATTCCTCCTTGTTCAATACGAGAAATATCAAGATAGTCGTTTACAAGTACAACCAAGTTTTCCGTTGAAGAAAAGATTGTTGAAACAGCATCTTTAATTTGAGGACTTGTTTCTCCAAAATCACCCTCAATAATCATTGAAGAATATCCTTTAATTGAAGTAAGTGGTCCACGTAATTGGTGTGACGCTAAAGAAAGAAATTCTGATTTTTGTCGATCAAGTTGATGAAGATTTTCATTGGCTAATTCTAGTTTACTATTTGTTGCTTTTAATTCGCGATACAAGTATGACTTATTGAGTGCGACTGAAATAATATCTACGACACTAGAAATTGATTCTTTTTCATATTGGGTCAAATTTTCAAATGGTCTGTTGAGACAAAATATAAAAGTTCCAATAGCTTCTCCTTCAATAATCAGAGGATACCCAGATAAGGCTTTAATGTTTGATCGTTCAGTGAGAGTCTTTAAGTTTTCAGGGGAAATACAATTACTCCAAATTCCTAAATCACTCACATGACTCTCGAGTTTGTTTTGCAGTATCTTTTTAAAGAAATCATTTTCATTAACATTGGGAATAACACAACTGAATGAACAATTATAATCCTTCTGTGCTTTTTCGAGTCGATTTGAAGTCACTAACGCCAAAGGGCTAATATTGTTTTTTGTATCATCTAATACAAAAATACTTACAAGTTCAAATTCAAGAGTGTCCCGAACAGTTTCTGACATCTCTGCACTTAATTGTTCGGGGTCAAGGGTAAGAATGCTAATTTGATATAACTTTCTAAGGAGTGAAAATATTTTATTTTTTTCAGCAAGTTCACTATTCTGTTTGTACAGGTTTTCGGTAATCGATTTAAAATCATTATTTAAATCACTCGATTTTTTTTTGTTAAATGAAAAAAGCATTACTAAAAATTATTTTAAACTCGAAGGAATTTCTTCAGATGGAAGATCTGCAATTAATGTTGAAGCCGCTTCCTTACAAACTTCATGCGAAGCTTTACCGAAAAATTGTTCGTATTGTTGAACTAATTGGTTTATGACTTCTCGATTATCTTTTCCTTCTAAAGATAATAAACCTTTTGTTGGATCAATAATATGAATACCTTCTACTTTATCTGCTTCAGTCCATGCAACGGGCCCAATAATAAGCTCTTGCTCAAGAATTATTTTTTTTGCAATTTGATCTAGGATTGTCATAAATATCAAATTAATTTTGACTTCTTAATTCTTTAAAGACCCTACCAATAAATATAATTGCGATTGTCATGAAAAAATATGATAGCGCATAAATGTAATCTCCGTAACCTCCTACCAGCCAAGTTCCTTGGTTTGATTGGAATAAAAAGTTGTAATCACAAATATATTGGAAGATAAGTGCTGCAAGGAATAATGTTACAGGTCGTTTCATTCTTCCTCCTAAAGATTTCCATGAGAATAATAAAGTTAAAATAGCGATAGAAATATAAACAGCTTGACCTAATGGGTATCCGAAATCTAAAAATATTTTAAGTGGTTGGGTTAAATCAAATGCGTAACCTTTTAGAAATACAAGATATGATAAAAATAATACGATGAATGGAATAAAAAAGGCTTGAATCTTTTTATCAAATGTTTTAAGAGAAATTCTCACTCCTGAAACGTTTGCTAAAAGAATACAGCCGTAAATGTACATTGGAATACTTCCAAAGAAACCAATATCACCTAAGGATGGATACGGTGCTTCAATTTTTGCAAACAAGTTGTAATAGCTATAAACAGTCTGACCAAATACTTGAAATAATAATCCTATTGAAAACGCGAGGATTGCCCTTCCCAGTTTACTTTTGTAACCTCCCCAGTGTGAAGAAATAAAGAAACCGCTGATTGCTCCCCATAATGCAAGAAGTTGATATGATGACCCCCAAATGTATTTGTGAGGAGTTAGTGCTTCATCAGAATTAAATGGTTGTAGAACTATCCACCATATAGTTAAAATAATAAGTAAAATAATTGCAACCCAATTTTTTTTATCTGATCTCATGAATTTATTATACCTTGCTATTAAATTTAAGCACCTTGATATCCCACAGTGTACTGTTTCAAATAATATACGGGTGCATACGAACGTTTACTTTCTCTTAGTCCAGGAATACCCAAGTCTTGCTCAAGATTAATAAATTCAATTTTTTGTTCATGTAAAATTTTTGCGGTTTCGTGCCCCATGTATTCATATATTCCCTTAAATTCTTTTGTATTTGCCTTTTCATAATGACTCATACAAAAATTACCATTTATTTTTTCAAGAATCCAAAATGCAATAAGTTTTTCATCTTTATACATCGCTGTTGTAATAGTGTTGTCGTAATCATAATCAGGTAATTGTAGAAAGCGGTTTATCGATATTGATTCGTGTTCAGAATAATCAGCCTCACCTTTTTTATGTGTTTGCCACACAGTAAATAATTCAAAAATATCTTTTTTGACTTTTTGATCTTTTAAATCGACGAGTTTAACTTGTGCATTATGTTCTTTGATAAATCGTTTTACGTAATTTCTTTTCGACATAAATTCACCCCCCTCATATTTTCTGAGTTTATCGACTGATAATATATAGTCAAAATTATCAGCGTCTTCTTGTATAGAGAACATTTCTAAATCAAGTTTTTTTAGGGTTTCTTCTGGAATTAACTTTAATTCTGGTTCGAATCCTTCTTGCATAGCATAATCTAATAGTTTCTGTGTAGTACTAGAGACATTGTTTGTTCCTAAAAAAGATAAAAATGGTTTACCAGTTATATAATCAGAAAAACGTACGACAAGATTTTTGTTGAGCCACGAAA
>JAYTUJ010000055.1:0-15678 GCA_043744615.1 bacterium
ATTAAAGAAGTCTGATGGTCTATTGAACACATTCACACGCAAATATTCAGATATTTCTTCATCTGAATTTCCAGCCTTCAATTTATCTTCAAAAGTGGGGTTCTCTGCAAGGACTTGCTTGAGTGCTTTTTCCCATTTAGTGATATATACAAGTCGATCAACCTTTTCTCCTTCTGGTCCAATCTCAAGTGTTTCAGTCAAAATAATCTCATCTGAGCCTTTGTATGTCTGGACCTCTATCGGCGGTGGCGGAGGTGGTGGTGTTGTTCCTCCACCAATGCCAGTAGATGGAACTGGAAGCGGTGCCTCAAAGTCGTATTCTTCTTCAAAGAATTTAACTACTTCACAGAAATCATGAAGTAAAAATTCCTTCTTTTCAGTTCCATCAGCGAATGTGTATTTTCGAGTGCCTCGTCCCTTGATTTGAATATATGTTGTCGGTGAAGCAATAGGCCGAGCGAGAACAATATTGAGTGCTTCAGGACAATCAAATCCTGTCGTCAACATGTCGACACTAACGGCTACTCGAGGGTAGAAGTTTTCATCTTTTCTGAATTGCTTTGCTAAACCAGATGCATCTTTAACCCTAGAGGTGATAACTTCTGCAAATTTTCCATTATGTTCTGGAGTGAGTCTGTTTAACTCTTTAGCAAGAGCGATTGCATGATTTTGTGATACTGCAAAAATAATGGATTTTCCAATAGCTCCATCAGGAGTCTTTAATGCGTTTTGAAGAAACTGTTCACAAATTAATTGGTTTCTTTGTGGAACAAGAACCTGCTTTTCAAGCTGAGAAATGCGATATGTATAATCCTCTCCATCAATTTCGATTTTCCAACCTTCTTCAGAAACTGATTCTTTAGTAATCATTGAAACCATTCGAGCAATTTTTGCAGGAACGAGGAATCCATCTTTTACGCCATCTTGAATGGTATAGCGGAACGTTGGAGTACTCATTTCACAACCGAAATGCTTGTATGTATCACGAGTATAGCGATACTCAAGTTTAATAGGATCATTATCTTGAAGCTTATCTAGATCAATATTCTTCAAAAAGTCATTTGGCGTAGCGGTAAGGCCAATACGAACAGCCTGAAAATATTCGACAACCTGACGAGGAAGTTCACCATAAATTGAACGATGTGCCTCATCATTAATTACAAGATCAAAATATCCAGGAGTAAAATCTTCCTTGAAGTGAATATTTAAACTTTGAATGGTTGCTACAACAATGTTTGCCCCACCAAGAACAGCCTTCTGTCCTGGCTTATATCGAACTGCACGATACTGATCCTTAAATGCAATTTGAAATGCATCGAGAGTTTGTTTTGCAAGTTCAATACGGTCAACAATAAATAGAATGCGTTCTGCTTGGTGAGCCTTAAGAAAACGATCTATTATTGCAGCCGATAATCTTGTTTTTCCTGTACCTGTTGCCATCTCAACAAGGAAAGCTTTTTTACCTGCATCAAACTGCTTTGCAATAGTGTCAGAAGCTTCTTTTTGATATGGTCGATCACAAATAGAAGTATTGTGTTCAATAGACGAAAGTGGTTTTCGTGAAAGTTTTAAGTCATGACGACGTTGTAAATCGTCTGGAGATATAAAACGCTCTATAGGATTAGCGTCACCCTCCTCCAAATCCCAAAAATAGAGTTGCTCTGAGTTAGCAAGAAATACGTAACGACAATTATTTGCCTCAGCATATCCACGACCTTGATTCTTTGCACTATATGGATCAATTGAATCCTTCTTTGCTTCAACTAGTGCGAGATTTTTACCATTACGATCGAGCAAGAGATAATCCATAAATCCAGCCTCTGAGTGTTGCTCTGTTAGTACATTCTTATTAGCACCTTCAAGTATCCACCCTGCTTCTTGGAGTTTTCTATTGATGACTATTCGAGCGTCTTGCTCTGTGTAATTAAAATTTGTTGGTTCGTTTGCCATATTATTTTTGCTTCATTTGAGCGATCATTTTTTCAATATCTTTTCGATGGTATCGACGGTCGCCTCGTGCACCAAAACGAATAGCTTTCAAGTAGCCTTTGTTGTCCCACTGTCTAAGCGTATTAGGGTGACAATTAAGAAGCTTGCATGCCTCGCTTAGGGTTATGATTTCATCGCCTTTTTTGGTAGTCATGGTATTTTTCCTAACTTAACATTAGTTTACACGAAAACTAGACTTAAATAAAGAGTGTGGCGTGTCTCAAACTTGTCCGCTCATTCGCTAGACTTCGTAAACCTTTAGAGTATGTTGTCGTTGTATGGAAAATTCATTGAGATATGGCGCACAAATAGGCTTTCCATCGACCTTGGTCCATGAGCCGATCAAATACTGCTTGTACGCCCGTAAATCGAGCGAGGCGGAGGAAAAACAGGCTCTTTCGGTCGATTCCCAGATTAAAGAGATGCTGACCCTCTCCCAGCGAGATAACCTCCAAATTGTCGACATCTACCGAGAGTCTCACTCTGCCAAGGATTGTGGGCAACGGCCAGTTTTCAACCAGATGATTCTCGATATCAAGGAAGGAAAATTCGACGGTATCCTCGTATGGCATCCAGACAGACTTTCGAGAAATGCGGGAGATCTCGGAGCGATTGTAGACCTGCTCGACCAAAAGAAACTAATAGAAATAAGAACGTACAGCCAGAGATTCACCAATAATCCAAACGAGAAGTTTCTTTTGATGATTCTTGGTTCTCAAGCAAAACTAGAAAATGACAACAAGAGTATCAACGTAAAACGTGGCCTGAAAGCTCAGTGCGAGATGGGGCTTTGGCCCAGTGTTGCACCAACAGGATATTTAAACGCCAAAAACAAGGATCAGAAGTGTCACGTCTTTGTCGACCCAGATCGAGGCTTAATGATAAAAGAAATGTTCGTGAAAGTTGGCCACCAGGGTTGGAGTGGTCGAAAAGTGTTTAGGTGGCTCAAAGATATAAAGTTTGTTACCAAATCAGGCAAACCCCTCACCCTTAGTAACATCTACGTTATTTTGAATAATCATTTCTACTACGGCACGTTTGAATATCCGAAGCAAAGCGGCCGGTGGTTCCAAGGCAAACACACACCACTCATTTCAAAAGACTTATTTGATGATGTTCAAAAGCAATTGCATCTACAGATAAAAGCACGAGGTAAAACTAAAGAGTTTGCATTCACGAAGATGCTGACGTGTGGCTTGTGTGGGTCAGGAGTCACGGCACAGGATAAATTTAAAAACTTGAAAGACGGATCAGTGGCCAAATATATCTACTACGGATGCACCAGAGCTAGAAATATAAACTGCAAGGAAGGATACATTGAAGAACGAGCGCTCATAGCCCAACTTCTAGAGATAGTTGATGTTATCAATCTCGATAAGTCCGGTATTAAGAAAAAGCTTGAAGCTGAAATCGAACGGCATAAGAAATTCCATTCCGGCATCATGGGTAAAGCCGAGGAAACATATCATGCAAAAGATGCTGATATAAGAAACTATGCAAAGTATCTTCTGAGTGAAGGATCGATATTTGAAAAAAGAGATCTCATGCAATCATTCACGAGTAAACTACTACTCATAAACAAAAAACTGGAGTTGAACAAAACAGTGTACGAGCAAGCGATGCTTAAGGCGTAAACAAATAGTTAGTCCACGTGCACACTTAATTTCTTCTCACGTATTTTTGAGGCTTCAGCCAAAGCTTCTGAAATTTCCTTTAGATGTGAACGTATCATCTCGTTTGGGATATGCATTGTGTTATAGCCATTCTGATGAGAGTAATAGCCCCTGTTTAGATCAGCCAAAATTTGTTGAGGGTTTGTGAGGTGTTGAATACCATCGACTTCAACGTTTATCTTTGCTTTAGGAATTGCGAGATCAATATGTTTGTGACCATCATGAAGCTCAACTAGTACACGAACACCCTTATCCTCAAGAGCCTTCTTTAGGTCATCAGCTTCCTTTGTTGGATTACGAAACTTTTTTACTATTTTCAACTCCTTACCTTCTCCATTGAATTCGTACTTCCATCCCGGCTGCCATTTAAAGTGAGATGAGGTGAGTTGTTCTAGTGATACTCCATTTATCAAATTATCCAAGCCGTATTGTGTTGCTCTATGACCAATTATCATAACTCTCTTACCATCATAATTTTCTTGAAGAAAATTAAGGAAATCATTCATTCGAGCGGTGGTCTGTTCATAGCTCTCACCGTTTGGAAACGGCTCATTAATCCTTTTTGGTTTCTCCACATCAACTTCAGCACTTGGGTGCTGTGTTAGATCTCCATAATTGCACTCACGTAGTCGAGCATCTTTTACAATTGGCCATTTATCCCCAAAACCAATTTCAGCACTTTTGTATGCGCGTTGTAGATCTGAACAAAAGATTGCGTCAAAATGATCATCTTTGTACCGGATTCCCATCTCTTTAGATTGTTGAATTCCTAGAGGTGAAAGTTCCACGTCATTATGACCTGAGGAGAGATGGGCCTCATTATCAAACGTTGTGCCGTGCGCCTCAAAAATTATTTCGATCATGTTTAAATATTATACATATCGTGACCCCTCTTGGTCCATCGATACTAAACTAGACTGCTGGGGGACAGGGACTCGAACCCCGATACTTAGCGCCAAAGGCTAATGTCCTACCATTAGACGATCCCCCAAAAAACACATTTTGCTTTAATCTTGAACTTTTCAATAACCCTTCAATCAACGTGTAGAATATACTTTACCGCACCATTACATCAAAAGCAATTCTAAACGGGCACGGGGGTATACTGAGCGGCCGACTACGTCGGCCGACTCAATCAAACCAAGCAAAAGCTCTGCGGTAAAAGCCTTTTTTTCTCCCTTTTTTAGCCCTGCCAATCGCCCCACTTCTTCAACATCATCTTCCGACAAATGCGCATACAAAGTTTTAAAACTCTGTGGTGCATGTGCGTAGAGTAAAATTGCACGCACCGCATCAACTGCTAAAAATAAAAACAAAGGATATTGAATTTGTTTCTCTTCCATATGCTCTAACAACATACTTCCCGCTTCAATATTTTTTGTTGCAACAGCTTCGATAAAATCAAATACGATTTTCTTTTGTGGGACTCCAATTAATTCTGAAACTGAATCTATTGAAATCTTTTGTTTCTTTCCTTTTTCACTTTCTACATCAGAAGCTGAAAGAATTTTTTGTAAAATACCGTGCGCATCTCGAAACGATCCATCAGCACTTAGTGCGATTAATTCAGCAGCTTGTTCTTCGATAGTAAAACCTTCTTTTTCGGCGGTGTGTAAAATCACATCAGCCAAAATTCGTGCAGTTGGTTTTTTAAATGTAAATACTTGGCATCGAGAAATAATTGTTTCAGGAATTTTTTCGGTTTCAGTTGTTGCGAGTATGAAAATAACATGTGAAGGTGGTTCTTCAAGAGTTTTAAGTAGAGCGTTCCATGCTTCTTTGGTAAGCATGTGAACTTCATCAATTAAATATACTTTGTATGGGGATTCAAATGGAAGAGAATGCACCCCATCCCGAATTTCACGAATATCATCAATTCCACGATTTGAGGCAGCATCAATTTCGTACAAGTCACTGTCTTGTGTACCTATCTCGCGCGCAAAAATGCGCGCGATTGATGTTTTACCAATCCCGCGCGAACCAACAAACATATATGCATGTGCAAGTTTTTTTTGACTGATCGAAGCTTTCAGAGAATCAACAATAGTGTCTTGTCCGACAACATCGGTAAATGTGTGTGGGCGATATTTTCGATACAACGTTTCTGACATCTGACAATTATATCATATAAAAAAATTGAGGTCGGGCGCTTGGAAATTGCTTTCGTTGCGCCCGACCTCGGGTTTTGTCTGGGGAGACATTTCACGTCTTACGACGTGATCTTTCAGGGAGAAAGAGCTTTTTTTACACTTTCCTTCCTTTCGGAAGGTTAATTTGTCGTGGCTGGTGTGACTAAATTTGACTCGAACGAGTGCGCATTTCACGGGCGCGAGGGCGGCAATAGACTCGACGCAGTCCGCTGATGCTTTTAGGAGCGGCGGCGGGAAGGTCTTGATGGTGGTGGTTGTTGTTGTTTAGCCTGAATTTTTTCATGGTGTGTTGTTTTTTTGTTTTGTTTTACTCAAAACACCAGAAGCCGGTTATGACAAATTATGTGGAGGGTCCACACGATCTGCTTTTACAAGCTTTTGGTGTGGACCACACGTTGTTGTGTGTTGTTATGTCCTCAAGAAAGATACATCACAAACGGACTTTTGGCAAGTATTTTTATAGCTTCGCCAAAAACTTTTGTATCACTTCTTCAACTTCCCTTGCATTGTTTGTTTGCATCAATTCTTCACGAATTTCTTTTGCATTATCAAACCCCGTAACATAGGCTTTAAAATGTTTTTTCATAATAGCAAAGTTTTTTATATCGCCCAAAAGTTCATCAAAAAGTTTTGTGTGTTCAATCAAAATTTGTAATCGTTGGGGCAAGCTAAGACCTTTTGTATACATTTCATTATTAAACAACCACGGAGTTCCGAAAATTCCACGGCCGATCATAACCCCGTCACATCCGGTTTGTGTAACACGTGCATGGGCTTCATCTAAATTTTTTACATCGCCATTACCAAAAATTAATGTTTGTGAACCAAGTGAATTTCTAATTTCAACTGCTTCTTTTATTTTATTCCAATTTGCAGGAACAAGAGACATTTCTTTTCGAGTTCGTGCATGAATGGTAACTACGGCAGGGCCTTCACTTAAAATTTCGGGTAACCATGTTGCAAGTTCATCTTTATTAAAACCGATTCGAGTTTTTACGGTTACAGGAATCGTGCCAAGTTTTTTATTTCTTTCATTTAAAGAAGAACCGATATGAGCCCCGTCGATAGCTGCACGAATAATTGCTTTTGCACCTTCTGGGTTTTTTATCATCGCTGCTCCGGCACCTTGTTTTTCAATTCCTTTGTCGGGGCAACCCATATTTATATCAATCCCATCAAAACCTAATGAGGCACACAATTTTGCGGCTTCATACATATATTCTGGGTTTGCACTAAATAGTTGAGCGACGATTGGTCGTTCGGCTTCGGTGTACAACAAATCACGCATGAGCTTTGCTTTTCCTTCTTTGGTTGCGCGACACAAACCATCGGCAGAAACAAATTCTGTCCATGTTACGTCGGGTTTTCCGTATTTGCAGATGACGCGGCGGAACGCCGCGTCTGTCACATCCGCCATCGGTGCCAACACCATAACTGGCTTTTTAAGATTCTCCCAAAATCCAAGATGAACTTTTTTCATAAAAATTTTTATCTTTAAAAATTATTTAGCGTCAAACAATTCAACGAATACTTGATTTGGATAAAATCGAACATTATTTTTTAAGTATCTCATAATTCGATCGGTGTCACCTGCCCTGTCTTCTGTTTTTAATAAAATAATTACAATCCTTCGTTTGTTATTTTGATCAACTATATTATTTTTTGAAAAACTTGTCACACCTTCTTTTGTTTCTTCTTTTACCGTTAATGGCATATCAAATAGCCCAACCATTGTATTTGATGCTTCGTACGTAAATCCATTTTTACCACCCAAAAAGTTTTCATACCGTAATGCAAAATTTTGATTAAGCCAACTATGGTGCAAAATTACATATTCACGAATTCGAGTAATATCAAAAATATTTGGTTGATGCGTTAAAATATAACTTGCTAATTTAAATAAATCATTTGCAGTTGAAACATTTTTTTCAGAAAGTCCTGAAGGGTCGTCATAATAGGTCTGATCCATTCCAATATCTTTTGCTTTTGCGTTTAAAGCTTTCATAAAATTATCGTGCCCGTATGCATACGCAATTACTTCAGCAGCATCATTACTTGATTCGAGTAATAGTGGATACAACAAATCATTTAAAATAATCTTTTCACCAATTTTTAAACCTCCGAGTGATCCGTATGTTGCATATGCTTCTTTAGTAACAATTGTTGTTTTGTGTAAATCACCGGTTGTAATTGTTACCAAAGCATTCATTAATTTTGTCACCGAAGCGATTGGCCACACATGATCAGGTTCTTTTGAAATAATTGTTTCGCCGGTATCAATGTCAGCGACTAAATATGCTTTTGCACTGGTTCGGGGGCGTGTATTTATAGAAAGGAGTGTATAACTTCCACTACTTGAAGTTGCTATTGTTGAAGTTGAAACATCTGTAGGAGCAGGAACAAATGTAACAATATCAGCGTCGTCAGAACCAAGGTTTTTTGAAGTTGTTGATATATTATTACCCGATTCAGCGACAATACGTTGACTGGCTTTATCAGAAAAAAAATATGGTTTAACAAAGCCACCGACTGAATCTACAACTTTTGAAGAAATATCGATTACATAATATGGAATAGCGATACCGATAATAATCGGTATTACAAGCCAGAGTGTAAAAATGAAAGCAGAATAACGTTTATACATCGTTACGCTTTAATATATATGTCGAGACCTTTTCCTGCAAGTTCTACAAATTCAATAGTGCTTCCGTTATGAATATCGCCTACAATCATATGTTCAGAAATTTTTCCTTCTACAAATTCTGTAATCGCCCGATTCATTGGCCGAGCACCAAATTGTGGGTCTTGCCCTTGAGTCAAAAGATATGTAAGCAGTGCGTCGTTGATAATTAAATTCATCCCTCGTTCTTTGAGTCGTTGTTGTAATTTCCCAAGCATTAACTGTGCGATTTTTTTAATGTCAGCTTCAGCAAGTGGATGAAATAAAATTACTCCGTCAAAACGGTTTAACAATTCTGGTCGAAATATTTGTTGTTCAATAATTGCGTCGATAACAGTTTGTTTTTCGTTTTCAAGATTTTTATTATTACGAACTAAGTCCCAAATTAATTCACTGCCCGCATTTGACGTTGCGATAATAATTAAATTTCGAGCATTAACTTGTTTACCTTCGACATCACTAAAAAATCCTTCGTCAAGAATTTGTAAAAATAAATTGTGCACGTCGGGATGTGCTTTTTCAAATTCATCAAGAAGCAAAACTCCGTATGGTTTTTGTCGTAATAACGAAGAAAGGATTCCTGATTTTTTATCACCAGCAAAACCAATCAAACGTGACAAACTATCTGAACTTTTATATTCAGACATGTCTAATCGTTCAATTTGAGGATCTTTGTTTTTATTTGTGTTTGTGTTTGCAGTAAAAAATACCGATGCCAATGCTTTTGTGGTTTCTGTTTTTCCGACTCCGGTTGGACCAAGAAATAAAAATGATCCGATTGGCTTTTCGGGGTTTCGAATTCCTGTTCGAGAACGTTTTAATGCTGAAGCGATTGCACGCACTGCTTCATCTTGCCCAATTACCTTTTGATGTAGTAAATTTTCAAGGTTTAATAATTTTTGTCGCTCTGCGTCTTTTACTTCACCCATTGGGATTCCAGTTTTTCGTTCAACTAAAAGTTCAACTTCGTGGGTAGTGATAATTTTAATTCCTCGCTCTTGTGCAAACGGAACAAATTCAAGTAAAATACTAATCGCTTTGTCGGCAATAATTGTTGAAGAAAAGTATCGCTTTGCACTTTGTGTAATTGCAACAAGTGACTGATAGGTAAAAAATAATCCCGCACCTTGCTCGATCGTTTTTATTTCGTTTTCTAAAATTTCTAAAACACTTTCATCGTCTTTATCTTTTATCTGAACAACCTCAAGCTGTTGCATCAACACATCATTTGTTTCAATGACTTCGTGAAATTCAGAAACAGAACTTAATGCAATAAATTGCAGTCGATCAGATTGTAGATATGGAAGCATAACTGAGATTGGATCAGAACCCAACGCTCGAGTACTCTGTAAAAATGAAGGAAAATGTGGAAACACCACAATCACGTTTCCCGCATTAATTGCTTGCACCAACAAATTACTAAACTCGATTTCAAAATTAATTTTTTCTGCTGTGTTATCGATCAGTGAATTTGTATTTACGATAAAAATTCGTTTATGCTCAAGATATGGAGTTACGGTTCCATCACTAATTCGTTTTGCGAGTAATGAAAGCACCGACATTTTGCCCGCTTCATCATTTGAAACCATAATCGCATCAGCTTCGCGAGTTTTAGATAAAATAGCTTCAAGTTGATTTACTTCTTCTTCGATCATACTTGAATATCCTCGAATAAATGAAATTTGTCGATCAGTAATATCTTCTCCATACTTGTCGAGTACAAATGTTTGTCCGTATGACCAGTTTTTTCCGATTCCAGGAATTTTTGCAAGCTTTTCTTTTGACCACCATCGCTCATTTTGTATTTGTCGTTCAAACTCTTCAGCAATCCAACCAAGAACATGCAACAAATCTTTTTGTTGTACTCCTCGCACAAATAAAAATGATCGGTACGCTTCATCGGTATTAAATAATGTATCGATGTATTGAAAAAAAGAATTTTGCTCAGAATTTTGCTGAGAAATTTTTTCGGCGATATCGGTAGGAGCGATTATTGTTCGTTCTGAATTTATGAATATAACAATTTCTTCTCGTGAAATATTAAGTCGTCCGTGCACTCGTCTTCCTAAATCAGAGTTTACCCATCCATATGTTGCATCACTTTTGTTTGCAATAAATACTTTACAGAAAAAGAAAAGATTTTTTTCTTTTTTTTGTGTACGCGCAACAGCTGAATAAAAATAATAATCGAGCATCGATAATATTAAAGACACCGCTGCGAAGATTAAAAACGAACCTCGAAAAACTGTTTCGTACGGAAGAATTTCTTTTAACGTTACACTCACTGGTGTGTGTAAAAGCAAAGTAATACCACCTAATATATATGCGATAGAAGAAAAGTATCTTCTAAAGATTAATCGAGAAGCGTGACTCATCAAATCTTCAAGAACAAAAACAGGAGCTAGTATGTGAATGTAATTTTTAAGCGTTTGCATGATGAAGAAGAATTAATTTGCTACCACCAACAAGTGCATACACAATAATCGCTGGTAATAATAACCATATAATTAAGAGTCCGAATGAAACCACCACTGAAAAAGAAAGTACACACAGCCCGATAATAATACAAACACTTCGAATTATAAAACCAATCAACCGCATAATTGTGTTGAGTAAAAATGTACCCAACATATCGCCAATATTAAAACCTTTTTTGTATCCCTCGCCTAATCGTTGCCATGGATACCATAATGTTCTAATCAAAATAGGAATTGAAAAGAAATGATACAAAAACCAAATTCCATTTTTACAATTTTTTGTTAATTCATATACGGCTCGAGTGTAGTGCCAAATAATGTATGAACCAATGAGCGAAATCATACTTTTATTTTAACACATTTGTTGGCTCTTCTGTATAGATAATTTTATTATCGTACCGAGCATCAATATGATTATATGTTTGCTGTGCAGATCGTGAAGTTGTTGCAACCGAACTAATTGTTCCTTCATAAAAAGCTTTCAGTGCAGAAATAGTACTTTCTTTTGGTTTAAAATAATTGATGAAGACCGACAAGTTACTTCGGCCTTCGAGTCGAGCATCTGAAGAATTTATTAAATGAATTCGAGTTACGCGAGGGTATCCAATATCTACAAGTGATGAAGCAACACTGGTAATTGTATCAAGTTGTTCTGCAGAAAGAATAAATTGTCCCACTGTGTGTTTTTTACCTTCACGTTCATCAGAAAATACAGAGTACACTGAACCACCAAAATCAGCGGCGGGTGCAAAAATGTATCCCGAATCATCAATATATGAACAATCTTCTTTTTTTGGATCTTTTACATTTTGATCACAGACCAGTGCAATAGGCATTCGTTCACTTATTGTTATTGAAAAAGAATTCCAACCAGACCGTGATATATCAACTTTTTTTATTTTTTCAGAGATGGCAATAACCGCATCTTTAATATTATTTTCTCGAGCAAGTAAAATATTTGATTCGGGAATTAGTCCAATTTTTTTGTGAGACAATACATTCCACACAACAGCAGTAACGTCTTCAGTCGACACAGCTTGGTTACCGGTTACGGTTATTTTTTTAATTTGTAAAAAACTCAATCGAGAAATAAAAACAAACACAGAAAAAGTTGCAATCAGTACAACTAAAAACAACGCGAGTTGAAATGTCTTTCTTCGCATTCTGACTTTTCGTAATCGTGATGATTCTAGTTGAGCTCTTTTCATTTTTTAAATCATTGAGTTTTAGTGATTAAAGTTTTTCCCATCATAAAAGGTTTAAGGGCTTCGGGAATTGTTATTGTTCCGTCGGCATTTTGATAATTTTCCATAATCGCAATCAGTGTTCGTCCCACAGCAATCAGTGTTGCGTCGTTCATATGAACATGATCCATTTTTCCATCAGCTCGTTTTACTCGAGTGTTTAGTCGGCGTGCTTGATACCCTGCCATGTGATCAGAACTATGAGTTTCTCGATATGTTGATTGTCCTGGCATCCATGTTTCTAAATCAAGATGTCGATGATCGGGGTCTCCCATGTCGCCGGTACAACAAATAATAATTTGATATGGCAAACCAAGTGATTGCATAATATGTTCTTGAATCGCAACCAAAAAATCTTGTTCTTTATAAGAATTTTCTGGTAAACAAAAACTTTCCATTTCGAGTTTATCAAATTGATGTACTCGTAAAATTCCTTTGGTATCTTTTCCATATGAACCTGCTTCTCGTCGAAACGCATTACTCATTGCAGCATATCGAACTGGCAATTGTGATTCAGCAAAAACTTCGTCCATATGTAGTGGCCCTAAAACGTGTTCAGCACTTCCAATTAAATACAAATCATCAGAAGGAATATGATACCGCTCATCACGAGGTTCAAGTCGAGCCATGCGATTCATGACTGCAGGTTTAACCATAACCGGAGGAACAACAGGAATAAACGCTTTTATATCAACATCAAGATTTGCTTTTTCTGCAATTGATTTAAGTATTTCTTTATTTGTAATTACACTAAAACCAAAATTAGTTAGTGCGTATTGCAATAATGCCAAATCACCTTTGAGATATGTAAACCGTGCGCCTGAAATATTTGCTCCGCGTTCATTGTCGATAATGTCTAAATCTTTTCCAAGATCCCAATGAGCTTTTACTGGAAAATCAAACGCTCGAGGTTCTCCCCATTTTTTTATAATTTTATTTTCATTTTCATCAGCACCGACTGGAGTATCAGGAGAAGGAATGTTTGGAAGCGCTAACATAAGCGCCATAAATTCTTTATCAATTTCTCGGAGTTTTTCTTCTTTTTCAGCAGAGATTTTTTTGAGTTCGATTCCGCGTTCAACGTTGCGGTCGCGAGCGACCGCATTTTTTTCTTCATTTAAATTTTGAAGTTCAAGTGCAATTGCCTTTTTTTGATCATGAAAAGCCAACAACGCATCAACATCAACTGGTTTTGACCGTTTGTTTTTGATTGCTGTTTCAACAAGTTCTTTATGTTCTCTGATGAATTTTATGTCGAGCATGTGATGTAACGAAGTTTATATACAAATCAAATAGTTTTAAGAAAAATTGTGCGAAATTTCATATCAGAAGTGCACAATGTAATCATACCATTTCAAAACAAAATTAGCATGATTACCTCTATATATACAAATAGCATACAAAAAGACAAAGTGACCGCTCTAGATAATGACAAAGATATACCTAAAAAGGTCTATGTTCGCAGTAGCGACTCATTACCAATAAACCTTCCTCTTTCTAAAGAAACAAAAATACTTTGCGTTATTGGTTCTCGCCATAATACTCAATACGGCAAAGAAGTTACTCAATTTTTAATATCTGGTTTAAGCCAATATAATATTGCTATTATTTCGGGGCTTGCGTATGGTATCGATTCTATTGCACACCAATCGGCTCTTGAAAATAATATGCTTACTTTAGCTTTTCCTGGATCAGGATTAAACGATAATGCACTGTATCCTAAAGTACATGTCAATTTAGCACATTCTATTGTTAATCGTGGCGGGTACGTAGTGTCAGAATTTGGCCCTAACGAACGTTCACAACCGTGGATGTTTATTAAACGAAATATTTTAATGGCGTCGCTTTGCGACGCCGTCCTCGTCATCGAATCAAAAGAACACTCCGGCACATCAATTACCGCAAAAGCCGCTCTTGATTTTGGCAAAGATGTTATGGTTGTTCCGGGATCAATTTTCTCTGAACACACCAAAGGTGTTCATGATTTACTTTCATCAGGGGCAACACCAGTTATGTGCGCTCAAGATATTATTGAAATTCTTAAACCAGAAAAGTTAGGTTCTACCACTGCCGACGCAAATGCTGATGCAAGTGCCGATGCTTTAATATCAGAGACAAATATATCCAATCAACCAATCTTAACCGCCGAAGAAAAACTTATTATTCATTATTTAGACGAACCAAAAAGTTTAGATGAATTGGTGGTGGCAACCAAATTCCCTATTTCAAAATTAAATGTATATATTTCATTATTAGAAATCAATAAAAGAATATTATTTATCAATGGTAAAATTGTAAAAATATTTTTAAAAAATACATCATGATTTGCAAAAAAATACATTTTAGAGTTTACTTGAGCTAAAGATATATGAAATTACTTATCGTTGAATCACCCGCAAAAGCAAAAACCATCTCAAAATATTTAGATGGCGCATATACCGTGCGTGCTTCTGTTGGGCATATTCGCGACCTTCCAAAAAATAATAAAAAAGCTATCGACATTGAAGCTGGCTTTGTTCCGTCATATGAAATTTCTAAAGGAAAAGAAAAAGTTGTAAAAGAATTAAACGAGCTCTCAAAAAAAGCTGATGAAGTAATACTCGCGACCGACCCCGACCGAGAAGGTGAAGCAATTGCATGGCACATTGCCGAAGCTTTGCATTTAAAAAAACCAAAACGAGTTGTATATTATGAAATTACCAAAGAAGCGATTACCGAAGCACTCAAGCATCCTCGCGAGATAGACCAAAACTTACGAAAAGCTCAAGAAGCTCGTCGTGTGCTCGATCGACTCGTCGGTTACGATTTATCAGGAGTTATTTGGAAAAAAGTTCGATACGGACTTTCTGCAGGACGAGTGCAGTCTCCCGCTCTTCGAATTGTCATGGAACGAGAACGAGAAATTCGCGCATTCGTACCCGAAACTTTTTGGGTTATTTCTGCTCAAACAAAAACTCCTCGAAACGAACCGTTAACAGTTTTTTGCGCACAAGAACCTCGATCATTTGCAGAAGTTGAACGAATTATTAAAGCTGTAAAAAAACACGGACTCACAATTTCTTCAGTAACCGAAACAGAAGTAAAACGATCACCGAAAGCACCTTTCATTACTTCAACTTTACAACAAACGGCGAGTTCACGTTTAGGATTTGCTCCTTCACGAACTATGGGTTTGGCACAAAAATTATACGAAGCTGGGCACATTACCTACATGCGAACCGACAGTACTAACCTTGGTGCGCAAGCAGTCGAACAAATTTCTACCGAAGTCAAAAAAAGTTTTGGTGATACATATTTTTTTCCACGAACATTTGCTGGAAAAAGTAAAAATGCACAAGAAGCGCACGAAGCTGTGCGACCAACACACATGAACATCTCATCTGCGGGTGCAAACGAAGCAGAAGAAAAACTATACAAACTTATTTGGCAACGAACAATTGCGTCACAAATGACTGATGCAAAAAT
>JAYTUJ010000056.1:0-3964 GCA_043744615.1 bacterium
TGGTAAACAGATGAGCTTAACAGAAACATCGCTTTTTGTTTGTGAATATATTGCACAGTGTGATGAAGTTACCACAATCTCTCCAGGCGTTATTGAAAATGCAGGTAAACTTCGAGGTAATCGACGTGTAAAAGCAATAACAGAAAAAGGTTCTTTGCTTTTAAAAATTAGAGAACACGGAACAATTCAACAAGTTCGAGTATATTCAAAACAAATTGACACCACACTCCAAAATCTTTCTGTATTCCTCGACAAACACAATATACTTATGTAATCTTTGTATATGAATCGCCTTTTAAAAAGTTTTGGTTACGCATACAACGGATTAAAAACAACTTGGTTTGAAGAAACAAACTTTAGAATTCAAAGCTATGTTGCATTGTGTGTTATTTCATCTGCTTGGTTTTTTGAATTCTCAGCAATAGAATCTTCTATTCTTTTTATCTGTATTGGTATTGTAATGTGTGCAGAAATTTTTAATACCGCAATCGAAGATCTTTGTAATAAAATTGAACCCAATCAAGATGTTGTGATTGGAAAAATAAAAGATACTGCGGCTGCGGCGGTTATTTTTATGTCATGTATTGTTTCTATTGTTGGGATACTAGTTTATCTTTCACATTTTAATATTCTCTAATCGATAACATTAACAAAAAAATAATTAACGTACTGCGCTAATTAATGTTGAAGTTGAAATTTCACCTACCGCAGTAATGTTTATACGATTATTTGCATCAGTAAATAAACTATATTGCGTATCGTAATCAGTGTTTGAATTGTAATGCGCAGTAGAAGCACTTGGATCAAACGGCATTGATGAAATATATAAAGGAACAATACACGGAGCAAGATCAAAACCTCCTGAATTTTTTACAATTGTACTCGTAGAAGGAAAACTTATAGCCCCTCCGGAACACTTAAAAACTCCCCTATTTTCTGACATATTTTGACCAATTGCATTTACAAGTGCAGAAACATTTGCCGTCCGTTGTGAATCGCGAGCTAATTTAAATTGTCGTGATGGATTAATCGCAACCAAAACTACTGCCGACAGTACTGCAATAATTCCAATAACGACCAACACTTCAAGCAATGTAAAACCTTTCTTTTTATTTTTTATATTCATGATTAATTTGATTATGTAAATATATATACATAATAAAACTTAAGTGATAAAATTTTGCCTAATTTTTATTAAATTAGTTTTACTATTCTAAAAAAACTCAACAGAATTTATATTATAGACCGTACTATTTTGTGAGATTGGATTAAAGAATGTGCGCATATATAACTGAGAACCTACGATTTTAGAATGGATGCTATATGTTATTACTCCTGCACTGATTGAATATTCTTCAATTGAACAATTTCCTTCTGGACTATATATGTACATAGGCAATGCTGTCGAAGTTATTATTTGACCGTTATTTAAATTTTTAAGTGCATACTGAACACATATCGACACCTGAGTAACTAGGGTAGTTCTTTTTTGTTTTAATAATAATGTATCAACTAAAAAGTTGATCGTTACAACACGAGATACTGAAATAACCGTAAGAATAGTTGCGATAGAAATAACAACTGCGGTTAAAACAAATCCTTTCTTTTTATTTTTCTGCATACTAATATGTTGTATTCATCACCGAATAAAGCGTATCTACATCAAATTGTTGTTGTTCAATAATTAAACCAATTAAATTAAACAAAATTACAAGCAAGGAGGATAGCAACGCAACGTAAACCATAAGTTCAAGTAAAGACATTCCTTTTAATTTTATATTTGGTCTATACATATTTTTATGATGAAAATAAAAATGAATAAATTCGGGAAGGATTATCAACTCCAGCAAACAACGTGTTTCGCTCACAAGATAATGCCGTAATACGACTACCTAAAGAAAAAGTCTTTAGTAAAGTTAGATTTTTGTTTTGATACGAGTATATTTGTAATTCTTTCCCTGTTTCGTATCCACCAACAAAAACATACTTTCCTGAAACAACTAGTCGATCAATACTCGTATTAAAATCATGCGAAGAAACAAAGGTTGGATGGGCCGGATCAGTAACATCTAAAACAAAAAGTTCTTTATCCCCGACTGTTCTGCCCATAAATAACATATTATTTTCCATTGTTAAAGATTTCCCATTACCTGAACCCTGAGGAGCATCGTATCCGCCAATCTCCGAAAGATTTGGTTCTATATTAAATATTGAAAGCTCATTTGAAAGAGGTGTTCCAATAAATATTTTTCCTCCCAGAGAAAGAATTGTATTAACTGTTGAATTAAAGGCGTGGGATTCTTTTAAAACAAGTGCATATGGATTTGTTGTGTCGATAACAGAAAATTCTGGAAAACTGCTTTTTTTCATTCCTAAAAAAATATTGTTTTTATAGCGAGAGATAGACGATGGAGAAACTGTTGCGGTTGATGAAGAAAATAATTTTAATGAACTTACTACGATTGGATTAAATTGATCTGCGATTGATATTACTTGCACTTGTGACAACGCGCTTATATTTGCCGCAAATATAAAATTTTTTTGTCGAGTTATAGCTGAAATACCTGGACCAGTATTAAGTGAACCGATTAAAGACAATGTACTGGAGGCATTATAATCAAATACGGCAAAATCTTTTTCAGACGAACTTGTAGAATTAAGAGAAACGTATAGATGATTAGGGTCTGAAATAATGTCAGTTATCTGAGCATTAAAAGGAACCGAATACATTGATTGAGTAACCTGATTAAATTGATCAGACAAACCTAACCCAAGCAAACAACCTTTGTATTCAGTATCGTCTGAAGACACGCCCTGAATTATATTTGCATTAATAGAGGTTGTAGCATTTGCCCAAAAAAAGTTTTCAGAAATTACACGTGTTGAAAAAGACTGATTTATATCACCTGCAAAATTTGTTGTTGTTGATTGCAATTTCACTTGACCAACTAATTGAGAAAATAATTTTCCGTGAGCATCGATAGATGAGTGTAATTTATCTACACGTACCGAAAATACAGATGTAAACGTAAGAAAAATAATTGCCAATAACGCAATAGCTATTGTTGCATCAACGAGTAAAAACCCTAATTGATACTTACTATATATTTTTATTTGTTTTTTATATTTACATTGATTGTGCATGTGAAGAAAGTTGATACAGTGGCATAAATAATGACAATGCAACGTAACAAACAATTGAAGCCATACAAAGAATAAGAATTGGTTCAATTATTTTTATCAGTGAATCGAGTTTTTGTATTAAACGTGCTTTTGCTTCATAACAAATTGCCGTGCATACTGAACTTAAATTTCCTGTTTTTTCTGAAACACAAAGCAAATGAAGAAATTCTGGTGTCATATACTTTTTTAATTCTGCTCGCTGTTGTTCAAATGTTTCCCCATTTTGAATACTCGCAGAACAACGATTTAAACAATTATTAAATTGCGGATCAATAATTGTTTTAGAAAAACTACGTATAATTTCATGTGGGCGCATTTGAGCACACGACATACTTAACACAAAAAATAATTGTGTTTCTCTGGTATATCTAAAAATTTCTGAAATAAAAGGAATGCGACGTAATAAATTAAATACAAAAACTTTACATTTTAGTTTCTTTTTATATAACCAAAAAATTGTACCGAGAGTAGATGAAAAAATTATCAGTAATAAAAAGCAATGATATTGAAAAAGGTTAAATACAAAGATAATTGTTCTGGTTGGAAAAGGTAGTGGAACATGCATTCCTTTTATAATTCCAAGAATTTTAGGAAAAATAATAATCATTAAAAATAATATCAATCCGACCGTTGCACAAAGCAAAATAATTGGATACGCCATACTAGAGAGTATTTTAGAGCGAAGTTGCCTGTGTATATCAAGATATTCAACTGCATGAACCATTGACGAATTAAGTTCTCCGGATGCCTCACCAATTTTTAATATTTCAATAATAAAGGT
>JAYTUJ010000057.1:0-15380 GCA_043744615.1 bacterium
CAAACTAAAAAAAGCTGTTTCTGCAGAAGCAAAAAAAGCAATCAATGAAATAAGGATAATGAAAATAACTATTGCCATATACTAGAGAACGTCTTTCATACTCGTTCTGATGTCTGCCTCTGATTCTTTAAGCAATTGTGAAAACTGGAATAAAAATCTCTGTTCTTCTTCAGTTAGTGGGCGTTTTTTGCTTACTTCATTTATGTCGCTAAGGTGTTGAGTAATGTCTTTTTCAAAACGAATAAATATACGTGATACGAGTGTATCCATATGTTTTAATTCTTCTTGTAGAGGTTTTTTAACAAAGAAATGTTGTATTCGTCCAACTAAATAGAAAAGTATCATTAAGAATGTAGTAATCAAGCTAACTAATACAATACCGATTGTTAAATCAGAGACGATTTCTGAACTCAAAAAACCTTTCATCATTGGATATAAGCCGTATAAGGATTGCTCGTACTTTTCATCACGTGCTGTCGATGAAGGCATTACAAGAACAATTTTTTGACGGTCTGTTGATGTAGAAACAGGAGTAGTTGTTGAAGTTACGAATTCAAATGTAGGCTCTGTGCTGGAATTAATATCTTGTTGTTTTGGGGTAATGATAGGTTTTATTTTTGTTGAACTACTTTGTGGAACCAAAGTAATATCGGTACTGTACGCAACATCAAAAATACTTGTGCCCTTTCCATCGTTAGCAAGCACAACAGGAGAAGTGAATGTTAATGAAACTATACCTGCTTTGAGGACTTTAAAATATATACTGACTACTTTTCCATTATTTCCAGTAAAGCCTGGATTAAGAACGCCTCCTTCAAAAAAAACTTTTCCATCATTGTTAGAAAAAGATGGTTCTGCTGTCCAGAAATTCACAATCGTACCTGTCTTAGAAAGAGAAACTAATTGCAAATTTTCAGTTGAAAAGTTAATTGTGCCGGCAACCAAATTAAGTGATGTTTTTGGACTTGAAACAAGTACGTCAACTCGAATTGTTTCTCCGACAGTTGCAACGCTTGGAGAACTTACGAGTTTCATCGTCGCAGCAAAAGCTATATTATTTGGAATAAATAATACACTCAAAGAAAAAATAAATAAAATCTTTTTAATCATGTTTGTGGTGTTCGTGACGGTGGTGTCGGTGTGCATGTTTTGCTTTAATTATATGTTTTCGGCGATGTAAATACCATACAGCATATCCAATAAGTAGTATTATAACGAAACTTGCACCAAACTCAAAAACTAATGCATCGTACCAGGTGACCGGATACTGCGGAGGACGTTCTTCGATTTGAATATTACTGTTATTATCAATTGCTTTTACATATATGTAACTTGCGAGTCGTTGATCAGTTAAAATATAGGGGCTTTCTGCAGGCATCCAAGAAAGTTTTGAATAATCTTGGTCAATGATTTTATTTTTTGTTTCAGCGACTTCGTATCGGGCAATACCAGAATCTTTATCTTGTGTATTAAATAATGCAACCCATTTTCCATCTAAAAGAGATTCGTCTTGTGCGACTGATATTTCAAAATGTTCTGGCTTTTGAGTATCACTTGCAGGTTCAAAAAAAGGAAGCGCATTACTGTCTGCAGATGCAACAGGTATTTGCATTGACCCAGTTGAAAATTCATCGATAGAAGCATTTGAATTATTTTTATGAACTTCTGCTTTTTGTATAGAAATTAAATATAAATCACTATGTTTTGGTGTCGCTATGATGTTAGCAAGTACACCTTTACCAACAAACCCTCCGGGGATAATTCCTGAAAAATAAATATGATGTGTAGTTTCGTTGTACACAGGCTTTTCTATCCAAAAACTTACTATCGAACCTCCGTCATTAACACTATTAACAACCATGTCTTGCGGAACAACAAAATCAAATGAGATCGCATTAATCTGCTCTGATGCTCGAAGCGTAATTGGTAAGACAACTTGTTTATTTGCATATACACCTTGCTCTGGAACACTAATTTCAACAACAGAAAGCGCACAAGAATTTTGAGGAATACTCAAAATAAATATTATTGCTACAAAAATATTTTTAAGGATTTTAAATTTCATATAATTATCCGGTCCAGTAGTATGCAAGAATACTGAAGTCAATCAAATCAACTTTTCCATCATTATTTAAATCTGATTTTTTTCCTGCTGTTGTTAAAGGCCTTTTATACCAATATGCCATAATAGAAAAATCAATTGCATTTACTCGAGTGTCCTTATTAATATCAGCAAGGCTATATTTAAGTGGTAGACCCGTAAAAAAACTTGTTGAAGTTCCAACTTTAAAAGTTACGTCTGGAGAAAATCTAGATATATCAGCATCTTTTGTTGCACGAGCATTTGCAAGGTGATCACCGTATTCAAGACCAAGTGTATCAAATTTGTATACCCAAGAACCAGAATTATCAGCAGAAACACGTTGTGTAATTTGTTGATTTGAGTGCACAAACAAATTTACTTGTGCATTTGGAATACTCTGACCAAAAAAAGTGATTATGTCCCCTCTTTTTACCTGACTTTTATCTAAACTAATTGTTGGTGGAATAAAAATACCTCGAATTAATGTAGTAACCCCATTTGTAATGGTGAGCGTAAATGTTTGCATGGTTGAGCGAACACCATTTGTATCTTCACTGACCACTCCGAAGACATATGTTCCTGCAGAAATTCCACTTAAACTAATATCAAATGTGGCGTCGGGACTCGCAGGAATACGTGCAACGATTTGACCATCTTTTAAAAGAGAAACTGTACTGTCTGGATACGCACTTCCTCGAAAAATAACTTGAGTTCCTGAGTAACTACCGCCACCCCCGCCGCCTCCACCCCCCGTATTACCGGAATTATTATTTGAATCGGGAGGCAATACATTTGCACTAATACTTACATCATCACTTTGAATTAGTGTGATTGCAAATATATGCAACGGAAAAAAAATACAGAAGAAAATGAAAACAGAAATTACAAAGAAGGGTTTAAAGGTGCTGTAGGTGGAATCTGATTTTGTTTTTGTGCTTGTTTGATGATCCATTGGTTATAGTGTCGAATAAGAACTTTAAGTACTCCTCCTACGATGATAAGAATTAATATTGAGAAAATAAATAATTGCCAAGGAAAAACATATACAGTAAAAGAAGAATTTTTTGTTTGGTTAATATCAAGTGCTAATTTAATATTGTAAGCACCGAAAGCAAAATGCTTAGCTTGATACACTGCTTCTTGAAAAAAATTCCTTTTTATTTGAGCATCTTCTGAAGACCCCCAAGCAAGTTCAAATCGTCGAACACTACTTGGAAGAACATTACCTTGCTCTGGGTTTGCATCAAATTTTGTTTTATTCCAACCAATTACGTTATCAATAACAACGTCTCCTCGAGGACGAAGTCGATCGTTACCTGTGTTATTGAATCGATAGAAAAAAGAAACTGGAAGCGAAGTGTAATATGTTTGATTGTGTGTTGGGGCAAATTCGATAACCCCTCCACCCTCTTTAATATCACCGTTTACTCGAAGTAAAAGAAGTACTCCGATTTTTGCACCCACAGATACTTGTCCTTTTGGTCCATCTGGGGGTGTTGTACTTAAAAATATTGCAGCGAAGTGTCCTCCTGGTTCTGCATCTTTAGGAACATTAACACTCACTTTTACTGTTTTTTGTTCACCTCGTTTAAGAGTAAAGCTTTTGTCTACGGTAATCCATGAATCAAGACCTTTGTCTTCTTTAATAAAGAAAGGGGTTCCTGTTTCACCTTGTGCTTCAAAATTTTCAGCACTGGTGTAAAAAGTCATGGTGTCTTGCTGTTCGTTCATGATCAAAAAATCTTCTTGAACAACTGAACCTGGGTTTACAGACACTTCAATTTTTGCTGGAGAAATTGTAAGTGCATTTACCTGTTGAGGAGCAAAAACAAAACTTAGAACAAGAAATAATGAGAGTGCTGTTATTTTGATGTGGGCGGACTTCACAAAATTTTTAAATTTAAATGATTAGAATTAGAAGTTTGCAGTTGCACTATATGTAAGTGATGTAGTGTAACTTCCTGCTTCTGTAAGAGTTGCAATGTTAGAAATATATCGTAGTGAGTATGTTGTGTTTGCGGTAGCTCCTGTTGCTGAAGCAATCTGACTTGTTGTCGTTGCAGTACCTGCATATGCAAATCCTGATGCTGCATATGGGGCTGTTACTGCTCCTGATCCTCCTGTTGCTGTTGCTCGGATTCCAAATTGTTCTGTTCCGATTGCTGAAGCTGTGTTTGTACCTCCGATTGCAGTGATTGTGTTGGCGCCCGATGTTAATGTTGCTCCTTTTACAGTAACTGTGTATCCACTTGGTGCATTTGTTCCTGCAATAACCTGATGTGCTTCAACTTCTGAAGCTGAACCCAGTAAATCGTTTGTTGCAAATCGAGCAGCTGAAGCTGAAAGGTTTGCAAAACCAATTGTAGTTGTTGAAATACTAAAAGTAATTGATTGTGTTACTGTTGCACTTACTGCTACTGAGTCGTCAGTAAGAATAGGAATTGAGATTGATCCTGTATCACCAAATGTACCTGTGATTGTAATTACATATGTGTTTGCAGTAGTTGCGTTTATTGAGTTTGTATTATCATACGTAATAATTACTTTATCACTCGCAGCAAGAGCGGCTGTTCCCACTCCGTCGGTTGGTGCAGTTAATGTAAGAATTCGGTTTTGTGTTCCAGAAAAAACCGCTCCCCATGCAGAGGCTGATGCAGATGCAGCAAGGGTTTCTGTACTTTCTGCTCCTGTTGATGCTCCGTGAGTAAACGAAACAGTACCTATTGTTTTACTTGTTAAGTTAAAGTCTGAAGGAAATGTAATTATGATTGTTTGACCCGCAACACTTGTTCCGGTTGGAGTTGTAAATTTAATTACATGACTTGAAGCAGTAGTAATCTTTGAAGACGATTGTGTATCAGACAAAGCAGTTAATGATGCAGCATATGCAGTTGATGTAACTGAAAAATTAAACGATAGAGTAAGAAGAGAAACGATAACTGCTAAACTTGATATTTTTTTCATGAACAATGGAACTAATTAATTTTTAAAACTGTTTATAACTAAAATTATATCACACAAACAAATTCTAACAAAAGCTTTTCCCCATTTTAAAAAGTAAATTTTAAAATTAAAAGTTGGGAGTTAAAATAAAATTTAATACCGAAGAATAATTACATGCTTCTGTGTTTGCTGTAATATTTGCAAGATATCTAATTGAGTATGTAGTTGTCGCAGTTGGAACCACAGATGATCCAATCTGACTTGTTGTCGTTGCAGTACCTGCATATGCAAACCCTGATGCTGCATATGGAGATGTTACAGTTCCTGATCCTCCTGTTGCTGTTGCTCGGATTCCAAATTGTTCTGTTCCTACTGAAGATGCTGTGTTTGTACCTCCGATTGAAGTGATTGTGTTGGCGCCACAATTAAGTGTAGATCCTTGTATTGCTAGGTTATATCCGCTTGGGGCATTTGTTGCAGCAACAACCTGATGTGCTTCAACTTCTGAAGCTGAACCGAGTGAATCGTTTGTTGCAAATCTTGCAAGGGATGAAGATAAGTTTCCAAAACCAATTGTGTTTGCTGAAAGACTAAATGAAATAGTTGTTACGTTTGTAAACGACCAGTTTGTGTTATTTGTTCCATCGGTATTTGTACCATCGCCCGCAGTAATCTGTGCATACGTAAACGGACTGGCATCAGAATATGAAACTGAAACATAAGAGATTGTTTGTGTTACTCCGCTATTAACCACATGAAGATTCCATGGTGTAGCAGCAGTGAGGGGTGCAAGTGTTAATAGTTTTAATGCTCCACCCGTTAATGTTAACACTCCACTTGTTGCAATATTTTGTGTTGCTGAAGATTCAAAATATACAGTTCGAGCAGCGGTTGTTCCGGTAATCGCTAAACCAAACCAATTGTTTGTATTATTAATTGTTTGTGTAGAAGCTGAGTTAAAAGTTACTGTACCCGAACGAGGAGTAAATGTTCCGGTGTTTATCCAATCACCTTTTACTGTAATTGCATAATTATTTCCAGAAGAAGTGTCAAGGGTTCCTGCTAAAATACTGAGATTAGCATTTACCGTAATTGCTCCACCAAGTGTGGCAGTTTGAGATGTTTTATCAATTTTTAAAGCATTGTATGTTGAACTTTTTACAGTTTGCGCCGCAGTTGTACTTGCATACACAACAGTGTTAGGGCTTGTTGATGCTAATAAAGTTGTAATACCTGATGATCCATTAATTAAAAGAACAGTGCTTGTGCCTTGATACAACGTACCTGTACCTGACAACGAAGAACTCGCATTTAAAAATGTTGAGGTTAAGTTACTGAGTGTGATTCCGGTAACGGTTATGTTTTCAATAGAAACTGGATTAGTTCCTGAAACAGATTGATCGTTCGTATCAAAAGTTATAGTACCTGTCCCAAATGAAACTGAACCACCGGCAGCGTTGTTGGTAAAGCCTCCTCTTAAGGTAATGTTTCCGTTATTTGCACTGGTAAAACTTCCTCCACCGTTAATACCCACACTACCGGTATATGTTTTTAGAGCTGTACCAGCGTTTGCAAGAACACCACTGACAACAGTCGCTCCACCCACATTGAGTGTAAAGTTTGATCCGGTTGTTAATGTTGAACTTGTAGAAATAGCGAGCGAATTACCGATAGTCATGTTTCCTGCTGTTGTTGCGACAGCATTTGTTGATAAAGAGAGATTATTATTAACAGTTGTTCCTGAAGAAATAGTTTTTGTTCCTCCTGTTAAACTAATATCGTAGTAAGTTGCTGCCTTTATTGTTTGTGCTAAAGTCGCAGTATAATTTACTGTGTTTAAACTTGCAGATGCAGTCAGTGTTGTAATCGACGTACTGCTTGATATCGTCAACACTGAACTTGCGGCCTGTGTTAACCCTCCGGTACCTGAAAGTAAATTGGAAACGGTAAGTCCGACGGTACTATTGTTTGTTAACGTTACACCTGTCACCGCTATATTTTGGATTGTAAATGCAGTACTTCCACCGATCGATTGACTATTTGTATTAAATGTATAAGTTCCAGAACCCGAACTAAACGAGCTTCCATTAAACGTTAAACCTCCTTGAAAAATAGCAGACGTCGCACCTGTATTTGTCCATGTTGCTCCTGAATTAATAACTACCGCGCCACCAAAAGTTTTTGCCCCTGTTGCATTATCAATATCAAAAGAATCTGATATTGTCGTAACACCTGTTACTGTTGTTGTACCGGTATCAAAAGTCAAAAGTCCTGATATAACATTAAGTGTGGCTACTGTGGTACTTGAAGCAAAGTAAGTTAACACACCAGCAGTTTTTTCAATATTTATTTGATTCATTGTTCCCCCATTTGGAGAAAAGTTTGAACCTGCTGTATTACCAGTAATCCTCACAAGACCTGTATTAGAAAAAGAACCGGTACCTGCTGCAGAAATATTTCCTGAAGCTGAATTTATTGTTCCTCCACCGTTAATATACGTACCTGTTGCTATACCTACAATACCGTTAGCACCGATAGCAACAACACAACTTACTCCGGTATCACAAAAGTGTAATGTTCCCGCATTTAAAACAAGGTTGTTTTGAATTGTTGTTGTAGCGGTATCAGATAATATCTTTGTACTCGAACCATTTATGGTTAGGTTGGCGTACGTAGGGCTTGTTGAAATAGTTTGATTAACCGCTGATTGATATATAACTGTGGAAGGTGATCCTCCTACCACAATAGTAGTTGTATTAAAAGTAGGAAATGTTGTTGCAACCGAAGCAGAACCAATTTTATAACTACTTGATGTACCTAAATAAAAAGATGTCGTGCCTGAAGGAGTGATCACAAAACCCCCATCATCAAAAATAGATGATGAAGTAGCATTACCGATATTAAGATTAGTGGTTGTAACTGCTCCACCTAATTGAACTCCTGATGCATTAGTATTATTAATGTTAAGCGTGTAATATGTTGCACTTTTTGCAGTTTGAGCAGTCGTTGCCATATAATCAACTGTGTTACCTGTTGCACTTGCATTAATAACAACACCCGATAAGGTTGAGACTGTTCCTCTTATATATAGAAGTGCGTTAGTCCCTTGAGTAAAGTTAGTTGTTGCGGTAGTAGAACCAAATAATGACGAGATCGTGAGTCCTGCAGTGTTGTTGTTTGTAATATCTTTATCGAGCGTTACGTCTCCTATTGAAATTGGACTTGATCCACTAATTGTTTGTGCATTTGTATCAAACACAAATGAAACTGATACCGCTGGACCAGTTACAAAAGAGCCGTCGTTTTGTATTCCCCCTCTAAACTTACCTGTTGCACTTGCGATGGTTGTCCAAATACCTGTACTATCGACAGTAACAAGACCTGTAAAAATAGTACCCGTACCAAGAGCTGTTCGAATAATCGTACCACTAATCAAAGTAGTACTCGAAACAGTCATCGGGTTATTGTTGGTATATGTTGTTCCTGAACCAATTATTAATCTACTACCGATTGAAGTTAATGAAGTACTTGTTGCAACTACCGTTCCTGAAGTTACAAAATCACCACTGATTGTAGCGACAGTTGTTAATGTTTTGTTTCCACTTCCTGAAAGAGTTAAGTTGTAATAGTTAATTGGTTTTGCAGTTTGTGTTGCGCCACTATAGTTAACTGTATTACCAGTTGATGTTGCAGAAAAAGTTGTTATCGCAAAAGTACCTGGTAAGATCACCGAACCGTTAGTACCTTGAATAAACCAACCTGTTCCGGCAAGAGCTGTGGTGATAGTTAAGCCTCCTGTATTTGTATTTGTTACTGAAATTCCAGCACCGGTAACTGTCATGTTTGTAATTGTAAAAGCAGAACTACCTGAAACTGTTTGTGCGTTTGTATCAAATGTTTGAACTCCAGAACCTGATGTAAATGATGAACCGTTATAAGTTATACCACTACCACGGAAGGTGACGGTGCTGTTTCCTGAATTATTCCATGTACTTCCTGTATTTAATATTACAGTGGGAAAAATTTTTGCTCCTGTTGCACTTGTAATATTCAAAACTCCGCTGATAGTGACTGTACTGTTAAAAACTGTTGCAAAACCCCCAATACTAAATGTTGCGGTTCCAACGGTGAATGTTCCGTTCACCGTCGCCGCTGTTGTAAACGAAGCTGTTGTACTGGTCGCATTTTTTGAAACCGACATGTTATTAAATATTTGCGAGGTTGCACCCAGTGTTTGTGTATTACTTCCGGTTAAGTTTAATGTGCTGGCGTTTCCGGTAAAGGTTCCTGCTCCTGATAAGTTTCCTTGCAAAGTTGTCACACTTGTTGAGGCATCAAGCGTACCAAGTGTAATGACAATGTTTCCAACAATTGAATGTGTAAAACTTGAAAGGTTTACAGTTTGACTTGTTGCATTGACGGTAAAGTTTCCTCCGACAGAAAGGTTTCCGTTTGCAGTTTTTGTACTTGTTCCTGTAAACGTAATATTTTGATAGTTAGGAGTACTGGAAATTGTTTGTGTTGCAGCTGATGATGCATATTGAACAGTTGATCCTGAAGAAATGTTCATTGTTGCATACGCTGGCATTGTATTACCGATCAAAACAGTTCCCAGTTTATACGTACCTTGTGTTAAGTTAAGTACCGAAGAGCCACTGGGTGTAATCGTAAAACCCGCATCAGCAAAAAGACTTGAAGCTGCAACATCACCGATTGTTAATGTCGTCAGTGTAATTGCTCCTGCTAAAGTTGCCCCTGATGCATTTGTATTATTTATTTTTAAAGTTGTATACGTTATGGTTGGGATTGTTTGTGCAGAAGCACTGTTAAAGTTAACAACGTTAGTTGTCGATGTTGCAGAAAAAGTTGTTATGGCAAAAGTACCACCCAAGTTTACGATTGAGCCTGGACCCTGAATAAACCAACCTGTTCCTGAAAGAGCAGTGGCGATTGTGAGACCGCTTGTTGTTGCATTATTTGTTAATGAAATCCCAGCACCAGTAACGGTTATACTTGCAATCGAAATTGCACTACTTCCCCCAATCGTTTGTGAGTTTGTACTAAAGGTATGCACTCCTCCAGCTGCTGTTAATGTACCGTTATTTGTAAGACCGTTTGAAAACGTAGGAATCGCTGTGGCACTTTCGGTCCATGTTCCTCCAACGTTTATAGTAACAGCGCCTGTAAAAGTTTTTGCTCCTGTTGCACTCGAAAGCGTTAGTGTTCCTCCGTTATTAATAGTTGTGACACCAGTAACTGTTGTTGTAAATCCACCAAATGTTAAACCTCCTGTATTAATAGTAAGTGTACCCAACAATGTTACTGCTCCTAAAATACTCACACCTCCGGAAGTGTTGGCAATTTGAATATTGTTATACGTTGCGTATATTCCCATTGTCTGAGCACTACCTCCGTTGAACACCATTGTTCCTGTACTACTTGTTGTTAAGGTTCCTCCAGATCCAAAGTTACCACCGATTGTAAGAGTACTTGCACCTGTTGAAATATATCGCGCTTGTGTAGAAACACCACTAAATGTAATTGCTCCGGTGACACCAATATTACCTGTACTTACACTAATACTTGCAAATCTACCTCCGGTTGCACTACCCGGAATCGTAATACTTGCTGCATATAAAGTTCCCGCGCCGACAGTAATATCTGAAGTTAATGCGGTTGGCGCAGTCATGGTAATTGCTCTGTAACTGCAAAGTTAATTCCTGAGTTAATTGTAATTCCGTTTCCAGTAACACCACTTGCATTTGCTGCAACCGTAATTGCACTTGTTGTTGCATCGGCAGTAATTGTCATGATCACTCCCGAGTTAATTGTTACCGTATCGGCTGCGGCGGGTACACCTGCTGTTCCGGTGCAACCAGAAAATTTTGTTCCGTCGTTCCAGTTACCTGTCGTGATTGCATTACATGCGGCATCAGATGCAAGTTGCCATGCACGAGGTTCTTGTCCTACAGTACCATTTGTGGTCTCAAAAGTGATTGGTCCAAGTAAAAATAATTCAGGAGAAATTTGTGCTGCTCGATAATCGTATGACAAGTTTATTGTTTCTCCGGCTGCAATATGTTTTGTCCACGATATTTTTTTTCCCTCCGAAACATCAACAACATCCGCAGAAGGTGTTGTAGAAAGAATATCGAAATCAGTTGGTATGAGTTCGTTAATAGTTCCATCAAAATCTTCGGTTGCAGTAACTTTGATATTCATTACGTAGTCCGAGGCAAATGGGTTAATACGAGTAGCGCCAATCCGTTCAACAACAAATCGTGCTTGTGGATTTACTTCAAACGTATCAGAGACTTCAAATCCATTATCTTTATTTTTTAACGTCATCGAATACACTCCCGTCACTGTAGTTTTGTAATGCAAAAAATAATCAGGGTTATCAGTTACGTTATCTTTAGCACATGTTACAGATTTTTTTATAGTTTCATCTGCAGTAGAAAAAATAGCTGTTTTTCCTTTTGGATTAGTTACAACAAGTTCAAGTGAAGCATTACACATCGTATGACCTTCTGATGTCAGTGCGCCGATTTGCAAATATACATCGTCTTTTTTTTCATACGAAGACTTGTCAGTGTTAATTGCCAATACTCCCCAACCAAAATCTCGAGTTGTGGTTAATACTTTATTATCACTTAATACCTCAATTCGTAATTGATACTTTCCGGGACGAAAACTTTTTGAGTGGTGCGGAACAGTAACAATCGCCTTTCCATTTTGTTCTTCTATAATCGGCTGATCTTTGTACAGTGTTCCGTCAGGACTAAATAATTCTGCTTTAAGTACTTTTTTTTTTGAAAAATCTTGAGCAAATACTTTTGACGGAGCAAAGTATGTGAGTAAATTTTGTAATTTTCCAATAAAAGAGACAGGGGTTGAAGTACTGACCGTGCTTGATCCGGTATCACTACTAGATTGTACGTTTTGATTTGTTGATGAATTTGTTAAAGAATTTGTCGATGAGGCAGATTCATTTTCAAGATTAATTTCAAATTCTGGATTTTCATTTGATTGAAAATCTTTTTGTGTTTGATCAAAAATATTTGTATCGCCAACTTCAACTCGAGGAAGATATTTTATTTCTGCATCCGAGATTGTAGCGATTCGGTCGTATTCAACTTCGAGCCACATACTATCAAGATATACCGTTGGCTGACTATCTACTGTTGGAAGACTTTCAACACTTACTTGAATCTTATTTACATCTGACCATTGCGAAACAACATTTTGAGGAATTTCAAAACTCACATTATTTAGATTGTTTCGATTTACAACACCGAGTTCGTGCCAATCTTTTCCATTATCGGTATAACTTACTTTCAAAAATCCACCTGATGTTGAAGATGAAATTTCGTCAGCAAACACATGTGAAATTAAAAGATTGTTAAACGCTTCGGGTGCTGGACTTGGCGCAGGAGCAGGTGCTGGTTCGCTTGCTGCGGGTGCCGAAGCTGGTGTTGGTTCATTTGGTGTGGGGGCCGGAGCAGATGTGGGTGTAGGTTCTGATGCAGGAGCAGAACTAGGTGAAGAAGTTTCTGAAGGTTTTGGTGTTGAACCAGAAGAATTTGTATCAGATGAAGGAGTACTGTCAGACGAAGAATTTTCTTTTGGTTTGTCTTCAGAACTTGTTTGATCAGAAGAAGTTGCATTACCAGAAAGTACTGTTGGGTGTTCTGATGCGGGGGTATCAAGTAATTGTAAAGAACTCGAAGTTGCTGATCCATCAATTACTGATGACGAAGAAGCGTTACTTGTTGATTCAAGAGGAGTTGTTCCCCAAGAAAAAGATACGATTACTTTTTTAGGTTTAGAATCTTTTGGAATATTTCCTGAAAATCCTCCACAAAATAATGTTGAGACTGCATCAGTTAATATTGCAGAGTTTTGTGAAGAAAATCCTGGACCAGTTTCAAGTTGTGGCGCATCAGGCTCACCCTGAACATGATTTGTATTTTGCCAACCACCCAAACAACTCGAAGAATAAAATCGGGTTGTTGACGCAAATGAAGATGAATTAAAAGGAGTAAATTGTACGATAGCAATCAATAACAAAATACCTATTGCTAAAAACAAAGAATGTTTTGAAACAAACTTTACATGTTTTGAATTTTGAATTCTCTGCGTTAAACTTTTTTTAAAAATAATTCCTGACACACTATCGTAGACAAGATCTTTTTTTTCGTCTCTTGCGTCTATTTTTTTGATTTTTTTAAAAAAACTTTCAAACATTATTTCGGGTTCAAATTCAACTACTCTTTTTTATTTATTTTGCAAAACTTATTTTGTCGTCAACTTCAAGATAATCAAATAATGTTGTTGTTGCTGGATCAAGATTTAACCGAACACATTCTCCGGTAAACCAATCTTTTTTTGCAGGGTCAGTTGAGTAAGAAAAATCTGTTCTAAAAGCATCTGACCAAGCTGCAATTTCTTCAGTAGTTTTTGGAGTTCCGTGTTCAAAAACCCACATCCCAATTTCTTCATCAGTTGCACCTGTTTCAACAAAAGCTTTAAATTCTTCGTGGTTAATTCCTTTAAAAGAAAACAATGCTTGATCGAGTGGGCAATTAAAATGATATTCTCCTGGAGTACCTGCAATAAAAGCCTGACACTTATCAATTGTTCGAGCTAAAATAGCAAATCCGTTAATTTTTTCATATGGACTTCGCGGTGCTTCTATCGATAGATTTTTTGATGTCATGCGGATGAATTACTTTTTAATTAATATACCTCTAGTATACTATAAAAATGAAAGTCTTACACCGATATATAACTCTATTATTACTAAGTTTTTTTGTATTTCAATACACACAAGCAAAAGAGGAGCGAATTAAACAAATTCCCTCTCAAATTGTTTCTCGTATCAAAAATATTACAGTACCTGCATCACCAAAAGCACTTACGTTCAACAAGGATAATACAGAAATCTGGGTGACCTCATTACTCAACCCAAAAGTTGGAGTTTCAGTTGTTAATGCTTCTTCGGGCAAACAAATTGCAAACATAAACCTAAATAATGGAGGAGGTGTTGAAGTTTTATTTTCAAAAGACAAAACAAAAGTATATGTAAGCCAAATGGAAAGTGGAAGTATATTTGAAATCGACGCTTCTACAAAAAAAATATCTCGTACTTTAAAAACAAAAAGTACGTGGACAAAATATTTAGCACTTTCACATGACGGCAATACATTGTATGCATCAAATTGGCTTGGAAATAATGTTTCTGAAATTGATTTAATTAAAGGAGTTTTAAAAAGAAATATAAAAACAGTAGCAGTACCACGAGGTATATATCCTACTGTCGACGGAATGTATCTATATGTTGCTGGTTTCGACACAGGTGAACTTCAAAAAATAAATTTAGCAACTGGTAAAGGAACCATTATTTATAATGGTCATGGTGCGCTCCGTCATATTGTTGCCGACGAAGAAAAAAATATATTGTATGTATCTGACATGGCAAAACATACTATTTTAAAAGTTTCTTTAGCTAATGATTTAGTTTCAGTTTTTGCGCAAACAGATGTTAACCCTAATACAATTGCATTATCTCCTGATAAAAAAATATTAATTGTTTCGTGTCGAGGAACTAATTTTTCTGCAACTGATTATTATCAACCCGGACCAGATTGGGGTTCTGTATTGTTATTTGATACAGAAAATGGAAACATGCTTGATGCTATTGTTGGAGGAAATCAACCAACAGCGCTAGACATTTCAAGTGATGGAAAAACTTTTTCGTTTTCTGACTTTCTTGATAAAAAAATTGAAGTGTTTTCACTTCCTTCATATGCAGAATTAAAAAAAGGAAATGGCGGTTTAAGTTCTATATATAAAAAATTATTATGGAAGAAAAAATAATTTTTAATCTATGAAACTCACCGAGATATACAACCGAATAGAAAACTTTGATTCTTATTTTAACGAGAATTTTGTTGATCCCTTATACGCAAAAGCCTGGGAATTAAATAAAAAACATTCAATACGACTTAATTCCCTACCAAAAGATTCTGCATTAATTGTTCAGAAAATTATTTCACAATACAGACCAAAAACAATTCTTGAAATCGGAACAAGTGGTGGTTATTCTGCTTTACACATCGCCGAAGCAACACAAACATATGACACATGTAACAATGATCAAACAGATGAGCAAAAAGTAGAAATTTTTACGATTGAAAAATCTGCGCCGAAAGCGGAAATTGCGCGAGTACATTTTGAAGAAAGTTCTTTTTCGAAACAAATCCACCAAATATTTGCAGATGCAGATGTTATCGTAAAAAACATAAAAAATTATATACCGAATACAATTGATTTAGTATTCATTGATGCTGAT
>JAYTUJ010000058.1:0-15256 GCA_043744615.1 bacterium
CATTAGGCCACTCTCTCATATCAGTTATTTTATTTTTTGATAGTAATCCTTAAGAGTATCAACCACCGTTGGTATTATTCTTCTTAAACTGTTTTCTAAATTTAATTTATAAGTTGTTCGATCAGGAATACCTTTGAAGTCGTCTTTGTTAGATTCGTCTGTGGGTAAATCTGATGGGATATTTATAGCAGCTACTGGTAATTTTCTAAACTGGCATACAGAAAAAATAGCAGCTGTTTCCATTTCAATAGAAATTGCTCCAATTTGACTTAATTGCTTAAGCAACTCAGAGTCCTCTCTCCATCTACCATCTGTTGTAACGGTAATACCTTGTTGATAATCAATTCCACTGTCATTTAATTTTTTTATCAACAAAGTATTTAAATCAAAATCTGAAATTATAGGGTAACCTTTAGGCAAGTAGTGACTTGATGTTCCTTCACCACTAAAACACGCTGTTGTAATAATTGGAGTCCAAAGTTTTATCTTTGTGGATAAAGCTCCGCATGTTCCTACTCTAATTATAGCTTTTACACCATAGACTCTTAGTCTTTCAATCATACAAGCAGCCATACTTGAACCTTGTCCTGAAATAAAAGCAATATCAATTCCATCTAAGGTCACGTGCAAAACCTCATCTTGATCATTTGGATAATATATCCTCTCACTATTAGGAAAAAGAGATTCAATTACAAGAAACCATGAGGACTTCTCCAGGATAACTCCGACGTTTGTCTGCCTTTTAACCTCTATTCCTTGTTTATACATGAGTTGTTTTTTTAATAGTATAATTATTATAACACTTATTTTTTACTTTGATAAAAGATTATCGATTCTGTTTAAATCCCGTGGAAACAGAGTAGCTTCTTTCACATTATCTAAACTGAGTAGTTTTGCTGTAAGCCTTTCAAGACCTAAACCTAAACCTCCATGTGGAGGCATGCCGTATTTAAAAGCCTGTAAATAGTATCGGAATTTTTCAGGATCAAGTTTTTTACTGACTATTGAAGCAACTAATTTATCGTAATCATGAATACGTTGAGCTAATGTTGTAATCTCAACACCTCGAAAAAGTAGATCTCCTCCCTTCGCATATCCTGGATCCTCCTCATCCTCATACGTATAAAATGGTCGTTTTAATATTGGAAAATGAGTGATGAAAATAAAATCAGAGCCCCATGTCTTCTTTGAATATTCACATAACCACCTTTCGTGTTGTGGTTCAAGATCTGGTTCTTTCGAACAATCCTCGCCATATTCATTTTGAATAATTTTTTGTGCATCACGAAGTTTAAGTGAAGGAATTTTATCTGGAACAACTGGAATTTCTGATTTCAAAAGTTTAAATTCATCAACACATTTTTCAGTCAATTCTTTTATAAGATAAACCAAAAACTTGTTTTCCATATTCATCACGTCAGTATGGTCTTTAATGAAAGCCATTTCCAAGTCTAAACTCGTATACTCATTTAAATGACGAGTAGTACTGTGTTTTTCTGCACGATATACGTTACCAGTCGCAAAAACTCGTTCAAAAACGCCAACCATAATCTGCTTGTACAATTGTGGGCTCTGTGCCAAATGTACCGTGTGACCAAAATACTCAACATTAAATGAATTTGCTCCGCCCTCTGCATCTTCACCAATTAGTTTTGGTGCTTGAAATTCAATAAAGCCTTCTTTGATTAAAAATTCCCGGAAAGCAGTAACGATAGTAAACTGAACATTAAATATAGCATGTTGTTTTTCAGCTCGTAGTGTCAGAGGTAAATAATCTAAATATGTGTCAATATTTATTTCGGTTCCAAGTTCAAATGGCAATTCTTGTGATTTGGATAGTACTTTTATTTCAAGGATTTCAAGTTCAATATTCCCGTTCGTCTTTTCTTTTTGAACACTTTTCTCTGGACGAGAATTTACTTTTCCACGAACTTCTACAACCCACTCTGGTCTAAGTAGTATGCCAACATCATGAGCTTCTTTTGCATTTGGTAAGATAACACCTTGAATTTTTCCTGACACATCACGAAAATCGAGAAATATTAATTTCCCTTGATCTCGTCGAACATCAACCCGACCGGAAACACTAACTTCTTTTCCGATAAATTCTTTTAAGTTTTTTATATATGTTCTTTCCATAACACTTGTTTGTTCGGAGAAATAAAAACACCCCTCCGAATTTATTAATAAATAAATTCGCAGGGGCGATTTCATCGCGGTGCCACCCTGTTTTTATCTTGATTATCTACATTTCGGAGTAGTTCCGGAAGAGTCTACTTACCTTTACAAGTTTTCTTTCTTCACCTCGCCGGTGTCAGCCGGTTCATTGGCATAGTTGAAGTATAAATAATGTTAATAATTATGCAAGTTTATAATTCAAATAATTATCAGTGTTAAATCATAAGGGGTGAGTATTATGAAACTTATAAAAAGAAAGCGGCCAAGGATTGCTCCTCAGCCGCTAGTTGTGTCTTGTTCCTGTTACGGAACGAGACGATTTGGACCACGATACAGGTAGGTAACCTCACGAACGTTCTTCCGGTCGAGAAGAATCATCAGAAGCCGTGTCAGCCCTAGACCGAATCCTCCATGCGGCGGACAGCCGTAACGGAAGAAATCGATGTAGTGACTAATGGACTCCAGTGGAATCTTCTTTTCCAGTGCCTGTTTCGACAGAACATCCACGCGATGCTCACGCTGAGCTCCGGTGGTCACCTCAAGCCCCTTCCAGAGAAGGTCGAAGCTCTTGGTGAGCGTCGGATCATTTTCATGACGCCGATGATAGAAGGGACGGACCTCAATCGGGTAGTCAGTCACGAATACGAACTCATGACCATACTGTTCCCGAATATATTCAGCCAATCCTCGCTCGCCTGGAGGATCGAGATCCTCCTTGTGGGCGATCACATGGCCTCGCTCGGCAAGAATTCGCCGAGCTTCGGACAGACTAATGCGTGGGAACGGAAGGTTGGGAACGACAACATCAATGCTGAATCGCTCTTTAATTTCCGCTCCATGCACTTCGGCAATCCGACTGAGGGTGTGATGCAACAGAGACTCCTCAAGACTCATGACATCCTCATGGGATTCAATCCATGAGATTTCGACGTCGATGGAGGTGAACTCCGTGTCGTGCCGAGACGTGAACGAGGGGTTTGCCCTGAAGACGGGACCAATCTCGAAAATCCGATCAAGGCCTGCTGCCATCGCCATTTGCTTGTAAAACTGAGGCGACTGGGCAAGCGATGCCTTTTGACCGAAATAGTCAAGTTGGAACAGTTCCGCACCGGACTCACTCGCCGTGCCCATAAGCTTGGGCGAGTGAATCTCAACGAAGCCTTGCTGCTCCCAGAACTCCCGCATTGCCCGCTCCATTGTGGTTTGGGCACGGAAGATCAGGGTGTTGTCAGGCCGACGGATACTAAGTGCTCTCCAGTCGAGCTGGAGATCGAGAGATGATTCCTCTGTGATGGGAATCGGCGATTCCGCTGGTCCGACCACTTCCAGAGTTTCCAGGACCACTTCGATCCCTCCGAGCTTGACGCTCGAATTTGTCACAACCTTGCCGGTTGCAATAAACGCTGATTCTTGTGTGAGAGAATGGATAGTTGCTTTGAGAGTGTCATTATCCCCTCCTTTCTCGTGAAACAACTGCACCATTCCAGTGTGATCACGGAGGACCACGAATTGCATGCGTTTTTGATCACGGACGACCTGTGCAAACCCTGCGATCTTCACAGTTTGACCGACCATGGTCAAAAGGTCTTTGGTTAGTATACGAGTCATTGTATGTTTCCTTTCATTTTATTTTTTGCTGTCAGACAGTCACGTAAGTGTGAGTAGTCATGGCAAACAAAGGCCTGTGTATACAAGCCACTGTTTGCTATGACCACTTAAGTTGTTCGCAAATTTATATCAAAGAACTAAGTATATAACATTAATATACCATAATATATCGATTTGTAAAGCTTTGTAGGGTGAATTATCCCTCTAACTGAAAGGTTGATTTTTAATTGATTTGTGGCATAATTTGTAACCGTAATCTGTTATTTGTAAACCCCCATGATATTTTCGCGAGTGCGGAAGTGTTTTTATAGATATACAGAATATTCAACCAACGTAAAATCCAACAACAGAACACAGACATGAGTGCCAAACTACCCGGTGAAACCGATCCTGACCTTACGCCACCAGACGACGAGGAAACTGCTAAAGAAGAGGACAAAACACTTCTCGAAATCTTATTGGTAATTTTAGCAATCGTTGGTGGAGTGATCTACTACTACTTCCACTACTATCCAAAAAAGTAAATATCATGGCAAAGGCGCACATCAGTACCAACAGATGCGCGCCTTTTCCTTTTTATAGGTATAATCAAAGAATGTTTGCAGTACGCGTATTCCCCATTGCCAAAGGTATTCCTAAAGAAGAATTAACTTATTTTTGTGCTGAGAAAATTGTTGTTGGCACACTTATTGAAGTACCGCTTCGTAAAAAAAATATTTCGGCTATTGTATTTTCATGTCTTCCAATTAATGAGGTAAAGTTTGAACTTAAACAATCCGACTTTTCATTACGAAAAATTAATCGCGTCAAAGCGGTTTCATTTTTACCTTCATATTTTTTAGAAACAATTGAAGAAACTGCTCAATATCATGCGGCAAGTTCGGGTGCGGTTTTGTTTACCGCAGTACCAAAAGTTTTTATCGAGGCAGCACCCGAACAATCAAAAGAAATCAAAGAAATCGCGGAAGCAAAAACAGAGAACGTCCCTACTGTGCCAGTGAAAATTTCTTCAAAAAGAAATTTTCACATTGCAATTGAAACAGAATTTGAAAATCAATTAACTTTTTTAAAACAATTAATCCGAAAAGAATTTTCACAAAAACATTCTGTTCTTATTATTAGTCCGCTTACTTCATCAGTTAAAAAAATATATGATGCACTCAAAGTTGGTATCACTGATTATGCGTTTACATTAGATGGAAGCAGTACTCAACGAAAAATACTCGAAACAATTGAACATATTAAAAAAACAAAAGAAATTCCCCATTCTCTTTTATTAGTAGCGACCCCACAATATGCATGTTTTACAGCGTCAGATACCAAAACGATTGTTATCATGAACGAACGATCACGTGCATACGTTACCATTTCGCGCCCATATATTGACTATCGAATTCTTTTAGAAACATTAGCAAAACGATTAGAAGCAAATATCTATAATGTAGATTCTTTGCTTCGAACAGAAACTGTTGCACGAATACGCACCGATGAAATAGAAAAAATTGATGTTGGTCAATCACTTGATGTCATGAGTGATGTTGAGAGTCAAACAAAAAAAGTTTTTTGTATTGATATGAAACAAGAAGATGCTTTGCTACCACCACGTTCGTATACAATAATTTCGCAACTACTTAATCAAAAAATAAAAGAATCTTTAGATGCTGATAAAAAAATAGTGTTGCTCGGAGGACGCAAAGGTTTGGCGCCTGCAACAATATGTGGTGATTGTGGAACTCGAGTATCGTGCCCTGTTTGTTCACACGCAATGGTATTAACCACCAAAGGACAAGAAAAAGGGGTAAATATATTTATGTGTAATATTTGTGGAAGACGTGAAGATACGCTAACCCGTTGCATTACCTGCCAAAGTTGGAAACTTGTTCCGGTGGGCATTGGAACAGAATTAATTGAAAAAGAAATAAAAAAAACATATCCTGATACTGAAGTTTTTAGATTTGATGGAGACACCGTAAAAACAAAAAAACAAGCTGACACAATGATATCAAAATGGATGTCAAAAAAAGAATCTATATTAATTTGTACTGAAAAAGCACTTCCGTATATTGAACATGCTGATATAGGCGCAGTAGTATCGATTGATAGCCTTTTTACTATTCCAGATTTTTCAATGGGAGAAAAAATATTTTCTTTATTACATGACCTCACCGAAAAAACATTGGGTGATGTATATATCCAAACTCGAAAACCAAAAGAAAGAATTTTAACACAATTTGTTGAATCAAAAAATAAAAAAGTACAAGGGGTCTCATCTTTTTTTGATGAAGAAATTGCTGATAGAAAAATATTTGGATATCCCCCATTTAAAACACTGATTAAAATAACGTTAATCGGTAAAAAAGAAATCGTAAAAAAAGACTCGACTAATATACTCGAAGATTTAGCGGTTTATAAACCAACAGTGTTTCCGGCTTTTATTCCACAACCAAAAGGAAAACATGCTTTGCATGTGCTTATAAAAATAGATTCAAAACTATGGCCCGATAAAAATATTTGTGAGTATGTAAAAAGCTTACCGATGCAATATCAAGTACGAATCAATCCACAAAGCATGCTATAAAAACAATGATGCCCCCTTCACAAGTGAAGGGGGCGCAAACAAGCAACTAAACCCAAATGGAAAAACTGCTTGAAAAAATTACTTTTTGAAAAATAAAAAATGTGCTCCTCGAGTTAAGTTAAACACAGTATTAATTCCAAAATCATTTGGTAAAACAGAAAATAATTTTTCGTTTGGATTGCTAATTTTCATAAAAGGAAGTCCTCCTTCATCATTAGCACAAAACCGTATTGCAACAATTTCATTATGCTCTCCTTGAAGAAACATAATGTATTGTATTCCTGAACAAAACTGGTTGTTTATAAGTAAACAATCGAGATCCTGCCATGTTAAAAGAAAATCAATCGCATGATTCTCTTGTTTAATTTTTTTACATAGTTCTTCAAGTGTTATATCAGGGGCTTCTGCTTGCGTAATCGGAACATGTTGCAAAACTTTATACTCCTCTCTAAGTCCATGTGAGTAGTGGATACGTCTTGTTGTTCCATTTTCTACTTTTATACCAGTTTCGGTATGAGGATAAAATACTACATTACCTAAAACATCAAAAAGTAGAGCTACATTTTGAGGAGGAAGTTGAAGATTTTTTTTAAGAAACCTTTCATGTGTGTCGTTATTTCCTCTTATAAAATGAATAGGCAGAGGAGTATGACACACAAGAGTGTAAAATATTGTCTTGTCTAAAAAAAAGAAATGTTTCATTTTTTGTTGTTTTCTATGGGTTTTTGTTGATTTGTGAAAGGGCGTGAGTTCTTTGTAAAACTAACACAGACCAAAAGAAAATCAAATCAAAATAGTGTATACTGTAAAAAAACGTTACAGATATGCAAAAAGTAGAAATCGTACAAAGAACTCATAAAGTATTGCGTCAGGTTGCCGAAGAAGTTCACATCAAAGAACTCACGTCTCCTCGAATTCAAAACATCATTGCAAATATGAAAGTTGCACTCGCAAAAGAACATGACGGGGTTGCTTTAGCTGCACCCCAAATTGCAGAGTCAGTTAGAATTTTTGTGGTATCAGGCAGAATTTTTGATGAAGATTTTAAAAAAGGCGCTCGACTTGATACAAAAAAAAGTCATCCGGATGTTGTGTTTATAAATCCTGTCATCAAAAAAGCTTCTCGTGATAAAAAAGTAATGGAAGAAGGTTGTTTGAGTATACGATACTTATACGGAAAAATTCGCCGAGCAAGTCGTGTTGAACTTGAAGCTATCGACGAACACGGAAAAGAAATTCAGATGAAAGCTTCTGGTTTGCTTGCTCAAATTTTTCAACACGAAACTGATCATCTAAACGGTATTTTATTTATCGACAATGCAAAAGATATCGAAGACATGCCACCTACACAGATCGAAAAAACAAATAAAAAAATAGCGTAACCATTTAAAAACCATGATTAATTTTGCATTTTTTGGAACTTCAGAAATTTCGGTTATTGTTTTAGATGAATTAAAAAAAGTAGGATTAATTCCTTCATTAATAATTACTCAACCCGACAAACCAAAAGGGCGTTCACTTGAACTTGCTCCTTCCCCTGTAAAAATATGGGCACAACAAAACAATATTGAATTTGTACAACCTATAAAAATTAAAGGTGTGCAAAAAGATGAAAGTTTTTATTCATTGCTACAACAAAAAAAGTTTGACGTATTTGTTTTGGTTTCATATGGCAAAATTATTCCACAAGAAATTATAGATCTTGCTCCAAAAGGAATTATTAACGTTCACCCTTCTTTATTACCAATGTTTCGAGGACCTTCCCCGCTTGAAGCAACAATATTGTCTGATAATCCAAAACATGTTGGAGTAACTATTATGCGTATTGATGCAGAAATGGATCATGGCCCAATCTTAAAACAAGAATCTGTTGATCTTTCATCGCATACCGCCGAGACTGATTGGCCTATCGGAAAAATTGAACTTGAACAAATATTAGGAAAAAAAGGTGGTCAAATGCTTGCAGAAGTTTTACCACAATGGGTATCAAACGTTTTACAGCCTGTCGAGCAAGACCATTTGAAAGCAACATACTGCACTATTATAGAAAAACAAAATGGTTTTATTGAAGACATCAATGACCCACAAAAAGCCCGTGAATATTTTTTAAAGTTAAAAGCCTTCGAGCATTGGCCTGGAATTTTTACTTTTATAGAACATCCAAAAACACAACAAAAAATCCGTTTAATTATTAAAGACGCGACATTTGAAAATAATTTGTTTACACCTACTCGTGTAATTCCTCAAGGTAAAAAAGAAATGTTATACCAAGATTTTTTACGAGGCTTGCACGCTTAAATCTTTTTTTGTAGAAACCTAAAAAATATTACTTCTTTTGCATGTATGCAATCCAAAAGTTTCTTTTAAAACTGCGATTATTAAACCGGGTATATGTTGTTTTCTTTTCCAAAAAAAGAATATCAAAACATGTTGAGTATGTTGCCGTAAAATCTTCTTTACTAAACACACGCTCGTGAATACCTAATTCTTTTATAATATAAGTGTCCTTTTCTTTTCCAGGGCTTTTTTTAATTAATTCTTTTGCATTATGATCACCATCTTTGCATAATGCTTTTACAAAAAAATATCCTGTTGTGTCGGTAGAAGATTTTTTTGATTTTAATACTCGATAAGTTTCAGATAAATACACTTCCCTTTCTTTTTCGGTTAAAGAATTTGAAGAAGTGACATCGATCACAATATCAACTGTGTCAGTTTTGATATCTGGTGGATACGGCTCACCCATTGAACCTTGTACAAAATCAGTTTTTAAATTTCGAGCAAGTGCATCTTTTTTTGCAAGCATAACTGCAGTTTTAGAAAGTTCAATTCCCTTTGCATCCGCACCGAGCTCGGCAAAATAATTAGTATTACGTCCGGTACCAGCACCAAGATCAATCATTAAAATATTTGAAAAATTAATTAACCCTTGATCTTTTAACCAACGAACAAAACGAACCGTATCTTTTTGCGGTTCGTTTTCTCGGGTTAATAATTTTGGATTCAAATATTCGCGTTCCCACGCATCAAATTGAGTCATCTTACCTCGTACAATACCTTAGGGAGCTCGACGAGTAAACCCTTTAAGAAAGTTTTTGATTTTAATTGCTCCGTGTCTGAATAAAGTTCGTTGTTTTTGGTGTGCTGAAGTAACTTCTCTTAAAAGTTCATCTTTAGCAGTATCGATTGCAGTATACAAATCTTCGTTTTCGGCTCGAGCATTGTATGTAAGTTTATCGGCAGCACGAACATTAAGCTGACATTCAAAAATATCGCCTTTATGATGATGGTTTCTGACTTTACTGATTTCGACATGAACCATGGTTTCTGTCCCGTGCTCATGAATAAATCGTTCAAGCTTATGCAACTTTTTTTCGATATAACTCTGCAATGAAGGAGTTAGTTCGAGATTTGTTGTTTTTGTATTTATACGTATGTTCATACAATATGCTTTCGATTAACTTTTAATAGTTTAATTTTAACATTTTAAATATGAAATCTTTTTAAAGTTATACACCTATTTTATATACATCTTTTTGAAAAGACCACCATAATTTTTTGCTAAAAATTTGGCTTCCGCTCACGCCGACGCGCTCCGCGAATCTTTTCAAAAAGATGTATATAAAATAAAGATACTACTCAATTTTGAGTAGTATCTTTAAATCTCTCTAACGAATTTACTTATTTAGCTTCTTCTTTTTTCTTTCCAAGAATACTGTACATACCAGTTGAACAAACAGGACACTTGCCTTTTACTGCTTTTCGTCCGTTTTTCATTGTTACCTCTTGTTCGTCTACCATTACTTGCTTTGCCTTACATTTAACACAATATGCTGTTGTAGCCATAATAATTGTTTATTTTTTAATAACCCTATTATATCACACTTGGCTATAAATTAAGCTTTTACCTGTTATAATATAGATATATTTATATAATAGTTATCTGTTGCGACAAATATGCAAACCTTAAAAGATATCCTAAAAAAGCCTTTAATTTTTTGGAAACAACTTGGCCCTGGCCTTATTACAGGAGCAGCTGACGACGATCCATCGGGAGTGGCCACATATTCTCAGACGGGTGCACAATATGGCCTTCAATTAGTATGGCTTTCGCTTTTTACTTTTCCTTTGATGTCGATTGTTCAAGAAATGTGCGCTCGTATTGGTATGGTAACTGGCCAAGGTCTTGCTTCTAATATCAAAAAATATTTTCCTGCGTGGGTTTTGTACACGACAACAATATTATTGTGTGTTGCAAACACGTTTAATATTGGTGCGGACTTAGGAGCAATGGCTGCTGGTGTCCAATTATTAGCACCGTCAATAAACTTTAACTTTTTAATTATTTTATTTGCATTAGTAAGTGTGGCATTACAAATTTTTGTACCATACAAAAATTACGCTACCTATTTAAAATATTTAGCATTTATATTACTTGCCTACGTTGCAACTGGATTGATTATTAATCTTGACTGGAGTACTGTTTTTTTTCATACACTGATTCCTTCCCTTTCATTTTCAAAAGATCAAATACTTTTGGTCACCGCGATTTTAGGAACAACAATTTCGCCATATCTTTTTTATTGGCAAACATCACAAGAAGTTGAAGAAGAAATTTTAGAAGGAAAAACAACAGTTAAACAAAGAATGGGTGCAACAAAAGCAGAAATAAAAAAGATGCGTATTGATGTGTATTCAGGAATGCTTACTTCTAATATTGTTATGTTTTTTATTATCGTTGTTTGTGCTTCAACATTATTTAGTCATGGTATTACTAATATCAAAACAGCGGCTGATGCAGCGAATGCATTAAAACCACTTGCTGGCGAAGGTGCGTATGTATTATTTGCATTAGGTATTATTGGTACAGGCCTTTTGGCATTACCTGTGCTTACAGGCTCAACCGCATATGCAATTGCAGAATGTTTTAATTTAAAAGAAGGTTTGTTTTTAAAATTTAAACAAGCTCACGCATTTTACGGAATAATGATATGTTCAATGCTTGCAGCACTTACCTTAAATTTTATTAAACTCGACCCGATCAAAGCACTTATTTATTCAGCTGTTGCAAACGGATTAGTTGCTCCAATAATTTTGGTACTGGTATATGTCATAGCAAAAAATCAAACAATTATGGGTGAATGGAAAAACTCAAAAATAGTAAACATCCTTGCTCAAATTGTAATTGGTTTGATGATTATCTCGGGAATCGCAACTATTGTTTCTTTGTTTATATAAAAAATTATTATGGAAAATTCACAAACATACAAACGCTTAGGCGCATTAACATTTTGGATATTTATTTTTGAAAACGCATGGCTTTTTATTATTCCCCTACTTGCTTTATGTGTCATTATTATAATACGAATGTTTGGCGCTGCTGAAGCACTTTCAAATTTACTTGGTACAACAACCGATTTAATTGAAACAATCAACACTGCATTTAACTGGGGAATATTAGGGGCAGTTGTATTTTTTATTCTTGGTGCAACAATTGCATTTGGTATGGCACTTATTGATTACTTTACGTTTAGTTTTGAAATTACTGAACACGCTATTCGTATTCGACGAGGAATTATAAATACTGAGGAGGTTTCAATTCCCTACCGACAAATTCAAAACGTTGATATTGATCGACCATTTTTTTATCAATTATTTGGTGCAAGTAGATTAGTTATTCTTACCGCGGGGCACGATGACGATATAGATGATGATTATTCAGATGAATCAGAAGGAGCGATCCCTGCAATTAGCAAAGCATTTGCCGAAGAACTTCGAGATGAGCTTTTAAAACGATCAAATATTCAAGAGGTTGTTGAAGTAGGAAAATAATTTTTTGGATTTTTATCTTTTTAAATAAAGATTCTTTTTTATAAGCTTAAATTGTCCCGCGATTGTAAAACTTTATAAAAATAATTTATGTGGTATGATTTTTCTGAAATGTCAGAAAAGCAATTACGCTTTTCCCTTAAAAAACCAACAACCCATACTTACAAATGAATACTACTACGCAATCGAAACTTTTTGGAAATTGCATGGTCACCTACGAAACTGATCCTCGGCAAGGATATGTGGCACACCTTATCCTTCCTTGGTGTTACTATGTAAACATAGAAATGGGACCAAATGAGGGTAACGCCGAAGAAAAAATAAAAAGTCTTCGCTTCAAACTCCTCGGACCAGCTTCACATTTTTTTGAATTATTTAAAGCAGGAGCAATTGCTGAAAAAAAATTTATCGTAATATTTCCTGAAGAAACAGCAGATGATATTTTTGAAAGTTTTATAGAAGGCATCGAAAATGCTCAAAAGGCTAACGTGCGTGCCACTGAGAAAATAAATTCGCCAACAAAAATTTCCTTGTGGCAAAAGTTTTTACAGATGATCAAAAAACTGCTGCGATAAACTTTTAAATGAGTGTGGGTAAAAAACCCGCACCGACTCAGATAAAAACTTGCTGCGTCGGTAGCGGGTTTTTGTCTTTTTATAGCCTTACTTACAAACAGCTTCTGGAACTTCAATATTTACTTCGCTAAATCCTGCGGTTAAAAATATTGTTTGAAATTGTTTTTTTACATTTTCAGTTGCGATAGAAAGTATGTTTTGGTCACACGCAGCTTTTCGAAGTGAATTTTCTGCTTCAAACCGAGCCTTTGATTCAAGTTGCGGATTACCTTTTGTTAGAAAACCAAGTTTGCGATCGTAAATTTTTGTTTTGTCGTTATCAAGTTTACTAACCAAAATTTCTGGTGCTGGGAGTTTAATACGTAGAATACCGTGATCAACAAGAACGTCAGAAGCTTGTAATTTTGACAGATCAAAACCTGCAATTATATTTGCGTGTGCGAGTAATAAAATTTTATCTCCGAACAAAATATTTTTAAATATATTTTTTGAAGTATCACTGTCTTCTGCATCAATAATTTTTTCAATGGTAAAAGAAGCTGTTTCTAATCGGTTTAAAGATTGTATTTGAGTAACCACTGCCGACTGATTTGCAACTAAATTTGAGTTCGTCGGTAAAAATGATTGTATAAATTTAATACCGCCATACAAAACAAAAAAAATGACAAGCAAAGCCATTGCGATTTCGATACGTTTTATAAACTTTTGATTCATCTGTATATAATAGCGTAATCAGAATTTTCTTACTAATTATTTTTATACATAAAAAGATACACACCCCGCTGTTAAGCAAAGGATGTGTATGAGTCTTTAGCTCTCAGCAAACTAAAGAGAGACAAGCTTCCAACAGAGCAAAGCTCAAGAACGCAAGTCATCTAGACTGCAGGAGAACGAAGCGCCCGGCCTGTGGTCACGAGAGGCAGGATGAGCCGCGTAGACGCCAACACGCTTCGAGACACTAAGGCCGACAGAGACAATGTAACCAGAAGTGGAAGACCTCGCATTTGTCGATACCACCCCCTTCAACGATGGATGTGTGTTCTCAATCTGTTGTTTAAGCATATTGAGATACAAAAATTCAACAGGCTTTTCGCGGAATTTTTTATTGATATTGAGATCCACCAAGCCTGCTGTGCAGGCTTTCCAGTCTGTTTTCAGGAGTTCTCTGAGTCCTGGTTTTTGAACCTCCCACTCGTGGACTGCTTCTTGCCATGCTGGTGAGGGCTTGCGTCCTTTGAATATAAGGTCATTGCCGTATTTGACCAACAAGTCTGTCTGTTCAAGGTAAGTTAACTCGGATGAGTCTAGAATGGCATCCTGACCAACAACACGGAAACCTTTCTGTGGTGTTTGTGTCAAGTAGAAGGACTCATCGCAAAACCAGTTGATATCGTCCAAAAGTCCTCCTGAACCAGGTCTATTTTCCCTCATATGACCCAGACGTTGCATGGTGAGAGGTTGACCATTAATGGTATCAGTGAAATAGACAAGATCGAAACCTTGAAGGTTCTGAAATTCACTGCGTTTTGGTGAGAATGAAGGGAAAGGAGTGTTGTCTAATTCTGCTCTATTGATTCCAAATACTTGAGCGGTTTGCTTTGGTCCAAAAACGACATGGGGTTGTGGTGGTAAAAGAAGACGTGAAGCTTCTTCTTCTGTTATAGGAATTGGTTTTGTGCTCATTTGTGTTTGTGTAGTTGATTTTCTGTATTTGTTGTTGTGTTGTTTAGTGTTTCAGGAAACATACCAAATACACCCTTTGATCTGATTCTTTTGCAGTGCAGTTTCAAAGGACGTATGTGGCATGAAGCCTTAATTCAGATGAGATTATGTCATTAATTTGGTGTGATTGTCAATAAAATATTTTAAAGGGGTTGTTTGACGTAAATATGAAATCATGATACGATAAGGGTACAAAAGTTTGTAGTTGAGAATAATCATATTATCTTAAATTTCTATATATTTTGTATTTTATTAGCTAATCAAAATCATCATGAAAGGAACAATTAAAAAAGTTACTGACAAAGGATTTGGATTTATTACTGGAGAAGGAATGGGTAAAGACGTATTCTTTCATAGTAATTCTCTTGTAGGCGTTGCATTTGACGAACTACGAGAAGGAGACGCTGTTACATTTGAAACAGAAGAATCACCAAAAGGATTGAATGCAGTAAACGTACAACGAGCATAGTCTTGTTGTTCGCGAAACATTACATCGCAAAATAAAAGAGGGGCCTTTGGCCCCTCTTTTATTTTTTATATCCCCTTTCTTATGCTAAAATTTACTGAGTAACTAATCACATCTTAACTTAAATTTAATGCCTCAAAAAAATATTTTATATCTTGTTCTTGATTTTTTATTGCTCGGAATTTTTTACTTCGTGTTCATAACAATATGTATTTCTTTTATCGTACCAAACCCTAAAGATATTACAAATTTATCTGGAAATATTTTATTTTTTGGTTTAGTTACAATATTTGTAATGGA
>JAYTUJ010000059.1:0-3718 GCA_043744615.1 bacterium
GTGATACCACCGGCTTCTTTTGCTGTTGTGTTTGCTTTACGAATATAGTCGAGCAGAGTTGATTTGCCATGGTCAATATGGCCCATGACGGCTACAACCGGAGGTCGTTTTGTGCTAGTAGGTGAATTCATCGTGAAATAGTACAATATTTATATGATTTTCTCAAGGTCAACCAATATAAACAGATTGAAACATAAAGTTTATTTAGACTACGCATCAACAACGCCGGTTGATTCTACGGTGTTTAAAAAAATGAAGCCTTATTTTACCGATGATTTTTTTAATCCATCTTCGATATATTCTGAGGGTGTTCGGGTGCGAAATATTGTTGAAGATGCTCGAAAAAAAGTTTCTACATTACTTCGAGCGCATGCTGATGAAATTATATTTACTGGGTCAGGGACTGAGTCAAATAATATGTCGATGTTAGGAATTGTTCGTGCTTTTCAGGTTTTACAAAAAAAAGAAAAAGGGAAAGAAAAAGAAGATAAAAATATTCAACCACATATTATTGTTTCTTCAATTGAACATCCTTCGGTTTTAGAAATTTGTAAACAATTGGAAAAAGAAGATGTTGAAGTCTCGTATGTTTTGCCAAATAAACACGGAATTATTAGTGCAACGTCAATCGCAGAACTTTTGAAAGAAAACACGGTGTTGGTTTCTATTATATTAGCGAACAATGAAATTGGAGTTATTCAGCCAATAAAAGAAATTGTAAAAAGTGTTCGACAATATCGAAAAAAAATGGGACGTGCAATAAGTACAGAACTTGCGTATCCATATATTCATACTGATGCATCACAAGCGGCAAATTATATTGATATTGATGTTCAAAAAAATGGAATCGATTTGATGGTGCTAGACGGTTCAAAAATATATGGGCCAAAAGGAATTGGTATGTTGTATGTAAAACGAGGAGTTGAAATGAAACCAATTATGTTTGGAGGAAGCCAAGAACATAATCGACGAGCCGGCACCGAGCATGTTTCGAATATTATTGGTTTTACTGAAGCCTTGCATCTTACCCGAGCTTTGAGTGAAAAAGAATCGGCTCGTCTTATCGTTCTGAGAGATTATTTTATTTCAAAACTATTAACATTTCCAAACACGACGTTAAACGGCAGTCATTCAAAAGGTACAAATCTTGAAAGATTACCAAATAATATAAATATTTGTTTTTTGGGTGAAGATGCAGAATATTTAGTTTTTTATCTTGATGCTCGAGGAGTACTTTGTTCATCGGTTACTAGTTGTAAAAGTACAACCGAAGATTCTTCTTCATATGTTGTTGAGTCGCTTGGAAAAGATAATTGCGCAACATCATCACTTCGTTTTTCACTCGGAAGACAGACAACAAAAAAAGATTTAGACAAGACTTTAACAATTCTTAAAGAATATTTTAATAAAAAATAAGTATTGCTCGATGAATTGACCTGTATGATATAATATTCGTTATATGAGCATAGATCATCTTACAAAAACTCAAGTTGTTTTACTCACTTTTTTAGTGAGTTTTGTGACGGCAATTACAACTTCGATTGCAACTGTTTCATTAAGCGATACGTCTTCTGACAGTGTCGGACAAACTATTGTGCGTGTGGTAGAAAAAACTATCGAAAAAGTTACCGACCTCGGCACTTCAACCATAAAAGTTGATTCGTCAAAACCTCAAATTAAATATGCAACAAATACAATTGTTCGAGTAAATGAAACAGATTTTGCACTTCTTAATACACTCGCAGAAGCCCGAAAGAGCGTTGTAAGAATTTATGGAATAAACGACACAAACGGCACAACATCAAGAATATTTATTTCACTCGGAATTATTCGATCAAAAGAAGGTAGCGTATATTCGTTTTTTGGCGCGTTGCCGTCTAATGTAAATGGCTACAAAGCAACAAATTCAAATGGTGATGAATACGATTTAAATTTAACAAAAGCTCCCGACCAACAAGGTATTGCAATATTTAATCTTTTAGATAAAGCAGGAAACGCTCAAATATACCCAGCAATTAAAACCGAAGAAAGTATAAAAACAAATTCAGGAGACAGAGTAGTTGTACTCAGTGGACAAAAAGAAAATATTTCATCAATCGTTTATATAAAATCTTTGATGGCTGTTGGTTCAGAAACTTGGGCAACAACTACTCAAAAAGAAATTAAAAAAATTCAAGTTGAACCAGTCTTAGATGAAAAAATTAAGGGCGCAGTACTGGTGAGTGAGCGAGGAGAATTAATCGGAGTTCGTTCAGCAGAAGATCCAAATATATTCATATATTTACCATAAACTTAATTTAAAAAACAAATGCCACCATTCAATAATTTCACTACAAAAGCAAAAGAGGTAATACGACGAGCACACGAACTTGCTATTGAGCGTGGGCAAAATCATGTAAACCCAACACATCTTCTTGGGGCGTTAATTCATCAAGAAGAAAGTATGGTTGTTTCTATTTTAGACAAACTTGAAATTGATATTATTCTTTTTTCAGATACTATTTTAGACTCAATCGAAGCTCCAGATAATAGTGCAACACTTGCGCCGTCATACCAAGTATATTTAACTCCCGATCTTGCAAAGATTATCGAAAATTCTGCAAAAATTGCTGCGCACATGCACGACAATTTTGTTTCAACCGAACATTTATTTTTGGGATATTTTGATGTTCCAGGGCCAGCTCGTGATTTGCTTGCAAAGTTTAAAATTCAACGTGAAGCAGTGGTTCAAGTTATTGAAGAATTAAAAGCCGACAAAAGCCATTCACCAGCAACACCAAAAAAGTTACGAGCCATTACAAAATATACTCGAAACCTTACTGCACTCGCGCGAGAAAATAAATTAGATCCTGTTGTAGGGCGAGATAGTGAAATTGGACGTGTTGTACAAATACTTTCAAGACGAACAAAAAATAATCCAATCCTAATTGGAGAAGCAGGGGTTGGAAAGACTGCAATCATTGAAGGTCTTGCACAACGAATTGCACTCGGTGATATTCCAGAATCTTTGCGAGACAAAGAATTAGTTTCTCTTGATCTTGGATCACTTGTTGCCGGTACAAAATTTCGTGGAGAGTTTGAAGAACGCCTTAAAAATATTTTAAAAGAAATCGATAAGTCAGACGGAAAGATTATTTTGTTTATCGATGAAATTCACACTATTGTTGGAGCAGGTGCAGCCGAAGGTTCACTTGATGCATCTAACATGCTTAAGCCTGCATTAGCGCGCGGTGAATTACGAGCAATTGGTGCAACAACGATCAGAGAATACCAAAAACATATCGAAAAAGACCCTGCATTAACAAGACGGTTTCAGCCTGTGTATGTAAATGAACCTTCGCTCGAAGACGCGGTTGCTATTTTGCGCGGACTGAAAGAAAAATATGAGCTATATCACGGAGTACGAATTACCGATGATGCAATTGTTGCAGCAGTACATCTTTCGAGTCGATATATCACTGACCGATTTTTGCCTGATAAAGCAGTCGATTTAATTGATGAAGCCGCGTCGTTTTTGAAAATTTCTCTTGAAAACATGCCACCTGAACTTGAAGATGCACACCGAAAAGTGATGCGTCTTGAAATTGAAAAAGAGGCTCTCTTAAAAGAAATCAGTGCGCATGATGACGATGATGATACGACTACCGAAATGCGTATCAGTAAAATTGAAGAAGAAATTGCGAATATCAAAGAAAAAACTCATGAACTTGAAGTGAAG
>JAYTUJ010000060.1:0-14664 GCA_043744615.1 bacterium
TTTCAGTTGTCCGATTTTATCGGACAACTGAAACCAGATTAAATATTATCTCTTATTTTCAAGTGCCGATTGAATTGTTCGTGAGTCTGTGTATTCTAATTCTAAACCAGTCGAAAGCCCACGTCCAAGAGTTGAAACTTTTATACTGTGTTCTGTAATTAGTGATTCAATAAATTCTCGAACAATTTGTTCGGTGTGTTCTCCTTCAACGGTAGTACTGAGTGCAAAAATAATTTCGGTCAAAGCAGGGGATTTTTTTTGTATGTTTTTTACCAGCTGGTGCAAGTATACTTTTTCAGCTGGGTTTTTTTCAAGAATCTGAATAAGATCCCCAAGAATAAAATATGTCCCTGTGTACGCACCACTTTTTTCGATAGCATCAAGGTCGGTGTCTTTGGCGATAATAATAAGTTTTGAGGCATCACGTTTTGGATCACTACAAATTGAACACACTAGTATTTCTTTATTGTGTTGCAGATTAAAATATCGCATGCAATCAGTGCATTGTTTCATTTGCGCACGAACAGTTTTAATGAGTTGAGTAATATCATCAATATAGCCTGAAGGTTGTTTGAGTAAAAAATACACAAATCGTTTTGCTTGTCGCGGCCCGATTCCTGGGAATTCTTTAAATAATTGAGTTAATGTTTCGAGTGGGTTCATAATTAAAATGGATCGTTTTCTGATTGAGTTGCTTTACTAAAATCTCCAAAGTTATTTTTTTCGAGTGGCAAAAAGCGAGTTCGTTTTTCATCAAAATATAATTCAAATTCTCCGGTTGGACCGTTTCGATGTTTTGCGATAATTATTTTTGCAATGTTTGGTCGGTCTGAATCTTTGTTTATTTTATCTTCTCGGTGAATAAACATTACTACGTCGGCATCTTGCTCGATAGAACCAGAGTCTCGAAGGTCAGAAAGGCGAGGTTCACCTCCACGTTGCTCAACTGCTCGAGAAAGCTGAGAAAGGGCAAGTACAGGAACTTTTAATTCTCGCGCTAATTGTTTAAGTGATCTTGAAATTTCTGTTACTTGCATAACCATGTTGTCATTATTTTTTGATTGTGTAGGGACCATCAACTGCAAGTAGTCGACGACGATTAAACCTAATCCTTTTTCCATTTTTAATCGTCGTGCAACCGAACGCATTTTCATAATATTGTTTCCTGGTTGGTCGTCGATAAAGATGGGTGCTTTTGAAAGTGTATCAAGAGCGTCTCGCATTTTATCAAAATCACTTTCTTGAATTCCTTGTGCAGTGTGAATTTTCCATGAATCTACTGATGATTCAGACGCAAGCATACGTTCTACTAATTGTGCAGATCCCATTTCAAGTGAAAAAATTCCGACCGGAATATTATGTTCAACCGCAGCTTGTCGTGCAATGTCCAAAGCCAAAGATGTCTTACCCATCGAAGGTCGAGCAGCTAAAATAATTAAATCTGATTTTTGTAGACCGGCAAGGCGAGCATCCATTTCACGAAATCCAGTTGGAACCCCTCGAATTTCTTGTTTATTTTTATGTAATTGATCGATACGCTCAAAACTTTCTCCAAGCAAGCCCTTGAGTTCTTGAAATTTATGTTGTGTCGAAGATGTTGAAAGTTCAAACATTTTCTTTTCAGCAGAATCAAGAATTTCATCAATTTCTTTTTCTTCATCGTAACCCAAAGCCTCGATTTCTTCACCAGCTTCGATAAGGCTCCGCATCATGTGTTTTTTTTGCACAATGTGTCCGTAGTGCTCAACGTTTGCTGCAGAAGGAACGGTTCCTACAAGTTCAGTTAAGTATCGCGCACCACCAATTTGTTCCAAAATACTTTTTTCTGAAAGTCGTGATGAAAGTGAAAGAACGTCAATTGGACTTCGCTTGCTCATGAGTTCGAGCATCGTTTCGTAAATCATTCGATGTCGTTCTGAATAAAAAGAAGCGGGGACAATAATATCCATTACGTCATAAATCGCTTCAGGTCGAAGCATGATTGATCCAAGTAATGCCATTTCGGCTTCAATACTTTGTGGGGGAATTCGAACACCATTTGGAAAGGCATTAGATTTTTTTTGCAAATCTTGATTAGAGTTTTGTTGTCGATATTGGTCGCGAGGTTTATATGATGAAGCCATGGCAATATTTTACATGAATAAAATATAAACGAAAGATAAAAAAGTTCTAAAAGTTTGAAAAAACAGGCAAAAAAGGGGAAAGGATGTTGGTAAGGTGTGTACTGCATAGTTAAGACACGAACCCCAGTATTTTCATAGAGACATATTTACTTTTTTTGTAAACATGTTATAATTCTGCGGATAAAATAGTTCTTTGAAAAAGCGAAATTTACTCCAGCAAAAAGTGTTTTTGTTAACAAAAACACTTTTTGCTGGAGTAAAACAATACGTTTTGCTCAGTAAATAAAACACTCAATCCAACCAACAACCTTTTCAAATTATGCAAGCTATTCTCGATCATGCCCCCACTACACCCTCTATTCTTTCCGGTGATACTTTATTTCTGCTCCCTGAATTCAGTGGGTCGCTATCGCTGGGTGACCTATTTAGTAAACCATTCTACGGCAGTCGATCATTTACCATTAACTTTGGAAAATGTCCAAACTTTAAAGCGTGGTTTTTTGACCCCTCAAAAAGTCTTAAGCCACAGCCAAGTCGTTCTTCGAACTACGCAAACATTGTAGGATCTTATAAAGATATTTTTATTTTCCGTTCCTCAATCAAGTTTAAAAATATGTATTCTTTGATAGATATTCATTTACAGCTTTGGCTGTATTCACAAGGACTTGAAAGTTACTTGTTAATCGAAAATGGCAAAGTGAATATCTTTTTTGTTCTACAACCTGTTGAGAAAATAGAAAAAGTCGGAAGAGAATACAAAGTTTCCTACTACGATTTTGTTTCTGAAAGATGGGTTTATGAAATCATCACTGATGAACGTTTGTTATTTACTAACAAGGCAGGACAATGTTTTATTGTGCGTTTAGGCACACTTTGTTTTGTTGATGGCATACCAGTTATGCGTGCACATAGAATTGAAGGAAGAGGTGTGAACCCTGCCAGACTCTTGCTTCGAAGCTAACCAAACGTAATTCGCTTAACATATCTCGAAAGACAATAACATTGCCTTTCGATACAAACTTGACCCTCTCACTTCATTGTGTGACGGGTCAATTTTTTTGCTTATTTTTCTAAAATTTTGTATAAATACCAGATGAAATTAGTTATCTTAGCTGCAGGACGAGGAACTCGAATGGGTGCGTTGACAGACGTGCTTCCCAAACCGATGCTTGTGGTTAATGGAAAAAACCTTATCGAACATAAACTTGACGTCATGCCTTCCGAAGTTGATGAAGTTATTTTAGTTGTCGGATACCTAAAAGAAAAGATAATTTCACATTTTGGTGATAGTTATATTAAAAAAGATTCAAATAATTCTCAAAAAGAAATAAAAATTACCTACGTAGATATGCCCGAACTTACCGGAACAGGTGGTGCATTGTGGCTCTGTAAAGATTTGTTTACAACACCCGATGAAAAGTTTTTGGTATTGATGGGTGACGATATTTACGGAGAAACTGATATTCAAAATTCACTTAAACATGATTGGGTGATCGGTGTTATTGAAGTTCCTGATATGCGCAGTGGAGGTAAAGTTGTGTTTGATGAAAATCATCGAATCACTGGAATCATTGAGGGAAATCATGCGGGCGAAGTTGGATATGCTAACACTGGTTTGTATGTGTTAACTCCAAAAATTTTTTCATATAACCTTGTAAAAAAATCTTCAAACCCCGCTGAAACTGAATATGGTTTACCGCAAACTATTTTAGCTGCAAAAGACGACCGACACATTTCTGCGGTTCAAATCAAAACATGGATTCAAGTAACGAGCCCTGAAGATATTGTGCGGTCAGAAGAAATTTTAAATAACAACTAAAAAGAAAGAATGATGTTTGATTTTCTAAAAGAAAAAGGTGTGATTATTCCAGAAAATGGACATGTTATTGATATTGGTTCAGGAGATGGAAGAGAAGGTCTTTTGTTTAAAGAAAATGGTTTACATGTAACAGATATCGATATTAAATACGGAATTGATGCTACTACATATGATTATCCTCAAGATACATATGATATTGCTATTGCTAAAAATTCTTTACCTTTCATGAACGATAAGCAATTTGATGTAATAAAAAAAGTGTATCATACATTGAAAAACGGCGGTTATTTTTACGGGACTGTATTTGGCAAAGATGAGCCTTGGGTGGAGCAAGGTATTTTGACAGGAATGGATTTTATAAAAACAGAAGATTATCTCAAGGAACTTGGTTTTAAAGTAGTGTGGAAATCTGAAGAAAAAGGTATTGGTAAGAGTATGAAAGATGAATTAAAAAACTGGCACATCTTTAAATTTTTGTGTCAGAAGTTATTTTAGTTTTGTAATAGAGTATGTATTGTTTGCATCGTCTTTAATTTCGTATCCAAGATGCTTTATACTGTCGCGAAGTTCGTCAGACTTTGAAAAGTCTTTTGAAGCGCGCGCTTGCGCGCGCTCATCTGCCAATTCAACAACCTCTTTAGGTATATCTTTTGTAGACTGCACTGCAAATAAATAATCTTCAACAGATTTCTTGATATCAAGTCCAAATATCTGATCAAAATAAAAAATGGTTTCTTTTTTGTCTCCGTCCGAAAGCGTTTTGTCTTTAAGTAATTCCCAGACAAGAGCAATTGCTTTTGGGGTATCAAGATCATCATTTACAAACGATATAAATTTTTGTTTGTAGTTTTCATCAATCGTTCCTTTTTTAAATTCTGATTCAAATGTGAATCCTGCAATTGTTTCAACGAGTCGTCTTAATGCTGTCTGACTAGCTTTTAATGCTTCCCAGGTAAAGTTTACTTGTGTTTGATAGTTTGCAGTTAATAACCAATATCGAAAGGCGAGTGGGGAAATTCCATTACCAATAATATTTTCTAAGGTATAAAAATTTCCTAACGATTTTGACATCTTTTTTCCATCAACCAAAATGTGTCCGTTGTGGAGCCAGTAATTTACAAATTTTACACCGTGCACAGCCTCTGACTGTGCAATTTCATTTGTATGATGAGGAAAAATTAAGTCGATACCACCGGTGTGAATATCAAAACTATTTCCTAAATATTCACCCGACATTGCAGAGCATTCGATGTGCCAACCGGGGCGGCCTTTTCCAAATGATGCATCCCAAACTACATCGCCATCTTTTTCGGTCCAGAATTTCCATACTGCAAAATCTTGCGGATTTTCTTTGTCGTATTCGTCGTTCGCAATTCGCTCTTGTAAAGATTGAGTATCAATATGAAGTCCTGCAAGTTGACCATAATCTTTTGATTTTGAAATTGAAAAATAAATTCCATCAGATGTTTTGTACGCAATTTCTTTTTCAAGTAATGTCTCAATTAAAGAAATCATGTGCGCAACATGTTCAGTCGCACGAGGCGATGTTGTCGGTTCTTTAATATTTAATTGAGCAACATCAGCAAGATACATTTCTTCATATTTTTGAGTTAATTCACAAAGAGGTATGTTTTCTTTTTGACTTCGTGCAATAGTTTTATCATCAACATCGGTAATATTTCGCACAAAGTTTACCTTGTATTCATTAAGTTCAAGTACTCTTCGTAAAATATCAGGAAACACAAACGCTCTTAAATTTCCAATATGAATTCGGTCATATACAGTTGGCCCACAACTATAAATACCAGCAGTGCTTGGTGTAATAGGTAAAAATTCTTCTTTTTTGTGAGTAAGTGTGTTGTATAAAAATATCGGCATATACATAATTTATGACCCTAGTATAGCAATTTATTGTCGTTTGCTCTATTAATTTAAAGAGGGTACTATTACTCTATGGATACATCGAATACACCCGAAAAAAATATTGAACAAAAAATTACAGCACAATTTTTAACAAAAAAGTTTCTTCTTACTCTTGTTGTTGCCGTACTTATGGTCGGGTCTTTTTTTGTAGGATCTATCACACAAGCCGAAAAAACATATTCTCAAACTACTGGTCTTGCAACAAGTACCGACTTTAATTTATTTTGGAAGGTATGGTCAACACTTGATTCTAAATTTAGCCCTGCAAAAAATGCATCAAGTACACTTGATAAAGACAAAGTATACGGCTCAATAAAAGGCCTTGTTGATTCATACGGCGACCCATACACACAATTTTTTGCTCCTAAAGAAGCCAAAACACTTGCGCAAGATTTATCAGGTCAATTTACTGGAGTTGGAATGATTGTCGACGTTGCTGCTGACAAATCACTTGTGGTAACTTCACCAATTAAAGGTTCTCCTGCAGAGCTTGCTGGAATTAGAACGGGCGATAAAATATTATTTATCGATGATGTTGATGTTTCAACATTAAATCAAAATCAAGCTGTCGAAAAAATTCGAGGCCCTGTTGGTACTCCCGTAACAATAACTTTAATGCATGCCGGACAAACCACTTTTTATAAAGTGACTGTTATTCGAAAAGTAATTGATTTTCCAGTTATTGAAACCGAACAATTACAAAATGGTATTTTTGAAATAAAGTTTTATGAATTTACCGATAATTCTGCAAAATTGTTTCAAAACGCACTTCGAGAATTTGTGAAATCTGGAAATAATAAATTAATCATTGATCTTCGAGGTAATCCGGGTGGATACCTTGATGCAGCGGTTGATATTGGAAGTTGGTTTTTGCCACAAGGTAAAATTATTGTAAAAGAAGATTTTGGTTCAAAAGCAGATCCTATTTATTATCGAAGTAAAGGATATAACTTATTTACCGACAAATTAAAAATAGTTATTCTTGTCGATAAAGGTTCTGCTTCGGCATCAGAAATTTTAGCAGGAGCATTGCGCGAACACGGAGTAGCTCAGTTAGTTGGAGTAACTACATTTGGAAAAGGTTCAGTTCAAGAGCTTATTAACTTCAATGACGGTGCAACCTTAAAAGTTACCGTAGCACATTGGTTTACTCCGTTAGGTGTTTCAATTTCTAAACAAGGTTTAACACCTGATTATGAAGTAAAATTCACTGACGAAGATATAAAGTTAAAGCGAGATGCACAACTTGAAAAAGCAAAGGAAGTTCTGTTAAAATAGATAAACAATTAATTAAAAATATATGAAAATAGTATTACTGAAAAACGTTGCAGGAATTGGAAGCAAATACGATATAAAAGAGGTTTCAAACGGATACGCGCTTAACTCACTTATCCCAAAAGGACTTGCGCAAACAGCAACAGAATCTGTAATTAAAAAAGCTGGTCAAATGAAGGCGAATGATATGACAGAAAAGAAAGTTCAAGAAGAGCTTCTATCAAAAAACTTAAGCTCAATAGGCTCAGTCGTTGTAACAATAAAAGGAAAAGCAAATGATCAAGGTCACTTGTTTGCTTCGATTCATAAAGATGTAATTATCGCAGCACTTTCACAGCAAGCTCATGTAAATATGCATGCAGATTTTATCATGCTCGATAAGCCGATTAAAACAACAGGTTCTCATAAGGTAGAGGTTAAAGTAGGAGACAAAAACACACAGTTTGTTGTAGAAGTAGAAGCGGAATAGATATATAATATAAAATACCTTCTTGAAAGTCGCCATAATTTTTTGCTAAAAATTTGGCTTCCGCTCGGCCCGACGGCCTGTGCGAAACTTTCAAGAAGGTATTTTATTTATATATCTATTCTTCCGCTCTTCCGCAACTTCTATTTATGCTTTAGGTTCAACGTGTACAATTTTTCGTACAGTAGTTGTTCCGTCAAAGTTTTTCTTTCGCTTGTCACCGAACACTACTGTTCCAGCAATAAGAGAGAAGATTGTGTGATCTTTTCCAAGATCTGTGTTCTTTCCAGAAAGGTATCGTGTACCTCGCTGTCGAAGAATAATTGAACCTGCTTTTGCAGTTGATCCTGCTGAAAGCTTAATACCGAGATACTTTGGCTTCGAATCGGTCAGGTTTTTGGCTGTTCCGCCGGCTTTTTTAGTTGACATGTTTGTTTAAAATTCCCACCAGATGTTACTTATAATCAAAATCTGTTACGCACAGTATACGATATATACAGAATAGAATCAATAGTATTGACAAAGGGTTAAAAAGTAGCAATATTATAACGAAACCCGACCTTTGAAAGTTCTTAGTTTTTTCATAGCAATTAGTTTGCAAATATAGCGTGTAACTAATTTTGTTAGTTAGTTGCTATGAAAACACACACTATACAATCTAGGGTTACTTTTACCCGTCAACAAAAGACCTCTTGGGGTATCTTAAGGATTTATTGGACAAAACCAACTCAATATTGGTTTTTATTTAAACAAACGCTGAATACCATCAAACCTTTAAGACAATATTGTCGAGAAGGTATCAGTGAGTGTTTACTCAAATATAACTTCGAGCATTTTAATCAAGACTCACAGGAAAATATGTTTGCAGAGATCCATTGCATAAGGGGAGGAGATAGGGGGTATGTATTTAAGATATTTACCTACTACCCTGAATTAGGCCGAGAAATTGGCTCTGCAATAGATTACTTGTGGGGAAATAACCAGGTTGAAATAACCCTCACTGTTTTAAAAAGAGGGACTTAAGAAACTAAGAACAACAAAACGTGTATTGCCTAAATTAATACACAAACAAATTAGAGACGAAACGAACACTTTCTTGTGTCACGCCGTCTTTATTTTTATATAGCAGGTTCTTTTTGATTTTTACCAAATGCGCCTGAATTTTTATTGACAAATCAAAATTAATGTGATATTTTTTCGACAAAAGTACTTTATAAGTTAGTCATAGCTAGAAGCACTTATCTTTTAAGGATTTCTAGCTATGACTAAAACAACAACCATCCTACGCACGTCTTTCGTGCAAGTATGCAGCTTGCTCTGCACTATCCTCTTTTTTGTGGGTTGCTCTGATAGCCGCCCGAAAGTGGTTAAAACCACACAAAAAGAAGTGATCAAGGATCCCAATATTTGGGCTGAGATCATGGAGATTTCTCCTGAGGGTGTGGTTACTCTCCGAGGCGCCCTGAAATACGGCCAAATGTCGAAGGATAATTCGACTTGGGAGAATTACCGCGCCTACGTTCATAAGGATTACCCCTTTACATCGGGACCTATGATCTGGAAGGAGTTTGGCCACAGTTTGCCATACAAACTGGATGGCCTTGCGAAGGTAGGTGACCGAGCTCAAATCTATCATGTCGAGGAGACACGGCATTACAATACAGGAGAGGTTTACACCGAAACTGTTGAAGTGAAGGTTCGGAGTTTTTCCGCAAAGCGACACGAAGAGTTATCTGCAACTACACCACCTGTCACTGTCACTAAATAACGGTATACCCGTTCGGAGAACATCCGCAGGTTCGATCCCTGAAAGTTTCAAACAGCACCGCCCTAAAAAGCGGTGCTTTACCTTTTTATAGTATACTTAAAACATGATTATCGTAGACGTTGAGACGACTGGGGTAGACCCACATAAAAATTCTCTGGTTAGTATTGGTGCAATTGATTTTAATAATCCTTCAAATCAATTTTATGCAGAATGTAGAATATGGGAAGGTGCCCACATCAACGATGAAGCTTTGGTGATTAATGGATATACAAAAGAGCAAATAACCGACCCTTCAAAAAAAACTGAAGAGCAAATTCTTGCTGAATTTTTGGATTGGATGGCTCCTATCGTTGACCATACTATTGCCGGACAAAATCCTTTCTTCGATACTTCATTTATTGAAGCTGCTGCCGCTCGATATCACAAAAACATCTCTATTGCTCATCGAATTATCGACCTTCATACAATGACATGGTTTCATATGAAGAGTAGGGGAATTACGCCTCCAATTGCCCATAATCGGACTGATTTAAACTCAGATACTATTATGGCCTATGTAGGAATCCCTGCTGAACCCAAGCCTCACATTGCTTTAAATGGGGCAAAGTATGAAACTGAAGCCTTTTCTCGACTTATAAATGACAAAAGTTGCTTTACGGAATTTGAACAATTCAAAGTGCCTTTTTTGTAAAAAGATTATACAATAAATAGCCTAAATACGTCAACCCCTTGCTATTATAAAAACCCTTATTTAGAGCCATATTTTGACAAACTGAAGGTCTGAAAACAAGCCTTTTTTCTTGACAGAATCCTTTAGACATGCTAGTATTATTGCATAACCACTTAAGTGTGGTTTTTCATTTATACCGCAGCCGAAAGAATTATTATCTAAAACATAATTTATTAAACAGATTGCTTTAGGATTAATCGCAGTAGCTTCTCAATTTGGGACAACTACCGCAGACATAATTTCACGAATGGGAGCTTCAGCTACAACAGCTGTGCAAGCAGCGTACGTAACTCCACGAGTAGACGTTCTTGGTTCATCTGAACTTTCAACTTCTACAGAGCAATATCTTAATTGGTATGCTCCGACAAAATCTATTAATTTTGCTCTTGCAAAAACTGCTTCTACTACTATTACTATAATTGAAGAAGCGGTGTCTGCAACAACTTCAACAACAACAATTAAACGAAAAATCAATGAATTTTTTGCTGATACACCTATTTTAGCTAAAGTTGCATGGTGTGAATCTCGACAACGACAATACGATAAACAAGGAAACGTTCTTCGGGGTGAAGAAAACAGTGATGATATTGGGGTTATGCAAATTAACGAAATGTATCACGCAAAGGATGCAAAAGAAAAAGGTATGGATATCTACAGTTTTGAAGGTAACCTTAAATTTGCAAAATACTTATACGAAAAAAAGGGTACAAGTCCATGGAGTGCTTCACGACCATGTTGGGGAAAAGATATTGATCTTGCGATTAATAAATAATTAAGCAAAACTAAATTAAAGTAATTTACGGAGTGGCCACATAAGCCACTCCTTTATTTTTTCTAGAGGAGAGCGGTTATTCCATTGTGAAAAAATAAGTTGTTTTGAGTGTGTTTTGTCTTCAGAAAAGTGTTCTGCTAATTCTGCGGCAAATGCAATATTTTTTGAAATGATATTTGCCTCTAAATTATATCGAAGACTTACGTTATCAAGATTCATACTTCCGATTGTTGAAAATTTATTATCAACAATAGCGTACTTTGCATGAATCATTGAAGGTTGATATCGAAATATCTTTATTCCTGATTTTAAAAGGGGAGTAAAATAACTGTGAGCAGCAATATCAAGGATCGGATAATCAGTTTTTTGAGGGACGATGATTTCTACTAACACTCCTTGCTCGGCTTTCTTTTTTAAAATCTTTAAAAGCGCATGGTCTGGTAATAAATAAGGGGTAACTAATTTAATTGAAGAACGCGATTTTTTGAGAATATTTAAAAATCGATAATATAAATATCGTCGCCTTGGAAAAGGTGAGAGTGTTAAATATGAAAACTCAATATCTTTTTGCTCTATCTTTTTTCTTTTATGAATAAAATGAAAGTTCTTTATCCATAATGATTCAAATGCAGTCTTCATATCTTGTACGATTGAGCCTTCGATGCGAACCATGCTATCACGCCATGATTTCATTTGATCACTGATACAAACTCCACCCGTGTATGCAATTAAATTATCGATAATAAGAAGTCGGCGATGATTACGAAAATACCACAATGTATAACTTTTTATTGGAAAAGGTAATAAGGGATTGAAGAAAATTATTTCTATACCCAAAGCTCGTAGTGAATCAGGGATATTTGATTTCCAAAAACTTACTGAACCAATTTGGTCGATAAGCATTTTGATTTTCACTCCTCGTTTTGCGGCGTGTTCGAGTGCGCGTGAAAATTGCCGACCAATCAGGTCGTTTGAAAACACAAACTGTTCTAATAAAATAGATTCAGTTGCTAAATTAATACGAGTCAGCATGTCGTTCCATGCTGACTCGGTAGTAGTGAAAAATTTCCACTGATGCATTAGTTTTTATTGACAAGCATCACACTGAGCAAGTTCTGCGGGGTCAATCGGACAAGTTTTTACCAAAAAATCTTCACGTTGGTTTGTGGTGTTAGCGTTCTGAAAATTTGTTGAATCATTGTTTTGATTGATGTCCATAGAATGTGCGATTTATTATTAATACATCTATATTTTATTCCTATTTGCATCTTGAGTCAAAGCGAAAAGGGGATTACAATAGGGGATATCTCTGGCGTAATAGTATCTATACAATATATAGCTCAAAATACAGTTCACATATGAAAATTCTTTTAATAAGCGTAGGAAAAAAACATCAGGAACAACTAAAAGATGTAATAGAAGAGTTTACCAAACGACTTTCTGGATACAATCCTGTTGAATGGCAGATTATCACACCAAAAAAAGCTTTTGATAATGCAGAAATTCAAAAAAAACATGAGGCCGAATTAATTTTGGCAACACTGAAACCACAAGATCATATAATTTTGCTTGATGAGAAGGGAAAAGAGATGAGTACAATCGGATTGTCTGAGCTTTTAGAAGCAAAATTAGTTGACGGAGTTTCTCGACTTGTTTTTATTATTGGTGGGGCATACGGAGTAAGCGAAGATGTTGTTGAACGGTCGCAACACGTATGGTCATTATCAAAATTAGTGTTTCCTCATCAAATTGTTCGTCTTATTTTAGTTGAACAATTATACCGAGCATTTTCTGTGCTTAATGGTGGTAAGTATCATCATGAATAATCTTAATCAATAATTTTATTTTATCCCATCTTATGTTATTTTTATGATTACAAAAATACTTCTTGCCACAAACAATAAGGGAAAGGTAGAGCGATTTAAAAAATTATTTACATACGTTGATGAAAAAAACGAAGTTGTAACTCCATCTGAAATTAACCTTGAAGTAATTGATGTTGAAGAAGTGGATGAGACTCTTGCCGAAAATGCAATTTTAAAAGTAAAAGCGTATGAAGGTAAAACTAATTTATGCGTGCTTGCAAACGATACAGGTTTATTTGTTGAGGGTGAAGGTTTTATTTCTACTCCAAAAAGAACTGCACTCGAAGGTGTTGATGAGAATGTATTAACCAAAGAAGAAATTGCACAAAAGCTTTTAGATTTTTGGAAAGGGATTGCAACTAAACACGGAGGCAAAGTAAATGCTGCTTGGGTAGAAGTTTTTGCATTACTTACTCCTGATGGCAAAATCACTACCGCAGAATCACGACGAGAAATTATATTAACCGATACTGAGTTTGGTTCTGCACATATTCAAATGCCAGTCAGAGCTTTGTATTATTCAAAGGCAACAAATAAGCCAGCAATTTTGCACACTGACGAAGAAGAAATTATCGAGATGCAACCGGTTATTGAGGCGTTAAAAGAACTTGTTAAATCGGTATAATAAAATAACATCAGTAAAAAAATATTGACTAGAACATAAGGCTTGGTATACTGTTCTTACCAGACCTGAAAGGCATCCTAAATGGGTGCCTTTCATATTTATAGGCCTTCTTCTGTTTGTTTTAAGCGTTCTCGTAAATAGGTAAAATCTAAAAACTTTTCAGCAGCAAATCTTTTTATTTCTTTCGCCGTTCTAGATGCATGAGCAAGAATAAATATTTCCTTTTTATCTTCTTCTCTCAAGAATTTTAGTACAGGCAAAAAGTCTCCGTCTCCAGAAAGAATTACAGCACGATCGTATGTTTTCCTATCTCGCATTAAAAAGAAAGTCATATCAACATCACAATTAGCTTTTCTGCTGGATAACCCTTTAGAATCAAAGAAAGTCTTAACAGGTTTTAGTATCATTTTATATCCAATTTTTTCAATTGCGAGATAAAACCTAACTCGTTATAAATGATTACTCAAGAGTCTTAATTCTATTTCATTTAGAATACCTTCTTTTTTATCTACCAGTTTAATAAGATATTTTATGAGGTCTTTAAGAGGCACTGATTTGTAAGTAAGATAATTAAAAGGGAATTTATAAATCTCAACTCCTCCAAAAAAGTATACTTCCTCCACCCCATATTTTTCTTCAAGATATTTATATAGCTTTTTATAATCAACACTCCAGCCAAGGGATTTTTTGCCTCCGTAAAAAAGGTTTGATGCATCAATATAGGCATGTGTTCGCATGTAAGATGGATTATAAGTCTAATTAAATAAAAAATAAGTAAAAAATTACTAAAATTATTTAACGTATAAATAAGATGTGATAAAATACTATGTATGAATAAACCATCTCAAATTCCAGAAAACGGGTTTTACTACCACTATAAACATGATCAAAAAGGGGAGGTAAACAACTATGCAGAGGTTGTGAGGAGGGCTTTAGTTAGATATGAAGAAGAAGCTGTTAATGCTGTTTTAGAATCTCATAAGGAAGCGATGCAAGAAAAAATTCTCCGAGGTGATTTGGACCATCTCACAAAAGAAATTGTACAGAGTTTATGATTCAAGTCACTTATACTCCATTTTTTGTAAGGCAATATAAAAAGTTTTCTCAAGACCTATTAAACTAAATTTCAAGAAAAAACCACGAATAGTAAGAAAGGAAAGAGGTTTAGAAGTTCTTTTACCTTACAGTTGTTTTTATATGAGTGTCGCACAATAAGCCTTATGTTCTGTCAAGTCGCACATGCGAGTGACTGAAATAAGAAAAGCGCACAAGATCTTAGTTTTTATAATATAACACAA
>JAYTUJ010000061.1:0-14442 GCA_043744615.1 bacterium
TTACGAGGAATTGTATTTAATGAGCCTATGTAAACACAACATAATTGCTAATAGCACATTTAGTTGGTGGGCTGCATGGTTAAACGAATATACACAAAAAATAGTTATTACTCCAAAAACTTGGTTTAAAAAAGCTACTCCGCCAAAAGGACTTATTCCCTCTTCATGGATTTTATTAGACAATGTAACGCCTCATCGGTAAATATATGAAAACTCCTTCTGTCTCAATTATTATGCCCGCTTACAATGCTGAACGCTTTGTAATACAAGCAATACAAAGTATTGTTGCACAAACATATACAGATTATGAACTTTTACTAATCAACGATGGTTCGACTGATACAACAGAACAAGTAATTTTTACCTACATTGAAGAACTCAAAAAAAACAATCCCGAGCTTGCAACAAAAATTACATATATCAAAAATGAAAAAAACTTACAATTAATCGCAACTTTAAATAAAGGAATTTCTTTAGCACAAGGAACTTTCATTGGCAGAATAGACGCGGATGATATATGGACTTCCCGACTTAAACTTGAAAAACAAGTTATGTTTCTTGAAAAAAATCTCGATCACGCATTAGTTGGAACATTTGCATACGTTATTAATGAACAAGGAGATGTAACAAGTTCACTTTCGTACCCCACAAATAACTCGCAAATTCGTCGAGAGCTTTTAACTCATAGTTGTTTTATTCATCCGAGTGTTTTAATGCGAAAAGATGCCGTCATTGCTTGTGGACAATACGATATAAATGAAAAACATGTTGAAGACTACGGGCTTTGGCTTCGTATCGGAAAAAAATATAAGTTTGCAAATATTGGTGAGTACTTGATGAGTTATCGAGTTGTTGCAACAGGAGTTTCTCAGAGCAATAAGATTCTGCATCTTACACAAGCGATTATGGTTGTAAAAAAACACCACAAAACATATCCAAATTTTTTATTTGCATTGTGCAAATGGTACATACAACTTTTAATACGAAAATTTAAACACAAAAACTAGGCAACAATATCAGTTGCTAAATCTGTTATTGTTCCTGCTCCTGTGCATAAAATAATAGTATCTTTGTCACCATTGCGTGCAAGATATTTTTTTGCTTCAGCAAAACTTGGTAAAAAATGTGCCGATGTGTGATGTTTAAAAATTTCATCAACAAGCATTTCACTTGAAATCGTTGAATCAAAGACTTCTCGAGCTGGATAAATTGGAAGCACACATACTTGATCAGCATCAGTAAAACACTCAGAAAATTCTTTAAACAACATTTTTGTACGACTAAATAAATGAGGTTCGAATACAGCAATAATTCGATGCTTTGGGTATAATTCTTTTACACCCTGTAATGTAGCCTTAATTTCGGCAGGATGATGACCATAATCATCATATACAATGGCACCCTCTTTTGTTTTTCCTTTATATTCAAATCGTCGCCACGTACCGGCAAAAGTTTCGAGTGATTTTTTTGCAACATCAGGCTTTATACCAAGTGTATCAGCAACAGCAAGTGCGAGTGATGCATTTTTTCGATTATGTTCACCAGGGACCATTAATTTTAATTTTGAATCAAAAAAATCATGTGCATTTATTTTTTCTGGATTTATTTCTTGAAGTGAATGATCGTGTGAAGCAGAGTCCATAACTTCGGCAATCACATTATTAGTAGTATCCCCTATTATAAAACCTCCGACAGGAACCTTGGCAACAAATTCTTTAAAAGCAGACGTGATGTCGTTTAGATCTTTGTAATAATCAAGATGGTCTTCATCAATTGAAGTAATGACAGCAACGGTTGGATTGATATTTAAAAATGATCGACAATATTCACACGCTTCGACAACTAGATAATTACTGGTGCCTGCAATAAAATTTGTTTTTTGATCTTTAAGCATTGAACCCACAATGACCGTTGGGTCGAGACCTGCATCAATAAGCATTTTTGCAATCATTGCAGTTGTTGTTGTTTTTCCGTGAGTACCAGAAACCGCAATTGTATATTTATGTTTTGAGATATCACTAAGCGCTTCTGGATATGAAATTATTTTGACATCAGAATTTATTGTAGAAAACTTAGTTTTAACTTGAGCCAAAAAATCTGCCGCAAATTTTTCAATTGCGATTGTGTACACAATCATATCTACATCGTGAGGAATATGATCAATTGACTGTCCAATTAAAATATCAGCCCCTGCTTTACGAAGTTGTTCAATATTGTCTGAATCAGAAATGTCGGAACCATATATTTCTTTAGCCTCGTACAAAAACATACGAGCAATCGCAGAAACACCGATACCACCGATGCCTATAAAATAAGCCTTTTTTACGTTTTGGAACGCGGAATTCATGGGGGTATTATAGCAGTTTAGTTTATTTTCCTAAACTTTTTATAAGCTTTAAAAATTGATCGTTTCGATCGTATTCATTTTTAAAATAGGTACCAAATGAAGAAAATGCGGGGCTATACAACACAACTTCACCCTTTTTTGCAATTTTAAATGCTCGAGCAACTGTCTTTTTTAAACCTTCTTCTTCATACACCTCAATTCCCTGTTTTTGATATGCAAATATTTTTTTACTAATCGTATCTGTTCCTCGTTCTTTAAACAAAACTACTTTTGAGCACCATGTTGGAATTTCTTCAACAAGTTTTGTCATATCGAGTTTTTTATCGTCACCTCCCATAATTAAAATAATATTCTTTGTGTCAGTTTTTGCATGTGTTTTATTATTCCCAAGTGCTTGCAATGCAGCAATAGTTGCATCGGGAGTTGTTGAATTGTTGTCATTATATATTTTTACTCCCTTAACTGTTTTTATATATTGAAGGCGACCTTCGACTGGTTTAAAAGTTTTCACTGCGTGAGTAATCACCTCTTCGTTTACATTCATAATCCGAGCAACAGAAACTGCGCAAGAAATATTTTCTAAATTATGCTCGCCAAGTAATTTTGTTTTAAAGTTTTCTGCGATACTTTTTTCTGCAGTAATAATTGGTGATTTAAGTTGAGAAAAATATTTTGCAGTAATAACATGTGCAATTTTTTGTCCTACAACTAAATAATCATTTTGTTTTTGGTGTAGAAATATTTGAGCTTTGTCGTTTAAATATAGGTCGAGATCGTTTTTGTAGTAATTCATATGATCAGACATGAGATTTGTGAATACCGAAATATGAGGACTTATTTTTGACTCACCAAAACCTTGTAGTTGCCAAGAATCAAGTTCGAGAACAACAATGTCACCCCGACTTACTTTTTTAATAAGTGGAAGCGTTGCGGTTCCGCGAATATTACCACCCAAATATACCTTTGCCATCTTGCCTTTATAGGCATTTTTTAATATGTGAAAAATTAATTGTGTTGTTGTTGATTTTCCTCGAGTACCTGTAATTCCAATAATTATAATACCTTTTTCTTGTGTGAGTCGTGCAAATAAAGACGCGTCCATTTCAACAGGAATAGTATGTTTTCGAGCTTCTGCAATATATGTTGAATCAAGTGAAACCCCTGGTGCTTTAATCACCATGTCCGCATTCTGAAAATCAGCAAGGTCATGCTTGCCTAATACATACTTAATATTTTTTTTATATTTTTTTAATATGTTTATACTTGGAGCTAAAACTTTTGCATCTTTTGGGTCGGTAATTGTTAATTGGGCACCACACTCAAGTAAAAACTTTGCATCACCAACACCGCGTCCAAGCAAACCGAGCCCCATCAAAGTTATTTTTTTATTTTTAAAATAAGATTTGTAGTCCATCAAAATTTAATATTACAATTCTTCAACATCGAGTATCTTTTTTAATACGTCTTCAGCAACTTCGGGGCGAGAAACATGTTGTTGTGGCTGATTTTGTTGAAAAATTGAATCAGAAACTAAATTCTGAGCCGAAGGAGAAGAAACTTTTTCTACTTGTTGTTGTGTTTCTGATTCTTGTTCTTGTTTTATTTCAGTATTTTGAACTCCTGAATTATCAATCACGTCTAAAAGAGCGCTTCGTAAATCAGAAAGGTGTTCTTGGGTAGGAGCCTTTTTAGCCGGAGCTTCACGCTGTCGTAAAAAACTCAACGACATTGCTTTACGCAATTCTTTTTCACGAACATCTGAATCTTTTGTTTTTCCAATAACACTTGAGACAACATTTGCAACACTTATCGGCATTTTGCCTTTTGAACCTTGATCCATTAAGTTTTTCTTACTTCGTTCTCTATCTTTATCCTTATCTTTTTCTTGCATCTCTTTTGAGTGCCCTTCGGCTTCAAGGTGCCATTTTTGAATCGCATCTTCTACTTCTGTTCGAGAAAGTGCATAAGTTTTTCGAGACGCTTCAATAATTTCATCTTTAAATGTTTGAGGTGCTTTTTCAATCGGAGCCATTGTAGTTGCAGAAAAAGGTACTGACGTTACTCCGTCAATCATTAATTTTAAATACACTTGTGCAAAACCGAGGTTTACCAAATCTTCAATAGTAAATTGTGGGGCAAATTCTTTTTCTAATGTTTCTGCATCAAAAGCGCCGACACGAAACGTAATCATAGTACCTACGTTACCGAACACCGCAGCACGAACTTCATCCATCATTTGTTCGATGTATTGATGAGCAATTGTTAAGTTGAGTTTATATTTTCGAGCTTCAGATAAAATACCTGCAAATGATTCGTTTGCAAAGTTTTGAAATTCATCTACGTATAAATAAAAGTTAGGGAGTTTTTTTAGTTCTGATTCATGAACATCTGCTCGACTCATAGCAGCAAGATATATCTTTGTAATCAACATGCTTCCAAGCAAGTTCACGTTTGACTCCCCTACTCGCCCTTTTGAAAGGTTCACAATAATAATTTTGTTTTGGTCCATCATTTGACGAATATCAAATGTAGATTTTGGTTGACCGATAATATTTCGAATAATTGGATTTGTAATAAATTGTCCAATTTTGTTTTGAATTGCCGCACCTGCTTCTTGCATATATCGTTCACCGTACTTTGCAAATTCATCAACCCAAAAACTTTTTACTGATGGATCAGTAATATTTTCTACTACTTTATTTCGATACGCTTTATCAGCAAGCATTCGGTTTACACCAATCAAAGTTGAATCCGGATATTCAAGAAGGGCCAAAAGAATATTATTAAGAATATATTCCATTCGAGCTGACCATGCGTCAACCCAAATTTTCTTAAATGAAGACATCAAACCACTTGCGACCAAGTGACGTTTATCGGGTCCAACATCTTCCATCACGTTAAATGAAATCGGATGATCAGTATCAAACGGTGCAAAATATAAAACATCTTTTATTCTTTCTTTTGGAACGTATTCTAAAAGAAGGTCTGCTGTTTTTCCGTGTGGATCAAAAAAAGCAATACCGTGACCATTCTTAATATCTTGAATGGCCATATTTTCGAGCAATGTAGATTTACCCATACCCGTCTTACCAATCACGTACATATGACGAGAACGGTCTTTTGATTTAATACCAAATTTTACACGTTTGTTGCGTGCATCAGTTTCAGCAAAGTAGGTTACTTTTTCATCTTCATGTTGAGGAGTACTGGCAGAATTCATAGAGCAATTATACTACATCAGTATGATTTGTCTGATCTGTATTTACAACAGGAGAAAATGGAGTTTGATCTGATGTCGTAGCTGACTTTGAAACTGGCAAGGTTGTTTGGCATTTTCTTCTCATTCGATATGAAAGTGCTGCAATAGCTAATCCAAAGAAAAAATAAACTGTGTCATCAATAATTTGAGGAAAACCAAGAAAAGGAAGCGCTGTAATAACTAGACTAAACCCAAATATAAAATTATATTCCATAACTATAATTATACAGTACCTTGTGGTAGGCACAACACAACAAACTCACCTCTTACTTTTTCTGGCTTTTGTGTAAAAAATAGCAAAATTTCTGAAGCGGTGCCGTCAACAAACTCTTCATAGATTTTTGTAAGCTCTCGAGCAATCACAAGTTTCATATTTGGAGCGTGTTTTTGTAACGATTCTAATGTTTTAAGAATTCGATGTGGTGATTCATAAAAAACAGAGACTCTTTGAGAAGCACTGATTTCTTTAAAAAGAGTTTCTCGTCCTTTTTTATGTGGTAAAAAGCCGTAAAACGTAAAATTACCACCAAGAATACCACTTGCGGAGTATGCAGCAGTTAACGCACTTGGCCCTGGAATAGGCACAATTTTGCCCGCCTGTTGTTCTTTTACAAGATTAACCAACAAGCTTCCAGGGTCAGATATTGCTGGGGTTCCGGCATCGGTTACTAAAGCAATAGAAAGACCTTGTTTTAGGTTGTTAATGAGACTTTCTATTACCTTCTGAGTCGCATGAGCATTGAACGTAACAATCTTTTTCTGAATATTATAATGAGAAAGTAAACGATATGTAACCCGTGAATCTTCGGCAGCGATTAAATCGACAGACCCAAGCACCTCAAGTGCACGGACAGTTATGTCGCCCAAATTACCGATAGGTGTCGCCACAACAAAAAGTGTTCCCAATTTTGGCTGTGATTGCGATCCGGATTGTTGTGATTGCGTGTTAAGACTTTCTTTCATCAACCTATCTTACCTTTATTGTAAGCCCTTCTCAACCTTCGATTACACCTTCTCGTGTTTTTGAGTCTTCTGCAAGAAAACTTTTAGCTTTTAGAACATCATTAAGAAGTGCTGTTAAATGCTCGCCATCTGTTTTTTGATATGTATTATCATGAACAAATTGAGTAAACTTTTTTAAAAATACAGAGGTAAGATCTGTTAAATATTTACTCATAATTTCTCTTTGAGATTCTTCTGTTTCAACATCTTCATTATCAGTGTCGCCCCATGAAAAATTTTTATTTCCATCACGAATCAAAAAGCTTACTGGTTTAAGTTTGTAAACCAAGTCTTTATTTTCAAACATATTTTTTATAGATTAATTATAATCAACCTCAACACTAGAATATGAACCTCCTGCGATAACGATATGGTCGACAAGATTTATTCCTACTAATTTCCCAGCTTTTACGAGTTGTTCTGTAATTTCAATATCAGCTTTACTTGCTTTTGCAATACCTGAAGGATGGTTATGTACCAAGACCACAGCAACTGCTCCATACTGAATCGCTGGACGAAAAACTTCGCGAGGATGAATAATATTTGAGTTAATGGTACCAATTGAAATAACTTCATCGTGAACAACCTTATGATGTGTATTTAGATAAAGGCCGCGAAGTTGTTCTTTTGGATAATTTTCCATTTCTCGAGCATATTCATACACGTCTTTTGCAGAACGAATAACCGCAAGTTCGCCTGTTCCTTTTTTAAAGAAACGTTTACCAAGTTCAGCAGAAGCAACAAGTTGTATTGCTTTTATGATTGGAATATCGAGGTCTTCTGAAATCTTTTTTGCATCAGTTATTGTTGCCAAAGATCTTTCACCGTACTCACGAATCATTCGAGAGGCCATTTCGAGAACTCCTTCTTTTTTAGTTCCCACACTTAAAACTATAGCAAGAAGTTCAACGGTCGAAAGAGCTTCTGGACCATTTTGTAAAAGCTTCTCACGAGGTTTTTCATCATCGGGTAAATCTCGTAATTTTAAATCGTATGCACGAATTTTACCTTGAAAATTTGATTTTGTTGCCTTAAGCGGTTCATAATCAAAATGATCAATATCAAGCGCAAGATCGTTGTCTTTTAAAGTGTATGTGTTCATATTTTTATAACAATTTGTACGTACTGTTTGTTACGTTTACTAGTATAGTAACATTGGTATGAAATAAAGCTAAAGAAATGTTAAATTAATCTTTAGAGTGGAGGTAATTTTGGTTAATCATTATAATGATTTAGCTCCAATATCTGTTCTATATTGCATGCCCTCAAAAGAAATTGATTCAACTGCTTTATAAGCCTTCATTAAAGATTCTTTAAGTGTATCTTCAGCAGCAACGACTCCCAGTACACGTCCACCATTTGTTATAAAATTTTCACCGCTTAATGCCGTACCTGAATGAAATATAACAATATTATTATTTTTAATTTCATCTAAACCTTTTATAATTTTCCCTTTTTCGTAATTTCCTGGATAACCACCAGAAGCAGCGATAACACAGCAAGCGGATTTATCAGACCATTTTATTTCTTTGTTTTTCAAATCACCTTTAACACAAGCGAAAAGAATATCAATTAAATCTGTATCAAGGATTCTCATATACGATTGGGTTTCAGGATCACCAAAACGAGCATTGAATTCTATAACCTTGGGACCATTTTCTGTAATCATAATTCCGGGAAATAAAATTCCCTTAAACGGTCGCCCTCGTTTCTTTAAAGCTTGGATAGTTGGAATAACCACTTTTTCTTCTATCTCCTTCATCTGGTCTTTCGTAACCCAAGATACTGGTGCAATCGTACCCATCCCTCCTGTATTCGGACCTTTGTCATTATCAAATATTCTTTTGTGATCTTGAGCAGGTGGAAATAAAATAGCGTTTTCACCATCACAAAATGCATGTATAGATATTTCTTTACCTTGTAAATATTCTTCAATAATTACTTCGTTGCCAGCATCTCCAAATATTTTACTACCCATAATTTCATCTAAAGTTTTATTAGCTTCAGATAAGTCTTGAGCAATGATGACTCCTTTACCAAGAGCAAGTCCACTTGCTTTAATAACAAGTGGAAAAGATTGAGTTTGCAAATATAATTTCGCTTTTTCTAAATCAGTAAAAATATCGTACGAAGCAGTTGGTATTCCTTCTTCTTTCATAAACCGCTTCGCAAAAGCTTTTGACCATTCAATCTCTGCCGCAGCTTGAGTTGGACCAAAAACTGGAATTTTTAGTAATTCAAGCTGATCAACCATACCCTCAGCAAGATAATTATCAGGACCTACAATAACTAAATCTATATCATTATGTTTTATCCAATCAATAATTTCCTCGGTTGTTGATAGTGTAATATTTTTTGCAATTAATGCAGTGCCCGCATTTCCTGGAGCTATAAAGATATTTTTTATCTTTGAAGATTGTTTTATTTTCCATGCTAGTGCATGTTCTCTCCCTCCACTTCCAATAATCAATATGTTCATTATTTAATTTTAACCTACTATCAGAAAACAGAATAATTAATCTCTTAGATTTGTTTTACTAAAAGATACTCTCTCAAGGTCTCGGATTATGTGAAGTAAGGCTCCGTAAGAATATTTTCCTTATATCAAGATTGAAGCCTCTGAATCGGAGTCTGGGTTTAAACACCTTCTTCTTTTGTCCGAATCTCATCAATATATCGGGCACTTACACCATCAACCATAGTTCTGTTAACCATTGGGTGATCGTCATCTGTCATACCCGTGTCGCTATCAGGGTGAAAAGCAATAACATCCATGCTCTCAGATAAAGTATTGAAACTATGGGCGGTATTAGTTTTAATAATAAACACATATCCAGTAACCAGAGGGATTTTACCTTCTTCTACGACACATTCCCCTTCGCCTCGATATACAATACCTGTCCTTACAGAAGGGTGAGTGTGCTGGGTCTGCGTAATATTTTTTGGAAAATGAAGATGATTGAGGCAAGCGTCTCCTTTTCGCACAGGAGCAATAAGAAGAGTGTCGGTACAGCCATCTATGTAACGGAGCTTACCTTCTTTTTCTAAAGGACCACCAAAAATATTGAATCCTTTATAACCTTTCGCGGCACTTATCATTCCCAAACCTTTGCTTTTAATTATTGCTGGTCCAACTACTGAAAAGAAATCTCCGTCTTTTAAAGCGCGAATTCGATCGAGGTGAGAAAGTTCAATTTCTCCATCAACTACAAACCCAAAATGGGTATATCCATCTGGTAATACAACTTCAGTACCCGAAGTAAATCCAAATATGGCTGTGGTAAATTTCCCATCTGAATACTCGTACAGTAAACCGCTTTCGAGTTTCAACATCAAAAATCCCGAATCTTTAGTTGGTTGATTTTTTGTATCCATACACCAAGCTTAACTTAAATATCCATTAATCTAAAGTAACTTACCAACTCGTAGTTACCTCGGTCTAGCTAAACAAAATTTGTGCGCCTGCTAGGATTCGAACCTAGGACCCCATCAGTATCAGTGATGTGCTCTACCAACTGAGCTACAAGCGCATATTCTAACTATCAAAACAATTACGCGACAAAACGGAACCGGACGCACTGAACGCGTAGAAAAAGAATACCAGAAACTACATAAAATACAAGCTCCTGTAATAAAAAAATCGCCCTCAGCAGAGGGCGATTTTCTATCTTGGAAACACTCCAGAAAAAATTTGATTATTCTCTGTGTGTTCCGTTCAATTTGTTTTTTTGGTCTTTCCCAACGTCATCTCCTTAAGGATTTGAGAGATCCATTCTGAACTCGATCGAGACTCAGAATACCGACTCGGTAAGTAAATACACGAAGTATTTACGTTTCAATTTGAAATATTCCACGAGCAGCTTCCGCTACCCGTGCCTTGTTACGACTTAGTCCCTGTCATTGAGCTTACCGTAGGCCACCAAAATGGCAGACTTCGGGTATTCCCAACTCCCTTGACTTGACGGGCGGTGAGTACAAGACTTGAGAACGTATTCACCGCAGTATAGCTGACCTGCGATTACTAGCAATTCTAGCTTCATGGAGTCGAGTTGCAGACTCCAATCCGAACTGGGGCCACTTTTCTTACGGTTTCCTCCATCTCGCGATATTGGGTCGTGTTGTAGTGGCCATTATATTATGTGTGTAGCCCAGGGTATCAGAGGGACATGCTGATCTGGCGTCATCCCCGCCTTCCTCCCACGATTCAAGTAATAATTTATATTTCTAAAAATTATTCTCTGAATCGTGGGCAGTCTCAGCTGACACTTGTAACAGCCAACGGGGGTTGCGTTCGTTACCCCACTTAAGGGAACAGTTCAAACCACGAACTGACGACGACCATGCATCACCTGCCTACTAGTCTTGCGAGGGCTCCCGTTTCTGGGAGCTTTCACGTAGGTTTCAAACCCTGGTGAGGTTTTTCGTTTATCATCGAATTAAACCACATAATCCACTGCTTGTGCAAGTCCCCGTCTATTCCTTTGAGTTTTAGCCTTGCGGCCGTAATACCCAGGCGGATCTCTTAACGCGTTAGCTACGTCCCTCAGAGGGTCGATACTCCGAAGAACTAGAGATCATCGTTTAGGGCGTGGACTACTGGGGTATCTAATCCCATTCGATACCCACGCTTTCGTGCCTCAGCGTCAGGAATAGGCCAGTGAGCTGCCTTCGCATTTGGTATTCCCCATAATATCAACGGATTTTACCCCTACACTATGAGTTCTACTCACCTCTCCTATCCTCTAGATCTACCGTTTCTTTTGCGGTTTCTTGGTTAAGCCAAGAGTTTTAACAAAAGACTAATAGAACAGCCTACGCACCCTTTACGCCCAATAATTCCGGATAACGCTTGGGGCACTCGTATTACCGCTGCTGCTGGCACGAGTTTAGCAACCCCTTATTCATGAGCTAATCAATAACTTTTTGACTCATAAAAGGTTTTTACGTCCCTAAGGACTTCATCAACCACGCGGCGTCGCTCCGTCAGACTTGCGTCCATTGCGGAAGATTCTCGACTGCAGCCACCCGTAGGTGTATGGACCGTATCTCAGTTCCATCGGTGGGGGTCAGGCTCTCACCTCCCCTAGACGTCATAGCCTTGGTAGGCTTTTACCCTACCAACTAGCTGATATCCCGCAGACCATTCCCAAAGCGGTTGCCCTTTACCTCGTAAGGACTATCTGGTATTAGTCCATCTTTCGATGGGTTATCCCAGACTTTGGGGGATGTTATCTACGTGTTACTACCTCGTTTGCCACTAACATATTAATTGATGTAATCTCAAATATGTCCGTACGACTTGCATGCCTAATCCACGCCGCCAGCGTTCATCCTGAGCTAGGATCAAACTCTAAAATTAAAGTGATCCATTAAATAATCACTTAGATTGAACGGAACACACAAAGAATAAATTTTCATTACCTTATAGGTTTTCGTATCGTCTTTTGATTTTGATCCTGCTCGAACATCACTTTTCGTGATGTGGAATTATTTTAAAGAAATTCATAACATTGAAGACTTGCAAAAGTCTTGTATTTGAATATTTCAAATTTCAAAGTACACTGCATACATTTCTATATGCAGTGAGTAGTATTATATAGATGAAAAAAAAGAAGTCAAGCGGAAAATAAGTTATAAAATAAGGCTATTTAAGAACTCTGGTTGGAGCACGTTTAGGTAGGCTTTTAGTAAGCTTTTGGTTAACTTTTATGAGGTTGTTTTGTTAAATTTAACGTAAAAACAGCTTTGAAACGAAAGAAACAAAAGGATTTACTAGTGGACCAAAAACAATTGCAATACCGATGGCTTGAGCACATATAACTGAAGAAATACCCATAAGAGCAAGAGTTACGATCATAGGAGCACTGAGTACGTATGTTGAAAATTTACAAAGAAGAAGCCCTATTTTGTTTATTCCAGTACATAATCCCCTTATCCGTTTTGATTCTTCTGCCCACTCAATACTGTAAGCTGCAGCAATACTAAGATAAACTAATGATGAAACAATAATAAAGAAGTTGTGAACTTCGATTAATTGTGAAGAAAAATAATAATTATTATCCAAAGTTAGACCAGAAATAATTGCTGGTACCGAAAGAAAAAATGCAATCAAAACAAAGGTTGCTTTGAGATGAAACAAAAATGGTTTTTTAGATAGTCTTTGTACACGAACGACTTCAAGTATTGTATATACTAAAAAGAAAGTGATTGGAAAATTAAAAAGAATTGGCTGGATGTTCATGTAAGCTCAATAAAACTTTTATTTAGCTTTATTATGCTGTATTTTTTCGAGTGTGACAAGCAGTGGAGAACCGACAAAAATTGAAGAGTATGTTCCAACAATAATACCAATAAGCATTACGAGTGAGAAACTCTTTGTAGCATCTGCACCAAAGATGTATAAAATAAACAGAGTAAGAACTACAGTAAGAGAGGTGTTGATTGACCTTGTAAATGTTTGAGAAACACTTTCTCCGACAATTTGTTCAAATGACTTCTTTTTTAATTCACCTGCTCGAAGATGTTCTCGGGTACGGTCAAACACAACGATTGTGTCGTGTACAGAGAAACCAAGAATAACCAAAAGTGCGGTTATAAAAAGTGCGTCAACTTCAAATCCATAAAAATGTCCGAGTACTGCAAACACTCCTGTTGGGATAATTATATCGTGCAAAAGAGCAACAATAGCAACAAGACCATACTTAAATGAAGATACGGGTTCTGATACTTTTCGAAATACGTAGGTAATGAAAAGAACGATAGCAAGAAGCACAAGAATAATTGAAAACCACGCTTTTACTTTTAATTCTTGACCGAGGATAGGACCAATAGAATCAAGTCGTTTTACTTCATATTCTTTTACTGGTTCAGTTGTACTACTAAAAGAAAGTGCTTTGAGTAAAGCGGTTCGATCAGAGTCAGTTAAAGATTCTGTACGGATAATATATCCGTTTGTTCCTGTTGCTCGAGCACTTGCTCCTTGAAGACCAATATTTTTTACCGTATGTTCAACTTCTTCAAATGTAGGAACTGTTCCCTTGTAAGCAACTTCTAAGATTGACCCTCCTTTAAAGTCGATACCTATATTAAGACCCCATATTGAGACCGCAGCAATAGATGCAGCAATAAGTATTGCAGAGAATGCGTAAAATAATTTTCTGTATTTAATAACAAACATATAATTAGAATTTTTTAGCTCCTAAAACTCCTGAACCGAATAAGAATTTGGCGATACCTTTGTTGTGTTTGACTCCGATTGCCAAAAGGAATGTTCGAGAAACCGTGATAGCAGTAAACATACTAATAATAACACCGAGTCCGAACACCAATGCAAAGCCTTTTATAAGTGCTGAGGTTGCAAAGTAGAACAAAATAAAAGCAGTGATAATACTTGATAGGTTTCCGTCTCGGATAGAAGTCCATGCTCGATGAAACCCTTCTTTGATTGCATCTGCAATACTAAGGCCTTTTACCATTTCTTCTTTCATACGAGAGAAAATAAGAATATTGGCGTCGACGGCCATTCCAATAGAAAGAATAAAACCAGCAAGACCAGCAGAGGTTAGAACAACAGGAATAAGCTTAAAGAGAGCCAACATAAGCACGGTGTACATTGCAAGAGAAACAACTGCAAGTAAACCTGGAAGTCGGTACCAGAAGATAAGGAAAATTGCGACCACAATGAATCCAAGAAGACCAGCGTGCATACTTTTTGCAAGCGCGTCTTTTCCGAGTGAAGGACCGATTGTTTGTGTTCCGATTGGTGCTCCGATTGGAACAGGAAGAGCCCCGTAGTTTAGGTTTCGTACCAGTTCTTTTGCTTCAGGGGTTTTAA
>JAYTUJ010000062.1:0-13781 GCA_043744615.1 bacterium
CTCGTAATCTTTTAGTTTTGTTTTTGAAACGTATACTGCTTTTTTTAGTATTAAATTTTCTTCTGCCCATGCAATGTCATCAGAGAATATAAAAAAGATAAGATCATTAGCGATTGATTCGTTACCAATTTTATTTTTTATTGTTTCAATCGCTTTTTTATAAAAGTCGAGACCGATAACTTCATAAAATGCGGCATGAGTTTTATTTGAAACATAATCTCCTCGGCGAATATGAATAGAAACAGAATTTGAATTTTTTATTTGTTCTGCAAAATCTTGGGCTTCGGTCGAAAGATTCTGTTTTATTTTAAATTTTTGTATAAGATCATTTCGGTGGGGCACAATTGCACGTTCGTCTGTCCAGAAACCATCAAGAACAGTAACTTTTTCTTTAAATTTATTTTTTAAATGCAGGATTCTGTTTCCTGTCTCGATAGACTTTCCGCATAGAAACTTTATTTTTCGGACTACTTTTCCTAAAAAAGTAATATCATTTTTTATGATCAAAGATTCTGTTTCTGAGTCGATGAAGGGTTCTGAAATTGAAAAACAAGATAAGGCAAAATCACGTTTTGTATCTGCTTCACTAATTCCACGATACCAAGAAATATCAAGTAACAAAGGCTCTTTTTGGGCTTTTGACACAGCATATCCTTTGGCATATTGAAACATTTGATTGCCAAGACCTCCTTTAAGTCGGGTAACTATCATCCCTTTATTGTACACAAATTTGCCAAACTCGGCGAAGTATTCGCAGTACCCAAGAGGCAGGTATTCGCTTTAATATGAGAATCCATTTTTTATAAAACGTGAGTTCGTTTTTAAACATGTGTGAAATATTTGCTTGCATACTTTGATTATGTCGGCGTATTAAAACTAATTGTTCGTCTACAAAATCAAACTCGCAAATTTGTGCTAATCGTAACCACATATCCCAGTCCTCACACGCTTTTAATGTTTCATCAAATAATCCAACTTGTGCTAGATATTCTCGTTTAATCAAAACTGCACTTCCGCTTCCACTTATTTTATTTGCTGTTAATAGTTTTTCAAAAACATTTCCTTTAAGTTCGGGTTCAACAAACAGTTTTTTTGTTTTTGAATTTTTTTCAATAGACACTCCTGATTCATCGATTAAATTATATGCACAATACACCACTCCAACTTTTTTGTTTTGATACAAAAATTCATTTTTCTCAAACTGCTCAAGTTGTTTTTTTAACTTTTCAGGATGCCAAATATCGTCAACATCAAGGAAGGCTATATAATCTACGCTCTCTGTTTGATTATCTTGTATATATAGTGTCGAGAGGGAATATCGTATTCCTTCGTTTCGTGCAGAACTTAATCCACCATTTTCTTTTTGTATCTGAATAATTTTAATTTCAGAATCCTGATGAGTTTGTGTATAGGAATCTATAATTTGAGCTGTGGCATCGGTCGAACCATCGTTAATAGCAATGATCCTTTTCGGCGCATATGTTTGTTGTAATACAGAATCAAGGACACTTTGTATATACAAAGCACCGTTGTAAACAGGAATAATTACATCAACTCGTTGGCTACTTTTCATATGAATATCCTAACATATATTTAACTTGAGCTTTTGAAAGTAGTTTAAGGATATAGAAAACAGTAGATATATACTGCCAAGAATATTTTTTAATAGAGTATCTATTTGATATTGAATTTAATATTTTAAAACTCGAGACCGTAACTGAATATTTTTTTGAAAGAGGTAATATATGCCAATATTGAAAATTAAAGAATTCTTCAAAGCCAACAGAAGTTTTTCTTGCTTCGGTATAATTAGTAAGAGCAATTTGTTTTACGTTTTCAAATGAAGATTTTTTGTGAGTATTTGAATAATTTTCTTCGTGTACGCGGTATTCAAGCAAAGATTTTTTTATATTGAATCCTTTTTCTGTTTTTAATACGCGTGAAAAAAAGTTAAAATCTTCTGCAACACAAACTGAATATGTTCCTACATGAGGTACTATTTTTTTTCGAAACATAATACTTGGATGACAAAATTGAGTGTTACTTATCGATGCCCATGCAATTGAAAGGGAAGATGATGCATGAAAAACCGATTTTAAAACTTTTTTTGAATTAAACGGAGTGTACCCACTACCAACAATTGAAATGTTTGGGTGAGTATCTAAAAACTTTTTTTCAATAACAAATCGGTCGTGATGCAGTATGTCGTCAGCGTCAGCTCGAGCAATGTATCTTCCTTGCGCGTGTTTAATTGCTGTATTTAATGCCCCCGCAATTCCTTTTTCATGCTCATTATTAAATACTTTTATTCTCGGGTCGTGAGAAGTATATGTTTGTATAATATGTTCTGACGAGTCGGTTGATGAATCGTTTACAATGAGTAGTTCAAAATCAATATATGTTTGATTTAGTATGCTTTCAATCGCTTCAGCGAGATGCTTTTCAGCATTATATACAGGCATTATTACTGATATTATCGGTGTGTTCATATTAGAGTTCTACCTCAAATATTTCTTTATATGAAGAAATATCGATTTGAGGAATAGTTATATTATAGAACTTCTTCATAAATACTGCATATTTTTGAATTGCTTCGTTACGATATGCTTCGCTTACAAAATAAGAATTTTTTGATATTGGGTTATTTATAAAATGCATACCCGAACCAACTTGTGAAAAGTGTACTATCTTTGTGCCAAAATCGAGCTCATTAAAAATCTTTTTATCAACTCCTTGTTGAGTTCGTTTTCCAAACTCATCAGTGCCACCAACATCTTCTTGTGAAAGAAATTCTACGCGAGCTTTATTTTGTAGCATATCAAACATAACAGGATCAAAGAAATCTATCGTTGAAAATTTATATGGATTACAAACCCCTTGAATCATTTGTTCCAAAAGGTTTGTACCAAAATAGATTTTCATACCAATAAACTTTATTAAACTTTTATACGCATGGTGAGAAATAAAAAGTTTGATTACAGAAAACATATTTCCATTTTTGATAATTTCAGAAATTTTATTTTTATTAAAACCAAAACAATATGTTTGAGTTACGTCAGATAAGTTTCGAACATCGTCGCGATGATTTCTATTATATTTGTAACATCGTCGGGGACCAATTAGACCTGTCGTGTCTGATCGCTCGATAAGAGTATCCACTAAGGGTGCTCGAAAATATGTATCACTATCAAAGTGAATAATAAAATCTGTCGGAGAGTTTTTTATAACTTCAGCCCATAAAAGTGCGGTACCCATGTGACCATGGCGAGTATATGCTTTAGTAATTCGTGTAGAAACTTCTATCAACACATTGTTTTTATGCGGAGTAATAGAAGCAAAATCTTTAGAAGTACCATAGACATGCACTATTTGATTGTGATGTTTATGAAACGAATTAAGTGTGATGTTACCAATAGTTCCACAATTAACAATTTCAGTAAATATGTACACTTGGTCGGCTGATGTCTGTTTTGTTATCGAATCCATGATCTTTTAAGATACATTATGACACGATTTAGTTTATCAAAAAAAGTTTGTCTACACGCACTCTCTGGTTTTAAAGTTGTTTGAGCAAGTGTATTTTTTTCAGAAGTGTATTTTTTTGCAAAGTTAATCATCATTGGAAACATTTGATACGTATCCAAAACTAATTCTTTTGAAGCATGAATACTTGAAACAGCTTTTTGATATACATCTTCGGCGATAGCTTTTTCTATAACCTCGATTGCTTTTTTTGGGTTGTGAATATCAATTTGTGAAAATGATTCAGAAGGGAAGTATGTGTTTAAGTTCGGCGCTCCGTAATAAAAGGGGTATGCCTCAGCTAAAAATGCGTCAGATATTTTTTCGGTCCAATAGTCATTGAAACTACTATTTTCAATTGCAATATGATATTTGTATGGAGCAATTGCATCCCACTTGTCATTTATTTCGGTAAATCCTAAACCGAATAAATCAAGTTTGTCACCAAAATGTTTTTTCAACGCTAATGCAAAGTCGATTCGTTCGCGGTGTCCTCGACTCATTCGTTTATTCGAAGTGATAATTGAAATCAATTTTATTTTTATAGGTGTCGGTAAAGATTTTAATTCATCGTATGTTTTTTTATATGCCGAAGTCGTTTGTGGATTAGTTAATGCTTCATAACCAACTCTCCATGGAAGTGCTCCCTGCATATAAATCTTTCCAGGATGTTTTAGATTTCTATCAGACGTAATGACGTATCCAAATTGATTTAAAAATTCTTGTCGATATGTTTTAAGATGTGGAGGTTCAGAGATAATAAGTATTGTATGTTTTTTGGCACAATGTAGAGTTTCTTCTTCTTTTAGATCTCCATACACAAAACAAGCATCGTACACATTGTTGATGTTTGCTGGTTCGTTAATAAAAAATTCGGTATCTTCCCATCGTTCAATTAAATTAGGTAATTGACGAATAAAAGGCTTTCCGTTTGCGGGTACTATTAATTTAATTTTCATACACGGTGTCTTTTGACGATATTAATTATACCAATAACTATCGGCACAATCGCATACGATATAATTGTTGCGTACGCTGCTCCGGCAATTCCGTAGTAAGGAATGAAAACAAAATTTAAAATAATATTTACAACTGCTCCAATTAAAGAAGAAAATGCATATAGTTTTGTTCGGTGTTCTGCTAATAGCGCATTTGTTGAAACAATCATGATACTAAAGGCGATTCCAGACCATATATAAATTTTAACAATAGGTATTGCACTAAGATATGCAACACCAAATAATTTGGAAATTACAAAAGGAGAAATAATATATAAAGGAATAATACAGACAATACTTAACGCAATACACGCAATGTATAGTCGACGGAGTTGTTTTTTGTATTCGCAGATATTTATTTTTAGACTTTTTATGAGTGCAGGAAAAAATGCACTTACTAAAAGGGTTGGAATAAAATACCATGTTTCAGAAATTCGAACTGCCACAGAATAAATACCAGTCGCAGTGTTTCCAAGAAGATGTTTAACAATTACTTGGTCAATCTTCATGTAAATTGTGTAAAAAGCGGATGTAAATATTAAAGGCCACGATAATAAAAACATTTCTTTTGCCAAAAATTTATTCCATGTCCACATTTTTATCGACCCGTGTGTTTTTCGGTAAATAACAACTAGACTTAATCCATACAATACTTGTTCAATTGCGAAGATAAGTAGAAAAACAGCAATATGACTTTTTGAGACAATCGCTAATAATTTTAAAACTGCACTTATAATTGAAGTGTAGGATTGGATTTTAATTAATGGTTTTACATTTGTATGTGATTGATAAAAAGAATCAATAATTAAAAATGGTTGGAATATAAAAGAAAGACTGTATAACAGTACAAATAAAATATTTTCAAAAGAATTTCCTAATATTGCCGCAGCAAGGGTAGAGAAGATAATAACTAAACTAGCCCCAATAATTCTCATTCCAAACGAAGTTCCTAAAATCTCATCTTTTTTGTCTGTGTGGTTAATGAGACGTTGTACGATGATTCCATCAATACCTAAACTTGAAAGACATCCAAAGATTCCCACAAAACTAATAATAAAGTTAAGTGTTCCATATTGATCGGGGCCAAGATACCTTGCTACATAAGCTCCAATAAAAAAACTAATTGAAAGATTTACAATTCGGCCCACAAAAAGCCAGCCCGTATTTTTTATATACACTTCAAGTTCTTTGAATATAGATTTTCCTGATTTAATTACTGACTCCATAGATTAAGAAATCTTTTTTATCAAATATGAACCAATTACAAGATGAGTTAACCCCGAATTTTGTAATGTTCTGATTCCATCTTGAGGACTTTCAACAAGGGGTTCTCCATGAAGATTAAAAGAAGTATTCAACACTCCACCGATTCCTGTAAGATTTTTAAATTCAGAAATAATTTCGTGATATCCAGGATTTATTTTTTTAGAAACAATTTGAGGTCGACTTGTTTTATCGTACGGATGAATCGCCGCAGTTAAATGAGTTTGTGCAATCGGATGAGTTTTATGAGTGATGATCATAAAGTCAGAAGAGGTTTTATTGTTATCAATTAGGTACGTATCTTTTTCTTCTTCTATGATACTTGTTGCAAAAGGCATCCAGAAATCTCGGTTTTTAATCATTTCATTAATGATTCGAATAGTATCGAATGTTGAAGGATTAGCTAAAATAGATCGATTTCCTAATGCTCGAGCACCAAATTCCATACGACCATCGATGCGGGCCACTACGTGGCCCGCTGCAAGTAATGTACCAACTACCTTATTAATTTGATCTTCTTTTGTCACTATATAATCGGCGCCTAATTTTTGAGCCTCAATAATTTTTTCTATTTCTGCGTCAGTATACGCATTTCCTAAATACATATTATTGAGTGGAGATACCTTTATATCTTTTGTTGCTGCAATACATGCACCAAATACTGTTGATTCATCGCCACCACTCGGAGTAATTGAAAGTGAAGAAACTTCAGGTAATTCACAAACAAGTTGATTCATTTTTACATTCATAAATACACCTCCTGCAAGTCCAAGATCATGAAGGTTTGTTTTTTTAATCCAACCTTGTATCCATTGCAAAGTTATTTGTTCAATAAATTGTTGAACCGCTCCCGCAATATTATCGAATCGATGATATGCAAGTTTTTCTTTTAAATAATGAATACAAGCAGGAAGAGGAATATCAGATTTAAAATTATTATGTTCATCAAGCCAAACTAATTTTTCAAATATCGGAAGAAGTTTTTTTACGTGCTCTTGTTTTGTATATGGAGCAAGACCCATGACTTTAAATTCATGTTCATCGGGTTTCATTCCAAGTAATGCGGTAATTTCTCGATACAAGTATCCAATAGAATGTATTTTTGGTGTTTCTTGTAATAATTCTTCTGTTCCGTCTGGTTTAATAATTCGTACAGAAGCGCACAAGTTATCACCCTCACCATCAAGCGTAAATACTAAGGTAGGTTTAGTTGGATTTTTTAAAAAAGGTATTACAGAAAGTGCATGACTTCGATGATGATCAACAAATACAATTTTATCTGAAGTTGTATTTAAACGATTTGCAAAGTCATTTGCCATTTCTTTTTTCAACGCTACATTTTCAGAAATCTCTTTGTCAGTTTTTGTAATATATGTTGTGAGTCTTTTGTAAAACCAATCTTTAGAAATTCGATAGGCGAGCGGAGTTTTTGGAGGATTCTCTGCATATGAAGCTGAATATTGTCGTGATTCAAATCCATTTGCTTTCATCCATAAATATCCGTAGCATTTTTCTTGAGGAAATGCATATGCATCTATTGGTCCTGATGCTTGTTTGTGAATATATTCGAGAGCTTTTGTTGGCCAACCAGTAGAGTTTTTGATCCGATTAAACCGTTCTTCACTAATGGCATGAGTTATTGCGCCATCCTCCATTAAACAAACCGTTGCGTTATGGCCATAATGAATACCTATGGTTCGGTAAATACGTTTCAACATATACCCATAATACTATATATAAACAATTTAGTCTTTATACTTTTGAAGAGGAACTTCGAGATATTTGTATGCAATATACGCCAAAATACTTGAAATTAATGCAGTTACAAAAAATAAAATTAATCCAGGTTTAAATACGGATAGATGTGTCATTGTTAAAACCCTCATAACTAAAAAGTGAATAACGAATACGCCAAAGGATAAATTCCCTAAAAATGTATCTTTTAAAGACTGTTTTTTGATAGAAAGTAAAAAGAGTAAAACTATGTTCAACGCTATAAATATAATCGTTGCAACATATTCATTTTGAAAAATGATATTTCCCAAAAAGATGTGTAAAAATTCTAAACCTATAATTGTCCCAAGGAAAATATTTTGAGTTCGTTGATTTATTTTTTGTATGCAATTTATAAACCGGTCTCGATAGGTGTATATTTCAATACCAATCCAGAATAATATATAACTTGAGAACATGAATCGATAAATATACGGATCAAAGCTCTTTGTGCTTAAAAATATTGCAATCCAATATGCAATTGATGCCACGCCAACAATTCTTCGTAAAACTTTTCTACGTACTAAAAAAGGTGCTAACGCATAAAATTCAAGTTCAACCCCTAATGACCACATGGGTGGGTTTAGCATTTGTAAGTAAGTGAATTCTTTTCCGAATAAAATAAATTCCCACAACACATTACCAAAAGTCATATGTTGATCGGTCCCTTTTACTAATGTAATAACAAGATTTAATAGGACAATAACAACAAGAACAATTATGTGCCGGAATATATTTTTTATCCAAAACAAGTGACATTAAATATCCCGAAAGCATAAAAAAACCAAAGACAGCAGAAGTTCCGGCATACGCAAAAAAAGAAAAGGGTGAGGCCCACGTATGAACAATGATAACCAATAATGCGAGTATGTATCTATACGTTCCAAACATAATGAGTAGTTCTAGTGTGTCTTAGAATTTTATTTTTGTAAACTATCAGTAAATTTTCTACCCCAAGTAATAAAAGGTTTTTCGATAATAAAATAAGTAATTGTTCCTAAAACAGTAAGTACTAATACAGAGAAAATAAAAACTAATGCAAATATCCAAACAGTATATTCTTCAATCGGTATAATTTTTCTAAAGAAGGTAACAAATAATAAATCTAATAAATACATACTATAAGAAATTTTACCTATCCAAATTAATGCTTTGTTTTTGTTCCAGATCCAATAATTATGGCTGAGTACATAAAAAAGTAATAAAAGTAATATGGGAACATATATATATAAACCACTAAAATATAATGAGCCACCACTGAGTAAACTAAAAAGCTGTCGGAGAAGAATGAGCCCCACTGTTAAAAATACCATCTCTTTCCAAGGATATTTTTTTGTTTTATAAATTTGATATAAAAATATACCTGCTAAAAAGAAGGGTAGCTGAGCAGGTAGAAATTGAAATAACCAATTCCTTACCGTCGGGTCACGCCATAGTTCGGGAGAGAAAAATTGTACACCCGAGCATGTAACCCAAATAAAACTAATTGATGCCCCCATTGCATATAAACTTTTTTTAGGAGAAGAAAGAATTTTAAAAAATATCGGAAACAAAGCATAAAATAAAACTTCAATTCCAACACTCCATCCACCGGGAATTAAACTATTAATATGCGAAGGAACAAATGCATGTAAGAAAAAGACATGAGACAACGTATTAGAGGCTGTAAATACATAATCTTTAAAATAAAAAATAGAAGTGAATGTATACAATATAAGAGCAACGTACCACATTGGTGCGATTCTAAAAAAACGACGGAGAAAAAAGTTTTTCATACCAACTTCTTTTCGTGTTTCTATTGAAAGACATAATGTAAATGCGCTGAGTATGTAAAACAACTGCACTCCAATTGTTCCTAGATCAATAGATTTTTTTAATATCGGATTAAAATCAAGCGTAGAAACAATAAATGTTGTGTGAACCAACACTACTAACAAAACCGCTATTCCTCGAAGAGAGTCTATGCTCGATAACTTAGGCATTATTCTTCACAAACCACTGATATGTTTTAGTAATTCCTTTTTCAATTTCAACGCTATGTTTCCAACCGAGTTTGTGTAATTTTTTTACATCAAGAAGTTTTCGGGGTGTTCCGTCCGGTTTTGTTTTGTCCCAAGCAATTTTGCCTTTGTAACCAGTAATTTTTTTGATGAGCAACGCAAGTTGTTTAATAGAAACATCTTTTCCTGTTCCAATATTTACAATATCTGATCCTGAATATTTATTCATAATATAGATACACGCATCTGCCATGTCGTCGACAAATAAAAATTCTCGTTTTGGTGTTCCAGAACCCCACACGACAACCTCAGATGAATTATTCTTTTTTGCCTCATAAAATTTTCGTAAAAGAGCAGGTAGTACATGCGAACTTGTTAAATCAAAATTATCATGCGGGCCATATAAATTTGTAGGCATGACACTTACGTAGTCTGTTCCATATTGTTTGTTGTAAGACTGACACATCGTAATGCCAGCGATTTTTGCAATTGCATACGCCTCATTGGTTTTTTCTAAAGGACCAGTCATAAAATACGACTCTTTAATTGGTTGCTTTGCAAGTTTCGGATAAATGCAAGAACTTCCTAAAAATAAAAGTTTTTTTACTTCGTATTTATGAGAAGCAGTAATTATATTTGTCTGAATAATTAAATTATCTCGAATAAAGTCAGCAGGGTAGGTGCTGTTTTCTAAAATTCCACCAACACGAGCAGCAGCTAAAAATACGTATTCAGGTTTTTCTTTATCAAATAAATCATTGACCGCGTATGATTTTCGTAAATCACATTCGGCATGACTTCGGGTAATTATATTTGTATAACCTTTTGACTTCAGTGCTCGTACAAGTGCACTGCCAACAAGGCCATTATGTCCCGCAACGTAGATTTTACTTTTTTTCTGCATCATAATCTGCTTCAGTCATTATCTTTACTAATTCTTTAAACGTTGTTTTCGGTGTCCAACCAATTTCTTTTTTTGCTTTGGTTGCATCGCCAATCAATAAATCAACTTCTGCAGGGCGAAAATACCTTGGGTCAATTTCAACAATTACTTTTCCTGTTTTTGTATCGGTTCCTTTTTCATCAACACCTTCGCCTGACCATACAATATCCATATCTAAAATTTTTGCAGATTCAGTTAAGAATTCTTTTACGGTATGAGTTTCATTTGTTGCAATTACATAATCTTCGGGTGTGTTGTGTTGCAACATCATCCACATTGCTTCAACATAATCTTTTGCATAACCCCAATCGCGTTTTGCATACATGTTTCCAAGTTTTAAAACATCTTGTGTTCCTAATTTAATTCGAGCAAGTGCCTGAGTTATTTTTCGAGTTACGAAAGTTTCTCCGCGTCGTGGAGATTCATGGTTAAACAAAATTCCATTTGCTGCAAACATATTGTAGCTTTCTCGATAGTTTTTTGTAATCCAGAAACTATATAATTTTGCACATCCGTATGGTGATCGGGGATAGAAGGGTGTTTGTTCTGTTTGTGGAACTTCTTGTACCAAGCCATACATTTCAGAAGAAGATGCTTGGTAAAATTTTGCATCTGGTTTGTAGTTTCTAATTGCATCGAGCAGTCGGAGTGTTCCCAGTGCATCAATATCCGAAGTAAATTCAGGAATATCAAAACTTACTCGAACATGGCTTTGTGCGCCAAGATTATAAATTTCATCTGGTTGAATAAGTTCAACTAAACGTGACACACTTGTTGCGTCTCCGAGGTCTCCGTAGTGTAACTTTAGTTTTTCAAAAATATGATCAATGCGTCCTGTTGAAAAACTTGATGAGCGTCGAATAATTCCATGAACCTCGTACCCTTTTTCTAAAAGAAGTTCTGCAAGATATGATCCATCTTGCCCAGTTATACCAGTAATTAAAGCTTTTTTCATTCAAATATCATAACACATTGTGATATAGTTTATCCATGACATTTAAAAAATTTATTACATATCTTTGTATTATAAGTATATTTACACTTCCATTTATTCCTGCAATTGTTGGGTACTCAATGTTTTTTCCATACATCGTTGCAAAAAATCTTATTTTTAGAATTTGTGTTGAACTCGCACTCGGCTCTTGGATTATATTAATGTTTTTAGATTCAACATATCGACCTAAAAAATCTTTCATATCCTACGCTCTCTTATTGTATGTTGTTATTGTTGCGATTGCTGACTTAAACGGAATGAATCCATTTAAAAGTATGTGGTCAAACTTTGAACGAATGGAAGGTTTTGTAACGTATCTTCACATGTTTGCATTATTTATTGTTGCAGGCTCTATTCTTAAGACAGAACAAATTTGGCATAAATGGTTCAACGTAGTTATTGGAGTTTCTGCTTCAATCAATATATATGGTTTGTACGAGCTTTTAAAAGTTGAAAATTTTACAACAAACGATCCTCGACTTCAATCGACTCTCGGCAACGCTATTTACTTAGCAGTATTTGAACTTTTTGTTATCATATTTTGTTTTATATTTTTCTTCCGAAAAAACCGAAAAGCTGTTGAAATATATAATCCAATCATGTTGGGCATCAATGCGGGTTTTGCGGTGATGCTTTTTGGATTCTTTTCTCAATTTAGTGCAAGTAATGCAGCAGGGCAGGCGATTCCGTTTTTATTTAAATTCTTTTTGATACCAATTGTTCTGTTCAATGTTGTTGTTATTGTTTGTCGAACTTTTAATGCCGAAAGAATATTGTATGCAGTATTAGCACTTTGTTCATTTTTTATTTTGTACCATACAGGAACACGAGGAACCATCTTAGGTTTACTTGTTGGTCTTTTGGTTGGTGCAGGAATTCTTGCTTTCAAAGAAAAAGAAAATAAAGTCCTTCAAAAATCTTCACTCGCCTTTATTTTAATTATTGCGGTGAGTGTTGTCGGATTTTATTCAATTCGAAATACACAATTTGTTCAACATAATCCAATCTTAAGTCGTTTTGCAAATATTTCTCCGTTCGATAAAAGCCAAGGACGATCATATATTTGGCCAATGGCTATTAAAGGTATGCAAGAACGTCCTTTAATCGGTTGGGGACAAGAAAGCTTTAACTATATTTTTAATAAATATTACGATCCACAAATGTATGGTCTCGAACAATGGTTTGACCGATCACACAATATTGTTCTCGACGTACTTGTTCAATCAGGGTTTATTGGTCTTTTTGTGTATCTATCAATTTTTGTTTTCGTTCTATATTATCTTTGGAAGAAAACAAATTTTGAAGAACCTCTTATTGAGCGAACACTATTAACCGCACTGATTGTCGCTTACTTTATTCACAACCTTGTTGTGTTTGATAACATCGTTAGTATTATTTTTATTACAGCGATATTTGCATATATACATGCACGTTCAACACAAAATGTTTTAGAAAAAACAACCGAACTTACGTCAGACAAACTCGACCAAGCTTCGTATGTTGTTCTTCCTTTTGTGTTAATTCTACTTTCTTTTTCACTCTATTACAGTGTGTATAAACCATACGCACAAAACGTGGCATTGATTGCAGCGCTACAACCGCATCAAGATGATGGGGGACTCGATAAAAATCTTTCACTATTTAATGAAACATTTTCATATCAATCTTCTGGACAATATGAAGCACGAGAACAATTGGTAAGTATTGCAAAATCAATAATTTCTTCGCCTCAAGTTCCTGACAAAACAAAAAATGATTTCTTTTCACTTGTTCGAACTCAATACGATCAACAACTTAAAGAAACACCACAAGATGCCCGATACTATTTATTCTACGGAACTTTTTTGAGTGATATCATTAATCAAAAAGATCCAACGGCGTATATTCCGCTTCTAGAAAGAGCACGAGACCTTTCACCTAAAAAACAAGGAATACTTTTTCAGCTTGGACAGTCATATATATACGCAAAACAAATGGATAAAGCAGTAATTACGTTTAAACAAGCGTATGAAGAAGAACCCTCTTTTGAAGCCGCCGCTGTTACTTATGCAAGTGTCCTTATTCTTCAAAAATCATCAGAAGCTCTGGCTGAAGCGGCACGAGTACTTGCCTCATTCCCCGATGCAAGCAAACAACCTACAATTATAGAGGCGCTTAAGGCTACTAACCAGACTTTGCCTTCACCAGCTAAATAAGTGCATTACTAGTTGCATTTTTACTAAATATATATATAATTGCCCCTATGATTACGCTTAATATAGAAACACGAGACGTACGAGCTGACGTTG
>JAYTUJ010000063.1:0-3214 GCA_043744615.1 bacterium
CCTCAGGCACTTTTTTTGCATCACCTTTTGCGTACATTGATTCTGCAAATTTTTGTACAACAACAGAAACATCAGATGAAGACTCTTTAACGAGTTCAAATAATGTTTGTGCGTATTGTTTTGCAGATATTCGCATAATTATTTTTTAGAAATTTCACTCACAATATCTTGCTTCATTTTTGTTTTAACGTCATCAGTTACATATCCACCGATAACTTTTTCTAACGCATCAATAACAATAGTTCCGATTTCTGATTTTATTTCACGTTGAATTTTCTCGGCTTGTTCAGAAAGATCTTTTTCGCATTTAAGTAATCTTTTCTCAGTTTCAATTTGTGCTTCTTTAGCAATTGATTCTTTTAAAGAATTTGCTAAATCTCGAGCCTCTTTTAAAATTGAATCTGATTCAGCTTTTGCTTTTTTGATTATTTCTGTACGGTCTGCCTCAATTTGAGAAAGACGATCTTCAATTGATTTAGTTTTGTTTTCTTCTTCTGACATTCGCTTGTCTCGCGCATCAATACTTGCGATAACAGGCTTATACAAAAGTTTCCACAGAGCAAAAGCCAAGATGCCGAAGTTTATAAGCTGGGCAATCAGTGATTTCCATTCAATACCAAGACCGTGGGTAAGTGCTTCCATTTTTTACCAAAAAGAAAACTAAACGAAAATAATAACAAGAGAAACTACAAGTGCGTAGATCGCAATAGCTTCAGTAAAGGCAATCGCAAGAATCATCGCTGATTGAATCTTTGAAGATGCTTCTGGGTTTCGTCCAATAGCTTCTAATGCTTTTCCAGCAAGATTACCGATAGCAAGTGCTGGTCCGATTGCTCCTAATCCAATAGCGATAGCTGCTGCGAATACCTTTAAATCTTTGAAATCCATAAATAAGTTATAACAAAATTAATAATTGGCCTAAATTGGCTTTGTGTAGGAATTATAGCAGTACTTCTCTAAAACTCAAATAATTGCGCATATTGCTACGCAGTGTGTTCTTCTTTTGTTGAGTGTTCCGCATGCTCCTCGTGAGATTGTGTTGAGGCCACGATAAACATCATGGTGAGTACAGAAAAAATAAGGGCTTGAATTAAGCCTGTAAATAGCTCAAGTCCTAAAAATGGGATCGGTGCAGCGTAAGGCACAAGAAAAGAAATGATAACCATAAGAACCTCGCCAGCAAATACGTTACCAAAAAGTCGAAAAGAGAAGGAAACAATTCGACTTACTTCACTAATAAGTTCAAGAATACCAACAAAAAACTTAATAGGGCTTTTAAATGTAATAAATTTGCTGATATGAGGTCTAATACCAATTGTAACGAGACCAATAATATGAGTAGTGGTCACCACAATCAAAGCAAGTGCTAATGTCATGTTTAAATCAGAAAATACAGAACGAAATAGTGCTGAATGCGCAGAAACACCATTTACTTCAGTGTGTGCGGTTATAGTTCCAACTCCAGGTAAAATTCCAGCCCAGTTTGATGCAAGTACAAAAATAAAGATAGTTCCAACAAGAGGAAAGTATTTTTTAACTAAAGCTCGGTCACCACTAATAGATGTCATTAAGTCGATAAAGCCTTCAATAAGCATGGTAACTGCAATTCTTACTCGTTTACCTAAGTATTTATAAGAAGCAGCAAAAGCAATAATTACCGCAATAACTACCCAAGCAGTAAGGATTGTGTTGGTTACTGTAAAGTTTCCAATTGTAAAAAGCTTTTGGGCGGGTAATGATATATGTTCTGATATTGAGGATGTTCCTTGTTTCATTTTATGTCTTTAGATATTTCTTTTATTTTTTTCATAATAATGAATGAAGTCGTGATGAATGACAATGCTAAGCCGACTAAAAGATAGATAGGCGACGAATTTAGTTTTTTGTCAATTAGTCGTCCTGAAACCACAAATATAATTATTGGAATGATTATTGCAAATCCAATATTGTATGCAAATGAGATGAGTTCGGCAGTAAGTTTGCGGTCTTTATTTTGAATAGATTCATTTTTTTTATTATCCTCTTGTACAGCCATATATTTAAGAGTATATTGTAGATATCATTATTTTCAAAATTATACCAACATGAACATTTTTATTAGTGGAATAGTAGGACGAGGAAAAGGGGAAGGCCGGTTGCACGGTTTTCCAACCGCTAATATTCCTTTTGGTACAAATCAAAGTTTAGCTCCTGGAGTTTATAAAGGACATATTACATTAGACGATCTTGAAGTTGAGGGTGCAGAAAAAAAAGAATACCTTGCAGCTTGTTATGTTTCTACCCAAAGACCTTTAATTGAAGCTCATATTTTTGATTTTTCAGGTGACCTATACGACAAACATGTCAGCTTAAAAGTAGGTGAAAAAGTTCGAGAAGATATAAAGTTTGAGTCTGTAGAAGCTTTAAATAAGCAAATTGCTGAAGATATTGAAAAGATACAGAAGTCTGTCTAATCTGTCTAAAAAAGTATTACTATAAAAAACTTCATCCCCGAACGCAGTGCGTTCGGGGATGGGTTAAGTTTGAAAAGCGGTTCGAAGGTCTATGCAGCAGCAAGCTGAGTAAATACTACGTGCGAGTGGATTTCGATGGCAACGTTTCCTTTTTGAATAGATTCGTATCCATACTTTCTTTGCGCATGGTTCTTTCCTCGCTTTATCATTTCTACCAAAGTTTCACCCGGCATTCGGCTATAAATAACATCCCGATTATCTTTTTCGGTAAGAACTATTTCATGCCGATTACTGGAGATGAATTTCAGTTTGGGTTCAAAGCTCTTTGCGGGAAGGCCTATATAAAAAGGCTTTTTTTTATCAGATGAGATACTCATTTTAATTCTGGATTTGATTTTGATTTTTTAGTGGATAGACCGCTTTCCAATGAGAGTACGTTTGACGCACCCTTTATTTGAAGTTACGATCTAATAAAATAATAGAACAAAAATGCTAATTTGTAAAGTAGTCTCGTTGTTTTTTAGTTAAAGAGTCAATTTTGATTTCAAGAGTTTTTAGCTTCATATCCGCAACATCTTTTTGTATCTTCTCTGGAACTTCGTGTATGCCAGCACTTAATTTATTCGTTGCAATAAATTTTGCAACTAATGCTTGGTTTGCAAAACTCATATCCATAACCGAGGCAGGGTGACCTTCTGCAGACTCAAGATTAACAAGTCTACCTTTTGAAATAACATAAACAATCTTATTATTTTTTAATA